>DATAVO010000018.1:0-7879 GCA_036267695.1 Frankiaceae bacterium
TGCCTCATCTGTCAACACCTCGAAGATGCGACGCGGCAGTGCCGGGTACGTCTCCTCGAAGTGGATGGCGGCCATGGGAGCAGCCTGCCGGGTGACCGCGCGCACCCGGCACCCGGGGGCGAATCTCGAAGGTCGCCCCGACGTGTCGCCGTGATCACGGCGTCACAGCGTGCTACGAACCTCGTATGGGTCGATCGGTGCTGAGCAAGCTCGCTGGAATCTGCGCCGGACTCGGGGCCGCGGCCGCCATCGCGGTGCCGATCGCGTGCACGTCGGCGGGTGTCGTCTCCGCGCGCGGGTCGTCGTGGGCTGCGCCGCAGCTGGCGCTCTCACAACTCGGGCGCTGACGAGCGATGAGCCGAATGGGGTCCTTCCGGCCGGCCCGACTGTCAGGATGTCGGCCATGATCGAGCTGCCCGCCCAGGGCCGTCGTCGACTTTGAAACCGGCTACCTGGTCGTGGGCGCAGGTGCCGGCGTGACAGCCTGATGGCGAGGCCTGGGGAAGCTGATCTCTCCAGGTGAGCAGATGGTTGCCGGCTCAATCCCACGCTCGGTGCTGGTGATCGATTCGGGGGGCCCTGGGTCGCTGACGCTTTCGCCGTTATCGCCGAAACCTTGGTCCAGCACTGGCCAATCTCGCTCAACGATCAAGGGGCAGGTACGCGTCCAGTGGCCGCACCCTGACGCGGAATGCAGCGCGATGGGGTATCGGTTTTGTGAACCCGCTGTAGCGCCGTGTTAACTGCGCACCCCCGGTCGCAGGGCCCGCAAACACCCCTGCCAAGGTGTGCTGAACGTGACGCAAACACCTGGCAAAGGACAGCCCGCCATGACCAGCCAGCTCGACGCTTGGGCGAACCCCTGGGTCACCGGAATGCCCGCTGAACTAGCGGCCGTCGTCATCCGTTATGACAAGGCAACGCGGCGCACGATCATCGAAAATTGGCGCGCCATCGGGGCGCGCGGGCAGCAGCGCTACCGCCGCTATGTCGAACGAGCGCACCTGCACTCGGTGCGCCATCGGCGCAGTCGCCGGCTCGTCGTGCGGCTCATCACCGGCACCGCGTAGAGGTTCTGACTCAGAACGGTCGGATCAGGATCCGGTTTCGATCTGCTGGGCGAGATAGTCCGTCGCGCCGAGCGTGCGGAACAGGTGCAGCTGGGTCTCGAGGAAGTCGACGTGCTCCTCCTCGGCTTTGAGGGTGTCCTCGAGCAAGAGCCGGGTGACCGAATCGCCGGTGTCGAAGGTGACCTGGATGGCGCTGCGAAGCCGCGGCATGGCCTCCCCCTCGACCGCAAGATCGGAGGCGAGCTGCTCTTCGACGTTCTCGCCGATGCGCAGCGCGCCGAGCCGCTGCAGGTTCGGGTGTCCTTCGAGGAAGAGGATCCGCTCGATGAGCCGGTCGGCGTGCTTCATCTCGTCGACCGACTCGTCGTACGTGCATTGGGCGAGCTTCACGTAGCCCCAATTGCGCTGCATCCGAGCGTGCAAGAAGTACTGGTTCACGGCTGTCAGCTCACCGGTGAGGATCTCATTGAGCGCCGTCAGAACGGCTGCGTCACCCTGCATGTACGACAGTCTGCGCCACCGGCTCCTGCCGCGGGAGGCGGGCGGTTCGCGTGTCTTCGACCGCCCGGCGCAGCAAACGCACGCACCCGCCGCACGTCGTCGCGGCGCCGGTCGCCTTGACGGCGGCTCGCCAATCGGAGTCGGGCTCGCTGCACGCCGCCCGGGCCTGACTGTCCGTCACGCGGTGACAGTGGCAGATGATCACGACGACCTCCGAGCGGGTAGTTAAGGGAAACCTAACTGAACTTTTCAATCTGCGCCAGAGCCTGTCGACGAGATCACTGACCCGCAGCGAAATCTGATCGTGGCCTGACCCCGACCGATCAATTCCGCCCTCCCTTCTCGTCTGAGGGGGGTATGGCTGAGGATCGAGACGTGCCAGGCGACGAGGCAGCTTTCACGCAGCTGGCCGAGGGCTACCGCGGTGAGCTACGGGTGCACTGCTACCGGATGCTCGGCTCCTTCACCGACGCGGAAGACCACGTCCAGGAGACGTTGCTACGCGCGTGGCGGGCTCGGGCCACGGTGGCGGGCAGTTCGACGATCCGGCCCTGGCTCTACCGGATCGCGACGAACGCCTGCCTCGACACGTTGCGCAAGCACCCCGAGCGGGTGGTCCCGGTCGGCGCCGGCGGCGAGCCACCGCCGTCAGAAATCCCGTGGTTGCAGCCTTATCCGGACCGGCTGCTGGATTCCGCGACCCCGGCGGACGAGGCGCCGGATGCGTTGGTGGTCGCTCGCGAAACCATCGGACTGGCTTACCTCGCGGCCATCCAGCTGCTGCCGCCCAACCAGCGCGCGGTGTTGATCCTGCGCGACGTGCTCGACTGGTCCGCAGCGGAGACGGCCGATCTGCTCGACACCAGCGTCGCCTCCGTCACGAGTGCTCTGCAGCGGGCGAGGGCGACGATGAAGCGCCACCGCCCGGACGAGCCCGACGAGTGGGCGCCGCAGAGCGAGCCATCAGCCGAGGAACGCGAACTCTTGCAGCGCTACATGGACGCGCATGCGCGCGCCGACAGCGCCGCGGTGGTCGCCCTGATGCGTGAGGACGTGCGCTTCACGATGCCGCCGCAGCCCACCCTGTACGAGGGACGCGCCGCCCTAGCGAGCTTCTTCGCCGACGCACTCGGCCCGGGCGCATTGGGCGAATTCCGGCTCATCGCCACGCAGGCGAACCGCCAGCCTGCGGCCGCCAATTACGTACGCGAGCCAGGCGAGGCCGAGTTCCGCGCGGTATCGCTGGATGTCCTGCGCTTTGCCGGCGGCGAGCTGGTGGAGATCACGACGTTCGACCCCAGCTTGTTCCCCCTTTTCGGGCTCCCGGCGATCCTGCGGGAAAACGAGATCCCGCCGACCGATTAGTTCGCGGCACCGGTCTCGTTCTATGCGCCATGACGACATCACCCGCCCTGGCAGCGGCTACCCGTCGGCTCCGGCCACTGCGCATCGCACTGGTGCTGGAAGGCATCGCGCCGTGGGTGCCGGTCGAAAAGATCTTCATGACGCAGCTGGGCTTCACGCCGGCGCTGTTCGCCCTGATGGCGACGGCCTATGGCGCGACGGTCCCGCTGCTGGAAATCCCGTCCGGAATCCTGGCCGACCGGTGGAGCCGCCGCGGCGTCCTGATGCTCGCCAGCATCGCGTCCCTGGCCAGCGTCGTGGTAGGGGGGCTGAGCCACAACGTCACCACCTACCTCGTCAGTGCCATGCTGCTCGGCGTCTATTTCGCGATGCAGTCGGGCACTGTTGACGCGATCGTCTACGACACGCTCATCGAGGAAGTGGGCGACGCGGGCGGTTTCGAGAAGCTGTACGGACGCACCCAGACCCTCAGCAGCCTCGCGCTCACCGCAAGCTCGCTGGCCGGCGGCGCTGTCGCCGCGCTGCTGTCCGCTCGTGACACCTACCTGCTCACGATCCCGACCTCGGTCATCGGGATCATCGTGCTCACCCGCTTCCGCGAGCCGACCCTGCACCGCACGCACGACAAGCCCCGGTTGCGCGCCCACCTCGCTGCCACCTGGCACACCGCTGCCCGGCGGCCCGGCGTCGCACCCATAGCGCTGGCGATGATGCTGGCTGCAGCGACGACGCAGATGCTCTTCGAGTTCGGGCCGCTGTGGCTGGTCGCCGCTGCCGTCCCTACGGTGCTGTTCGGCCCGTACACCGCAGCGATGACCTCGACGCTCGGCTTCGGCGGCCTGCTGGCCGGTCGGGTCAGGCTGCAAAGTCCAGCATTGGCAGGCACTTTTACCTTGGTGATGACGGCCGCTGGGCTCACGCTCGCGCTGACCACCGATGGGCCGCTAGTGATCGCGGCACAGGTGCTGCTCATCGGTCTGCTTGCGACCATCAGCATTCACCTGTCGAGGCTGCTGCACGAACTGGTGCCCTCCCAACAGCGTTCGGCCATCTCTTCGGGAATCGGCACGATGTCCTGGCTGACGTTCCTGCCCTGCTCGCTGCTGTTCGGCGCACTCGGCGGCGGCGCCGGGATCCGCGCTGCCGGCTGGATCATCACGGCGCTCGTTGCCGTCGCCGGGCTGACCCTGACCCGGATCGCCGGTCGGGGCGCGCGGCAGACCAGCGAGGATGCGGAGACTGAGTGTTCACGGTCAGACCGATGGGTTCCGGTAGGCGCCGGCGTCACCATGTGAGACGGCAACGACGAAAGGGAAGACCGTGAGAGAACTACGCGTCGACATATTCAGCACCCTCGACGGCAATGGCGGGCCAGGACCGCAGAGCGCTCCGTATTGGGGTTACGACGGGCCAGGCCTTTCGGGATGGGTGGCGGACCAGCTCGCCGAGGAGCACGTGATGCTCATGGGGGCCAACACGTTTCGGGAGATGTCGCAGATCGTCGCGGTCCACACTGACCCGTCGTTTGACCGGATGGCCGAGCTGCCCAAGATCGTCTTTTCCAAGACGGTGACCCCGCCGCTCTCGTGGGCCAACTCCACCGTCATCAGCGAACCGATCGAGACGGCCGTGCCGCGACTGAAGGCGATAGAAGATGGCATGCCGATGCGCACGATCGGGAGCGCGTCGCTGGTCCGCAGCCTCCTGGGGTCAGGGCTGGTCGACAGGCTGCGGGTCATGGTCTTTCCGACCGTTCACGGGGCAACCGGCCAGGGCCCGGTCTACGCGGGGCTGCCGGATGTCGAACTGGACCTGATCGACACGACCGTGCTCGACGGCCGCCTCGTGCTGCTCGACTATCGCGTCGGGAAGTTCTTGTCGTAACGGCCGGGTTCGTCAAGCTCAGTCCGCTCGCTACGACGAAGCGGCGGTGGGGCCGATTTTTCGCCCCACCGCCGCTGCCGTACCTACAACCTGCTCAGGTCGTCTGAGGATCGCTCGGGTCTGCAGCGAGTTCGGCGGCTGGCTCCGGCTGAGCCTGGAGCTCGGCCTGCGCGGCGATGGCGGCGGAGGTGCCGCCGATGGCGACGACCTCGGTGACCTCGTCGTTGCGGTCGGGACGGTCGAGCATCTTGGCGGCAGCGATGAATACCGCGAGCAGGACGACACCCAGCACCAGTCCGCCGATGATGTCGCTGATCCAGTGCTTGCCGAGATACAGCCGCGAATACGCCTCGGTGTAGGTCGCAGCGGCAAGCGCGGTCCAGGCCAGGATCGCGATCTTGCTCCGTGTCTTCCCGAACGCCCGCAACACCAGGTAGACGATGAGGCCGTAGACACAGATCAGCCGGGCGCAGCCACCGGACGGGAACGCGCCGAGGCCTGCAGGCGCCGGGCCGGTACGGGCCGCGAGCAGCTTCAGGGTGTGCTGCAGCTGGTGCTCGATCTCGTAAGCCGCGAGGATCAAGACGGCGGGAGCGAGCACGACGAGACCCCGGCGGCGGAAGAACCAGACGATCGTGAGCGCCATCATGAAGAACGCGGCGACGACCTGGGTCTGGCGGTTGTTGCTCATCTCGGTCAGGAGCCGCATCGTCGAGTGCAGCCAGTCCAGGTGGGCCCGCGGGAGGACCCAGTTGTAGACCTTGTGGTCGGAGGCGTTGAAGTTGCGCGCCCAGTAACCGACGGGCCAGACGATCGCGATGCTCAGGCCGGCGCCGGCAGCCAGCACGAGGATGCACCCGGAGATGCGGCCGAAGGCCGGCTCGAGGCGCGGGGTCAGCCTCCAGCCCCGGCCTGCGAAACGGAGGGAGGACGCGGGCGAGAACGCCGCAGCCCACAGCGCGCCACCAACGAGAATGACGGCCAGGGGGGCAACCCACAGCCATGCCAACAAATTCATCGTCCGAGCCTCCGGGAACCTAGGAATCGCCTGCTCCTCATTGAACGGGCCCAATCGGGCGGCCGTGACGCAATAGCCAGGACGAGGCGCCGGTCACTCGAATGCGGATATGAATTGTGTCCGCTTTGTGACCTGGGGACTCCCATCGCCTGCGATCGCGACAGGCCCCTCCCGAGCGATCGGTGGCCTGGTCCAGAATGAGCAGCGGGCGAACGTCTGCGAAGCAGCACGGGTGCAGGCCGGGGGGCTCGTGGCACGGCGGCCTGCCCGGGCCGAGAACACAGGGAGCGACACGAATGCCCAGCAATCCTGGCAATCTGGTGCCCGCCCAGAGATCAGCAGCGAGCCCTATCAGCAGGCGCACGCTGCTTTCCGGTGCCGCTGCAGTCGGATTCGGCGCCCTTGCTTCAGCGTGCGGATCGTCGACGACGTCGGGCAGTACGCCCTCCCCCACGCCATCTGCATCCCCGTCCCCGTCCTCGTCCGTACCGAATGCGTCGCAGCTGCAGGCACTGTTCACCAAGACGGCAAAGGAGCTGACCACTCCCGGGGCGGTCGTGATTTACCAGACCGCCCAAGGCGTGCTGCGCTCGACCTATGGCGCGAAGACGGTCGCCGGCTCCCCGCCGGTGTCCTTCGACGACCATTTCCGGATCGGCTCGATCACCAAGACATTCACCGGCACCGTCATCCTGCAGCTCGCCCAGGAAGGCAAGCTGGGCATCGACGATCCGGTCTCCAAGTACCGCAGCGACGTCCCGAACGGGCGCAACATCACCCTGACGCAGCTGCTGAACATGCGTAGCGGGCTCTATAACTACAGCGAATCATTGGAGTTCAACACCGCTCTGGACGAGACCCCGCGCCGGGCCTGGGCCCCGGACGAGCTCCTGGCGATGGCGTACCAGACCCCGCCGTACTTCGCGCCCGGCAAGGGCTATCACTACACGAATACGGGGCTGATCCTGCTCGGCCTCATCGTCGAGAAAATCGAGGGGAACGATCTCGCAACCTCGTTCCAGAAGCGGCTTTTCGATCCGCTCGGGATGCACGAGACCGTCTTCCCAGCCCGGGATTCCTTCACGCTGCCCGCGCCGCACCCGCAGGGCTACATGTACGGGACCAACGTCTCCACGATCGAATCGGCAACGCTGCCGGAGAGCCACCAGGCGGCCATCTCGGCGGGGACGCTCAAGCCCACCGACGTCACGGATCAGAACCCTTCGTGGGCCTGGGCGGCCGGTGCCGCCATCAGCACTGTTCAAGACGTCCTCAGTTGGGTCACTGCGATGGGCGACGGTTCGCTGCTGAACGCCGAATGGCAGCGCAAGCGTCTCAACAGCCTGCAGCCGGTGAATCCGCAGGAGCCGAACGCCGGCGCCTACGGGCTCGCGATCGTCAAGCTGGGCCCGATGTACGGCCACACCGGCGAACTTCCGGGCTTTCAGAGCTTTTGCGGCTACGACCCGGACAAGAAGAACGGGCTCGTCGTGCTGGCCAATCTCAACGCGGCGCCGAATGGAGACCCCGTGGCGTCGACGATCTCGAAGTCGTTCATCGAAACGGTCTACAGCTGAGGCCTCAACGTCGCCGACGCCCCGCAGCCCGGTCCGCTGATCGGGCGCTACGCGGGCGATGGCTATGACGGCAACACCACGCATACCTCCGGCGGCCACCCCTGGGCGCTGTGCACCGCCAACTTCGCGCAGCTGTACTACGCCGTCGCCGTCGCCGTCGCGATCAGTGAAAGCGGCAGTGTGCCGACTGACCCGCTGGCGCAAGGGTTTTCCCGCCCATCGGCGTGGACATCACGGCCTGCCGAGCCCCCCTTGCCGTGACGGCTGGCCTAGGTTTGTTCGGGGGTGCGGTGAATGAGGGTTGCTTGGCTCTGCGCAGCAACGCTGACGTGTGCCGCCGCGGCGACCGCGTGCAGTAGCAGCCATGCCGCTGCGGGGACCCGCCCGTCCGGGTTGCCGACGCACTCGCCCACGCCGGCCGACACCGCCTCCGGCCAATTGCTGTTCGAAGCCGGAGCGGGCGA
>DATAVO010000019.1:0-4805 GCA_036267695.1 Frankiaceae bacterium
CGACCTCTCCGAGGCCGACTTCGAGCGGCTCGCGCCCTACCGCCAGGCGCTGCAGGACGAGCTCGCGACTCTGGTCCGCGAGCACGCCGCCGCCCAGCGCTACACCTTCGTCGCCCCGGTGAGCGTCTCGTTGGAGCTCGATGCCGAGCTATCGGTCGGGCGCTACCACGTCCGCAGCGACGTGGTGGAGGGTCCGCGCGCCACTGGCGCCCCGCCCATACTGGCCAATCGCGCCACGCAGGTCGGGGAGCCGCTGCCGCCCTTCGAGCACCGGCCTCCGCTCGCCACCCGGGGTCAGAGCAACGCAAGCCGCCCGACGAACCCGACCAATCGCCAACCCCAGCTTCCGTACCTGATCGTCACCGTCGGCGGCTCCGCCGAGAACGGCAGCGCTGCCGCGGGTGGCCAGGTGAACGAAGTCACCCTGAAGCGCACGGTCACCGTCATCGGGCGCGGGTCCGATGTGGACGTGCAGCTGCCCGACACCGGCGTCTCACGCCGCCATGGTGAGCTCCTGCTACAGCCCACGGGCCAGCACGTCTACCGCGACCTGGGCTCGACGAACGGGAGCCGGGTCAACGGGCGCAAGGTGCACGAGGCGACGATGCAGGACGGCGACCGGATCGAGGTCGGCAGAAGCGTGCTGGTCTATCACCGTCAGGCGCTGGTTTCGCGAGCAGACAGCGGCCGGAGCGGGGGCGAGCTGTCCGGCCGTCCCGCCGAGGCGTAGCCCGTGACCGACGCCGCCTACCTGGTCATCCGGCTCACCTTCCTCGCGCTGCTGTGGCTCTTCGTACTGGCAGCCGTCAGGGCGGTCCGCTCCGACCTGTTCGGACCGAGCAAGCGGCAGCTGCGCCGTGACGTCGCTCCCCAGCCGGTCTTCGCTCCTCCCCCGCCGCCGAAGCCGCGCCGCGGCCGCGAGCCCAGCAAGCTGCTGGTGGTGAGCGGACGCGCCCGCGGGCTGACGGTCCCGCTCGGCCAGGGTCCGGTCACCCTCGGCCGCGCCGGCGACTCCAGCCTGGTGCTCGACGACGACTTCGCCTCGGCCCACCATGCGCGGCTGGTCCCACGCGATGGCCAGTGGTTCGTGGAGGATCTGGGTTCGACGAACGGCACGTACCTCGATCGCACCAAGGTCGTCCGGCCCACGCCGGTGCCGATCGGAGTGCCGGTGCGGATCGGCAAGACGGTCCTGGAATTGAGACGATGAGCGCCGGCTGGGTTTTCAGTCTCTCCCATGGAAGACGATCGGAGTGACCTTGCGACTTCGCTACTCCGTGCGTTCCCACGTGGGAAAGGTGCGCGAGGGCAACGAGGACTCCGCTTACGCCGGCTCCCGGTTGGCGATCGTCGCCGACGGCATGGGTGGCCACGCTGCGGGTGAGGTGGCGAGTTCTGCCGTCGTCGCCGCGCTCGCCCAGCTCGACGATGACGAAGCGGGACTCGACCTGCTGGAGGTGCTCGCCAGCGCGGTCCAGGTGGCCAACGATCACCTGCGTGCGATGGTCGATGCCAACGCCTCGCTCGACGGCATGGGCACCACGCTCACGGCCTTGCTTTCATCCGGCACTCGGCTCGGGCTCGCTCATGTCGGCGACAGCCGCGCCTACCTGTTGCGCGACGGGGAATTCAGCCAGCTCACCCACGACCAGACGCTCGTTCAGCGGATGGTCGACGAGGGGCGCATCACCCCGGAGCAGGCCGAGACCCATCCCCAGCGCTCCCTGCTCACCCAGGCGCTCGACGGCCGCGCCGGTGTCCAGCCCGACCTTTCCGTTCGTGAGGCGCGTCGCGGCGATCGCTACCTGCTGTGCAGCGACGGCCTGTCGGGCTACGTGGCCTACGGGTTGCTCGCCGAGACGCTCGCCATCCCTGACGCGGATGCCGCCGCCGAACGGCTCATCGATCTCGCGCTGGCCGCCGGCGCCCCGGACAACGTGACAGTCGTCATCGCCGACGTCGTCGACGACGAACCTGGGATGCCGGACACCCCGGTCGTCGGCGGCGCGGCTGCTGAGCAGGACGCGGTCCCAAGCGCGGCGGCCGCGCTGGTGTTGCCCGGCGGTGCGTCACTCACAGCTGAGGAGCGCGCCGCCAAGCGCGAAGCGCGCCGCAGCTCGACGCCGCCTCCTCCCCCACCGCCGCCGGTCAGCTACGGCAGTGATCCGCAGACCCCGGCGATGTCGGAGCAGCGCCCGGTCGATACGGGTGTCTTCCGCCTGCCCGAAACCGGGACGGCGGACGTCCTTTCCGCCCGGGAACTGGCAGCCACCCCGCCCGCTGGGATGCCGCCGATCAGCGGCGAGCTCACCGCCGAACCCGGCCGAGTTCACCGGCGGTCGGTGCGCCGGCGCTGGTATCGCCGGCCGGTGCCGCTCGCGGTGACGACGGTGCTGCTGGTGGTCGTCGCGGGCGTGCTGACGACGTGGGCGATCGCGGCGAACTCCTGGTATGTCGCAGGCTCCGGTGGGCAGGCAGCGCTCTTCCATGGACTGCAGAGCAAGCCGCTCGGGGTCTCGCTCTCGAGCGTCGCCGAACGCGGCATCTCCCTCGACAAGCTCAACCAATTCGACCGCGATCATGTCAGCGGCGGCATCGTGGCGAGCAGCCATGCCGACGGCGTCTGCATTCTGGCGCGGCTGAAGTTCAATGTGGAAGATGCCGCTCATCAGGCGGCCGCGAAAGCCGCCGCGAACGAGAAGGCCAAGCAGTCCCCGAGCCCGACCCCAGCACCGACCCCGACGGTCAGCGTCCCACCGGCCACCCCGCTGCCGAAGTCCTGTAGCCAGTGACGACCGCAACTTTCGCTCCAGCCCGGCCCAACCGCCGGGGAACGGAGCTGTTCCTCTTGCTGTTCGCGATCATCGTCGCGACCGGCGCCCTGTCGGCGGTCGTCCTCGCTCATGACAACCGGCTCACGGCCAAAGTTGGTTATTTGGCAGGGGGTTTCCTCGCCGTCTACCTCCTGGCGCACTTCGCGGTCCGCAAGCTGGCGCCGGCCGCTGATCCACTGCTGTTGCCGATCATGGCGTTGCTCAACGGCCTGGGCCTGGCCGAGATCTACCGGCTCGACCTCGGCTACGCCGACCGCGCGCGCCAGCTCGGCAAGCCGATCCCCGCCGGCCGGGCCGAACTTCAGCTGGCGTACTCGTTCGTCGCCGTCCTGCTGCTGATCGCGGTGCTGTGGATCATTCGCGACCATCGCACGCTCGCCCGCTACACCTACACATCGGCCTTCGTCGGCCTAGGACTGCTGGCGACCCTCGTCTTCGCACCGGCCCAGATGGGCGCGCGAATTGCCCTGCCAGTGTTGAACATTCAGCCCGGTGAGTTCTCCAAGATCCTGCTGATGATCTTCTTCGCCGGCTACCTCGTGCGAAAGCGTGAGGTTCTTTCTGTCGTCACGCGCTCGTTCCTCGGGCTGCCCCTGCCACGGGCCCGCGACATGGGGCCGCTGCTGCTTGCCTGGATCACGAGCCTGCTGATCCTCGTCGTCATCAAGGACCTGGGCACCTCGCTGCTGTTCTTCGGCATCTTCCTGGCACTGCTCTACGTGGCGACCGAGCGGGCGTCGTGGGTCGTGATCGGCCTGCTGCTCTTCGCAGCAAGCGCGGTGCTCAGCTATTACGCCTTCGGACATGTGCGGCTGCGTGTCGACATCTGGCTGCATCCGTTCAAACCGTCGGAGATCAGCGGCAACGCCTACCAGCTCGTCCAAGGCCTCTTCGGCCTCGCCAACGGCGGGCTGCTCGGTACCGGACTGGGACGCGGGCGCCCCGACGTCGTCCCGTCGGCGTGGAACGACTTCATCCTCTCCAGCCTCGGCGAGGAGATCGGCGCCGTCGGGATCATGGCCATCCTGGTGCTGTACTTCCTGCTCGTCGCGCGCGGTCTGCGGGCCGCCCTCGGCGTACGCGACGGCTTCGGCAAGCTGCTCGCGGCGGGTATCGGGACCGCCTTCGCCATTCAGGTCTTCGTGGTCGCCGGCGGCGTACTCCGGGTCATCCCGCTGACCGGCCTCACGTTGCCCTTCGTGGCGTACGGGGGGAGCAGTCTGCTCGCCAACGCCATCCTGATCGCCCTCTTGCTGCGCATCAGCGACGCCGGACGACGCCCGCCGCCGGCGCCCAGCGACGCCGTCCCGCTGTATGACCCGCAGGCTGTCGTCGACAGTCCAACACAGGTGGTACGGCTGTGAACCGCCCGATCCGGCGGCTCTCGATCGCCTGCCTCGTCCTCATGCTCTCGCTGCTGATCGCCGACAACCTGATCCAGCTCGTCGAGGCCCAGTCGCTGCGCAACAAGCCGCAGAACAGCCGCCAGCGGCAGATGGAGCTCGCCCGCCCGCGGGGACCGATCGTCGTTGCCGGCAAGTCGGTCGCCGAGTCGGTACCGGTGAACGACGTCTACAAGTACCAGCGCAAGTACCCCGGCGGCGGCCTGTACGCGCCCGTCACCGGCTACTTCTCCATCGTCTCCTCGACGCAGGTGGAGCAGGCGGAGAGCGGCGTGCTGTCCGGCACCGACAGCCGGCTGTTCGTGCGGCGGCTCTCGGACTACTTCACCGGCCGCCAGCCCAAGGGCGGCGCCGTCGTGCTCACGCTGGACCCGGCGACCCAGCAAGCGGCGTCTGCCGCCCTCGGCAATCGCAAGGGCGCGGTCGTCGCTCTCGACCCGAAGACCGGCGCGATCCTCGCGCTCGTCACGTCGCCGACCTTCGACCCCAACCTGCTCGCGGTGCACGACGGCACGACGCTGAACAACAATGACCGCAGGCTTTCTGCCGACCCGAACAAGCCGCTGCT
>DATAVO010000020.1:0-10234 GCA_036267695.1 Frankiaceae bacterium
CGGTGCGTGCAGGGTGTCAGACGGTGATGGCAGGGACCCGCTTGAACCCTTTGAAGGTCAGGTAGATGCCGAGGGAGAACTCCCAGATGACATCGAGCAAGCCGAAGACGAAGGCGATTCCGGAAGTCTGGGCCCAGCCGCCGAAGAGCGTCACGATGGCCGACGTGATGATGATCGGCGCCCCGATGAGGCCGATGGTCGGGATGATGCGCGGGACGAGCCGGCCGCGGAACATGACGTAGCCGAGGAACAGTGCGTTGATGCCGGCGATGAGTCCTGGGCCGAGCAGGAAGGTCCACTGGCGGATCGTGACCAGCGCGTCCCCGGTGACGCGTAGCGAATCGGCCTGCGCACCGGTGGCTCCGGCGTAGTGGGCTTTGAGGGTCACGACCGACAGCACGCTCAGCACGCCGACCAGGATCATCACGGACTCGACGACGCGTGAGGTGACGAAGCCGATGGCCGATGTCCGGCTGACCCTGCGGGTGACGGGATACAGCACGATGGCGGTTCCGATGCCGGCGGCGGCGGTGATGACCTCCAGCAGCGAGCCCCACAGCACGGCGGTGTTGCTGCCGGGGTGGCTGATGTAACCCGAAGGGTCATCGATGAGGTGCTTGAACGTCTTCAGCTGCGGGATGGAAGCCGCGAAGGTGATGAGGTAGAGGATGCCGCCGGCGAGCGCGATCTTCCTCATGGGATCCATGCGGCGTTGCCCGGCTGCGGTACTGCTGCGAACGACCGCGGGAGGGGATACAGCAGTGGTCATGGTGTGCTCCTTGATGTCGGGTGAGACAGGAAATAGACGGGATCTAGACGAAATCGGTGGGTGTGACGGAGATCAGCGGGACGCCGAGGTCGGCGATCTTGCGCAAGGTGCCGAGTAGCGCGGCCTGATCGATGACCGAGCCGGTGAGCACAGTGGTGCCGTCACCGGGCCGGCTGAGGGTGAAGCCGTCGAACCAGCTGTCCCAGCGCGCGGCCAGCTGGCCTCTGACCTGGATCTGGTAGCTGCCGTCTCCGTTGCGACGGTTGGCCGGTTCGCTGTTCATGAGGCGAAACTTAGGAAGCGATGTGGTGAGCCGTCGTCACCACATGTGGTGAGCGGGGTGATGAATCTGTTGGCGAAGCTCAGCTCTGGCGTCGGGTCGGGAGCAGATCGAGCTCTGTGGCTTGCCGTACCGCCGCCCGGCGGTTGTTCACCTGAAGCTTGCGGAAGATGTTGCGGCTGTGAGTACGCATCGTGTTCAGCGACACGTGCAGTCGGCGCGCGATGTCCGGTCCGTCGAGCTCGGTGGCGAGCAGGCGCAGCACGTCCAATTCACGCTCACTGAGCGGCTCGATGAGCCCGCCTTGCTGGGGCGAGATCCGTTGGCCCCCGCGCTGCGTCGCGTCAAGGAGTCGGCGAACGTAGCTCGAGCGGATTCGTTGGCGCGCAAGCCCTTTCAGAAGCGTTGCCATGTCAGGCCCTTCGTCGGCGAAGAGGCGCACATAGCCCTCGGCCTCGGCAAGGTCGACAGCGCGCGCGAGGACCGCGAGCGCGCGGGGAAGATCCTGGCATGAGTGGAGCAAAAGACCCTGCAAAACAAGGACTTCTATGACGCTTCCGCAGCGTTCGCCCTCGTCGGCAGCAATCAGAAGGCGGCCAAGGAGGGTCGATGCCTGGACCAGCGACGCGGTGTCGCGGCGGGCGATCAGCAGCCGCGCCAGGATGAGGTGTTCGTACTCGCGCAGGTACGACGGGTCGTCGTCGGCAGAAAGCTCGTTCTCCTGCGCCCAATGGTTCGCAGGCTCGAGCTCACCGCGCCGGAGCCGGAGCCGGGCGCGCAGCGCGGGAACCGGCTGCACGTTGGGGGAGTAGTCGCCGTTGTAGGCACCGACGGCTTCGTCGAGCAGGGCGAGCGCCCGGCCGTAGTCACCGGTCGCCTCCGCGAGCCGCGCGGCGACAACCCGCCGGCGATAGGGGTTCTGCGGCAGGCCGTTGTGCTCACCCAGCCGCTCGCAGATGGCCAGCTGCTCCGCCGCACCGGCGAGGTCGTCGCGTTCCAGCAGCACTCCGGCGATTCCCACATGCATGTCGGCGCTTCCTCGCAGCGGCAGGCCATCTGCTTTCTCATCCGCCAGATCGAGAGCTCGGCGGTAGACACCGAGCGCGCCCGAGAGAGCGCCTTGCGTGCGATGGATGTCGCCAAGGGTGATGGTGCAGCCCAGAACGTCGGGGAAGAAACCGACGGCGGCGAGCCCAGCTACCGATTCGGTGTAGGCCGCGTAGGCGCCGGCGAGGTCGCCGGCCGTCCAGGAGGCCAGGCCGCCGAGGGCACCGGCTGCGGCGCGGATGAGGTTGCTCTCGGGCGGGGCGAGGGAGAGCGCCGCACGGGAATGGGCGGCGGTGCCACCCAGGTCGCCAGCGGCGAGCCGAAGCGCTGCCCGATAGGTCTCGATGCCCGCGGGCAGTGCCGCAAAGCCTGACTCATCGACCACCACGAGCTCGGGCGGCGGCCGCGGCGGCCACGTATCGCTCTCGCCTCGTACGCACCTTTCGATAGCGGTCAAGCGCTCCTCGAGGGTCTCGAACTCGGACGCCTGCGCGAGCGCGCCGATAAACGCCAGAGCCAGCACCGGCCGCTGCTGCAGGACGTCGGCGGGCAGCGCGCGTACCCAATGGGCAAGTTCGGGCTCGCGTCGCTCCCGCTGCATGGCGAGCATGGAGAGCTCCATGAGATCGGCCGCGTGTGCGAACTGGCCGCTGGCCAGCGCGTGCCGCACCGCCTCCGCCACCTCGCCGTTGGCTTGCAGCCAGTCAGCAGCACGCTCGTGCAGCTTGGGCGCCCTGTCGGGAGTCTGCTCGTGGAGGTGGGCGCGCAGGACGTCAGCGAACAGATGGTGATAGCGCCACCACTGCCGACGGTCATCGAGCGGCACGAGAAAGAGCCCGGCTCGTTCGAGCTCGACGAGCTGCGCCGCACCGCCCGAGCGGCCGGTGACGGCGTCGCACAGCGAGCCGTTGAACCGCTCCAGGATGCAGGTGGCGAGCAGAAAATCGCGTACGTCATCACTTTGGCGCGCCAGGACTTCGTCTGCCAGATAGTCGACGATGAACCGGTCGTCGCCGGCGAATCGGGCGACGACGGCGCTGGGATCGTCACGGTCCTGCAGCGAAAGACCCGCCAGTTG
Source organism: Frankiaceae bacterium (assembly GCA_036267695.1). Taxonomy (GTDB): domain Bacteria; phylum Actinomycetota; class Actinomycetes; order Frankiales; family Frankiaceae; genus DATAZK01. The sequence continues at coordinate 3,175 of DATAVO010000020.1, forward strand.
CAGGGCTGCAGCCCACCCTTCCGTGCGGTCGGCCAGAGTGGCGATGTCAGCCGCCGTAAGGGTGAGCCCCATGGGCCCGGAGAGGTAGTCGGCGGCCTCCTCGTGGGTGAAACGAAGGTCGGCGGAACGGAGCTCGACGAGCTCGCCACGGGCCCGCATCCGCGAGAGGGGCAGCGGCGGATCGGCCCGCGTAGCCATCATCACATGGACGTGCGCGGGCAGATGGTCGATGACGTAGCTCAGCGCTTTGTGGATCTCCATCCGATCGATCACGTGGTAGTCGTCAAGGACGAGGACCATCTCGCCGCCGTACGCCAGCAGGTCGTTCAACAGCAGCGCGAGCGCAACCTCGGGCGGTGGTTGCAGCGGCTGGAGCAAGCCGAGCGCGACCGTCCCTATCGTGCCGTTCGCTGCCTGCTGGATCGCCGTGATGACATACATCCAGAACGTGGCGGGGTCGTTGTCGCGCTCATCGAGCGACACCCACGCCGCGGCAGGAGCATCCTCAGCGGACAGCTCGTGGATCTGTGCCAGCCACTGCGTGAGCAGCGTCGTCTTGCCGAATCCGGCGGGCGCGCAGACCAGGGAAAGGCGCGCGGCGGTTCCCCGGCTGAGCCGCCCCGACAGGCGCGGCCGGGCGACGGCGCCCAGCCGTCGGACAGGCACGTGCCACTTGGTCTCGAGCAGGGACGTCACCACGATTGCCCCATCGTGACTGAACCGCTCGATGTGGCAAGGGCCAAAGGCCACAATTTGCCGGGAGCGCTACAAACCGAAGAGCGGGACGTCGTTGAGGACGCCGACCTGATCGATCCAGAGCGAGCGGATGCCCCCATTGTCATAGCCCAGCTTGCTTCCCCAGGCGTGGTAGGCCATGAAGATGTTGCCCACCGGATCGGTGAAGAAGCTCTCGCCGCCCGGGCCTCGGGCAGTGCCGTGCGAGCCCACCCAGGGCTTGCTGGCGCTGCGGTCGGTGCATGGGCCCAGTGGGCCTTGGCAGGTCGCGTAGCCGATCGCGTAACCCGACGACCAGTAGTTGCCGCCGCTGTAGAACAAGAGCCAGCGGTTCTGCGTGAACAGCATGGTGGGCGCTTCGATGTTGTAGCTGGTCCAGCCCGTCTTGTGGGCCTTCATCAGGACCACCCGCGCGCCGCTGAAGGCCAGCCCGCTGGGGGCCAGGCGCTGGGCATAGAGCGTGGCGACGCCCTTGGCGTCAGGCCCCTTCCAGACCAGGTAGTGCAGGTTGTACGGGCCGACAACGGAGGAAGGATCGATGGTTTCGCCGTTCGGCATGCAAAACAAGGGCTTGGTGCTGTTGTCGACGAACTGGTTCGCGGGGGAGGTCGCGATGGCCGCGGACAGGCAGTGCCGACCGCCGGCCTCGTGCACCGAGTAGTACATGACGTAGCCGAGCCCGGCCTGCACCACATCGGGAGCCCAGGTGCCCGAGTCGTCGGCCCAGCGCGGCAAAGCGACCAGCGCGTCTGCGACGGCCGGCTTCACCCACGACTCGTGGTTGTTCGAGACCAAGCGCTGGATCGCTGGATGGCCGCCGGCCGCCTGGGTGCCGAATGCGTAATACACGCTGCCTATCCGGATCACCGAAGGGTCCGGGAAGTCGCCCGCGTAGGAGGCGCTCCTCGACTCATTGGGAGTACACGCTGCCAGGGCAGCGAGCAGCGCGACCGCCAGTAAGGCGACGAGGCGGGCGCCGAGGCGACCGCGACCGGCTTTTCTGCCCGGGTAAGGCATTCGAACGGCGGACATGACGTTTCGCGGGTTCATGGCGAATCCAGACGTTTGACGCACTGACCGGGTACAGGACCCGGACCCCCCGAAGGGCGTCAGTGGCGGAGCAGGTGGCGGACAGTGATGCAGTTAGCGGTGCGGCAAAACAATTCCTCGTCGGCCTATCGCGTGCATCGCCGCGACCTTGAATCGTTGAGGCAAATGGCGCGTGAATTCATGTGGATGTCACCTTCGACGTCACGCCCGCAATCGCGCGGTGATCGAGCATGTATGCAGCCAGCGTGCACAAGGTCCCGCCGTTGTGGGCCGTTCGGCCTGACCGGACCGGTGATCACCTTCCGATAGGCCTGTGCGGCGGCCGGGTCTCCGGCGACTTCGGTCCGGCCGCTGTCCGCCACTCTGCCGCCCTAGTTGGTGACGTGATCTCATGTTCTTCGCCATCGCCCGCCGAGTGTTGAAGACCCGAGCCGTAACCGTCAGGCACCCTTGCGGTGTCGGCGAACTCACCGCGGAGCGCATCGCCGGCTTCGGCGGTGGCTACTGGCGCCGAGTACCGCCGCTACCTGCATGCCTCCAGCATCTGGCCCGTCAGCTGCGGATCGCCCATGCGGCCTTGTCGTCACGCGACACCAGATGCGCCGCGATGGTGACCCCTACGACGATGACCAATCCGACGGAGAGGGCGGCAGCGACAGAGACGTGGCGGACCAGCAGACCGCCGGTGACGATGCCGATCAGAAACGCCAGGACCGCCAGCACGCGTCGCAGCATCACCGGATCCTTCAGGCCGCGGTTCGCCTCGACGAGAGCGCCGGTGATCACTAGCGTGAGGACCACCGTGGGCAGGTCCCGGACCGCGAGGAAGCGGATGGCCGCCAGTTGCGAGCCCATGGAAACGGCCAGCAGGATCACGATGTAATCGCGAGTGCGTGCGTCGAAGTGGCCGTGGGCAGTGATGACCAGGACGGTGACGGCGAGAGCCAGGGCCGACTTGACGCCGAGCACATTGCGAAACGCTCGGCCACGATGGAGACCGGCGGCCCGAAACGCGCGACCGCCCAAGACCGCCCCGACCGCGAACGCGATGATCGGGAGCAAAGAACCGCGCACCGAGAATCCGGGCGCACCGGAGATGGCCAGACCGAGGAAGACCAGGTTGCCGGTGATGGTCGCCACGAAGACGTGAGCCAGCAGGATGCTGGTCGCGTCGACGATGCCCACCAGCACGGTGAGCGAGAGCATCATGGCCGGCAGCGGCCCGTCCCGCTCGTCGGTCACCGCGGCTTGCAGGTAACGGACGATCCGCGAACGTTCGGCTGGGGCTGATGGCTGGGGCATTTCACGATCATCGACGGCGACATCAGGGCGGTGCAAGGCCACCCACATACCTGGGATTACCTTTGCCGACGTGGTCGTGCTGCTATCAGAGGGTTCGAGTCTGACTTCGCGCGAGACGTTGACGGTTCTCGGAATGCGGGGCATTGGCGCCGACGTCCTGACGGCGCAGCCGGTGACACTCAGCCGATTCAGCCGCTGGACCCGGCGGACGATCCGCTCGCCACGGGCGTCGTCGGATCCGCTCGGATACCTCGCTCTCGTGGGCGAACTGATGTCGAGCGGCGAGTACGAAGCCGTGTTGGCGACGCATGAGCAGGCGTGGCTTTTCGCGGCAGGTCGCGCGCTGCTTGCGGCAGGCGCACCGATCGCCGTGGCCGGGATAGAGGCGTTCGATCGGGTGCAGGGAAAGGTCGAATTCGCTGCGTTGCTCGAAGAATTGGACGTGCCGCAACCGCCTTGGTGGCATGTCGAACAGCCGCCTTTACAGACGCCATACCCGCACTGGGTCAAGGCCTCACACGGCACGGCGGGCCGTTCCGTGCGGCGGGTCGCCAACCCGGCAGAAGAGGCAGCGGCGATTCGTGAAATGTCTTCGCCGGGGGACGTGCTGATGGGCCAGGCGCCGGCGCCGGGTCAGTACGGCCAAGTCCAGGGTCTGTTCGAGAACGGGCGACTGATCGCTGTTCACACCAGCGTGCAACGCGCAGTCGGTGCCGGAGGGTCGGCGGCCGCGCGACTGAGCGTCGACCATCCTGAGGCCCGAACGTACGCCGCCCGTATCGGTGAACACCTCGGCTGGCACGGGAGTTTGACGTTCGACTACCTCCATCAGGACGGCCATCCGCTCTTCATCGAGTGCAATCCGCGGATGGTGGAGCCGGGGAATGCGGCCTATGCCGGCGTCGACTTTCCGGCCCTCACGATCGGGCTCGCCACGGGCAGGCAGTTACCCGCCGAACCGCTCGTGGCGCGGCCCGGCGTGCTGACGCGTAGCGCCATGGCACTGGCTTTGGGGGCGGCGGAGAACACGGGTAGCCGGCGCGCGATCATGCGCGCCGTCACGTCTTGTGCGCTGTCACGCGGGGAGCTCGGGGCCGCTGCGGAGGTCCTTACCCCGGTCAGGCGGGATCCGCCGAGCGTGCTTCCGGTGGGCATCATCGCTGCGAAACTGTTGATCCGGCCGCACAACGTCGGGGCACTCGCCCGCGGGGCCGTGGAAGACTACGCGCTGTCTCCCGCAGCGATCGAGGCCGTGAAGGCCTCAGCCCGAGCCACCTGAGTCCTCAGCGAAACCGCTGTATCGGCAGGTGTTTCGTCATCGCCGAGCCAGCCGGACCCATCTGCTGGTGCGCCCGCCAGAGCCGGCGGTTGAAGAGCCGCACGAGCTCCTCGTCGCGGCCGCCGTCATCGGCGAGGACGAAGCGTTCGAGCTCAGCGTCGCCCGCTTGCCACGTCGCTGGGCGGTGTCCGAGGAGTGCCTGGAGGTCGTCGAGATCGGCGGCGACGCAGGCGGGCCCGATCTCGTCGGCGCGGGTGAGATGACGGGCCAGCCGGAAGGCGGTGCGGCGCTGATAGTCGGCGAACTCATCGGCGACAGGGAAGCTGCGCAGCATCTGCACCAGATGTTCGTGAGCGCGGGTCACCGGGGTGCGCTCGGCGGCCGGGAGGTCGACCTTCGGTAGCTCGACACCAATGGCGTCGGCAATCGCTTCGACTGCAAAGAGATTCGTCTCGTTGCACCACTGCAGATTCGTCATGTAGTCCGAGCCTGGCGGTGGGTCGGCAAGCGCCGCATGGAACGCCAGCTGATTCGACAGGGTGAACGCGACGTGGTGCAGCTCGATCGCCTCGAGATCGACCGGGCTGCCGCTGAGCTCGCCGTAGCGTGCGTACAACGCCTCGAAATTGCCGTACCCGATGACGGTGTCGCGCATCCGGAAGGCAGCGAGATCCATCATCGGATCGCCGATGTGAGCCAGTTCGACGTCCAGAATGGCCTCGACCCGGCCGCCCCGCTGGTGGAATTGACCGGTGTCCCACAGCACCATCGACTCGCGCCCGTGGGTGTCTACCGGGTGGCGGGTCAGCCAGGCGAGGCAGAACTCGAGGAAAGGGTCGGGGCGCTTCTTGGTGGCGCGGTAGTTGTCGATGTAGCGCTGCATGCCGATGCTGCCGGATTCCGCCGGGGTGGCTGCGCGCATGACGCCGGCGCGGGCGAACGGTTCGACGTCCAGGGCGTGCAGGCGGGCGAGCACAGTGAGGTAGTCCTCGACGACCGCGTCGCGCTCACCTTCGGAAACCCCAGCAAAATCCGGCTTTCCGGCGGCCCTATCGGTGACGAAGGCGCGCGGCTCATCGATCCAGCCGTACACGTGAGGAACGGGGATGCCGTGCTCTTCCAGCAGCCGTTGACAGAGCATCTCGTGCTCGAACGGGAAGGCACCCGGGAAGTCGAGCCGATCGCCGCGGACGTAGAGCTCGAGCAGCTGGCCGTCGCGTTCGACGTCGATGAACCACACGGGCCGCCAGCGCGCCTGGCGAGCGGCGCGCACGATCGCGCCGCCGATGTTTGCCTGGATCCACTCGGCGATCGGTGTCAGGTCGCTGTCTCGTTCCACCGGCAGGTTCTACCACCCGGGGCAACTCAACCTGCGATCGGCTCGGCATCCGGCGCGGCTGCCGACCAGTGGGTGTGCACGACCATGAAGTCAGCGCTTCCGGGCCGCGGCCGGTCCAGCGCGGGCGACAGGGCATCAGTGACCTGAGGGTGGTACCGGATCAGTAGCAGCCCCGTGAGGGCGAGGGGCACGGCCGTCAGCGCTCAGACTCCAGCGGTTCCGCCGGATCGGGCGCTCTGCCAGGTGATCGCGTTGATCAGCAGATAGAAGGCGCTGACGGTCGCGATGACGAGGGTCGAACGAACCCCCATGATGCGGCGCAGCCGGTCAGGAGAGCCACATCGGACGATCAGGACTGTTCCGCAGGCTCGTGCACCCACAGCCCGGCTGACTGCGGAGCGACACCAGCGATGTCGTTCTCCTCGGAGTCGGCGTCGAAAGCCCAGATGTCCAACGTGGGCCGCATTGCCGGCGGCGCCTTGATGAGTTCGTCAACCAGCCGATGTCCTTGGGCGACATGCCAACGCTCTGCGTCCGCGCCGTCCCAATGCGGCGAGCGGGCGAGCGAGAAGTGCTGACCGGAGTGCCTCTGCCAGTCGGAGAAGGTATCGCTCGTACCGGGGCCCAAAGAGACGCCGCGGTGGTCGGCTGCGGGCTGTGAGTGACCTGCGGCCTGAATTCCCTGCAAATAAAGATGTTTTGTCGGTCCGGCTTGGTACTATCGAACGTATGTACGAGTCGCTGAGTCCTCATGGTGTGGTCGCCGCCGCGTTGATCGCACCACCCGGCCCCGAAGCCATCGCCGCGCTCGCACCGCTCGTGCACACCGCCCTGTCCGGCACAGCTCGGGTGGAGCTGCTCGTGGCGTTGGACCGGCAGACGTCGTGGCTGGCGTCGATCGTGCAGCCGGTGATGGTGAAGGTCGCTGACGCGGTCGAGTCGGAGATGGCGGCCGATCCGGACGCCACCGCGACGTCGGACATTGCGCTGCGTGCGGCGCATGGCGAGATCGGCGCCGCACTACGCATCGCCGACACCACCGCCGCCGGCCAGCTGAACCTGGCACGCGGCATTGTCGAAGAACTCCCGATCGTGCACGCTGCGCTCGCCGCTGGTGAACTGACGGTGAAACAGGCCGACGCCATCATCGACTGCACGAAGAACCTGTCATCAGACAAGGCTCGGGCGGTCGCGGAAAAAGTCCTGCCCAAAGCGCGGCGGCAGACCGTCGGGCAGCTGCGCCGCTGCCTGAACCGCGCCGTCCTCGCCGCCGACCCCGACGCCGCCGCGCAGCGGGTCACACAAGCCCATGCCGACCGGACCTTGGAATGGTGGCCACTACCCGACGGGATGGC
>DATAVO010000021.1:0-10199 GCA_036267695.1 Frankiaceae bacterium
TGCTGCTCGGAGAGGTGACGCCAGAGGTTGAGCATCCCGAGGAAGTCGGAGGTGGGGTCGGCGAAGCGGGCGTGGCTCGCGTCGGCGGCTTGCTGGCGGTCGGTGGGGCGCTCGCGCGGATCCTGTATCGAGAGCGCGGCGGCGATGACGATGACCTCCGAGACGCAGCCCAGCCGTCCCGCTTCGAGCACCATCCGTCCGAGCCGCGGATCGATCGGCAGCCGGGTCAGCTGGCGGCCGATGGCGGTGAGCTTGGCGTGGCCGCTGCCGCTGGTCCCGCCAGTAACTGGTCGGCTGAGCGCGCTGAGCTCGTAGAGCAGCGCGAGGCCGTCGCGAATGCCGCGCCGGTCGGGCGCATCCACGAACGGGAAGTCCTCGACCTCCCCGGGATCGCCGAGGCCGAGCGCTGCCATCTGCAGGAGCACCGAAGCGAGATTGGTGCGGGTGATCTCCGGGTCGGTGAAGGGCGACCGGCTGTCGTGATCCTCCTGCGAATAAAGGCGAATGCAGATGCCGTCCGACAGCCGCCCGCAGCGTCCGGCCCGCTGCAGCGCCGAGGCCTGCGACACCCGTTCGATGGGCAGCCGCTGGACCTTGGTGCGGAAGCTGTAGCGGGAGATACGGGCGTTGCCGGTGTCGATGACGTAGCGGATGCCGGGCACCGTCAGCGACGTCTCCGCGACGTTCGTGGCGAGCACGACCCGGCGCCCGGGGTGCGGCGCGAAGACGCGATGCTGCTCGGCTACCGAGAGCCGGGCGTAGAGCGGGACCACCTCGTCGGCGAGCCGGGAGGCGCCCTTGCCGCGGTCCAGAGCGTCTGCGGCGTCACGGATTTCGCGTTCCCCGGAACAGAACACGAGGATGTCGCCCGGGCCTTCGGCGGACAGCTCGCGTACCGCCTCGACGATCGCCTGCGGCTGGTCAAGCGTGCGCCCGTTGTCGCCCTCGAGCGGGCGGTAGCGCAGCTCGACGGGGTAGCTGCGGCCGGAGACCTCGATGATGGGGACGGTCCGGTTGGGCGTGCTGAAGTGGGCCGCGAAGCGCCCGGTGTCGATCGTCGCCGACGTGATGATGACCTTGAGGTCGGGCCGGCGGGGGAGCAGCTGCGCGAGGTAGCCGAGCAGCAGATCGATGTTGAGGCTGCGCTCGTGGGCCTCGTCGATGATGATCGTGTCGTAGCGGCGCAGCAGCCGGTCGTGAGCGATCTCCGCCAGCAGGATGCCGTCGGTCATGATCTTGATGAGCGTCCGGTCGCTGAGCGTGGTGTTGAAGCGCACCTGATACCCGACGACCTCGCCCAGTTCGCCACCGAGCTCGGTGGCGATGCGGTCGGCGACGGTGCGCGCCGCGATCCGGCGCGGCTGCGTGTGGCCGATGACGCCGCGCACGCCGAGCCCGAGTTCCAGGCAGATCTTCGGCAGCTGCGTGGTCTTGCCCGACCCGGTTTCGCCCGCCACGACGACGACCTGGTGATCGCGGATCGCGTTGCGAAGGTCATCGACGCGCGACGCGATCGGCAGCTGCGGTGGATAGCTGACGGCCGGTACGGCGGCCTGCCGGGCCGCTACTCGGGCCTTCGCGCCAGCCAGGGCGTCAGCGACCGCCGCGCGCGAACGTTCGTCGCTCGCTTCGGCGATCCGCCGCCGGAGCCGATGTGCGTCGCGCAGCATCAGGCCCGGGAGCTCATCGAGCAGCGGGCTGGCCATGTCTCTCAGGCTGCCATGACCAGCCGGCGAACGGCGTGGTCAGGTCGCGTTGAAGTGATCGGGGTCAGGCCCGATGCGCCCGCCCTTATCGTGGCTGGACAGGCTCGACAGCATCGCCATCTCGCCGTCGTCGAGCTCGAAGTCGAACACTTCGAGGTTTTCCCGGATGCGTTGCGGTGTGACGGATTTCGGGATCACGACATGGCCGGAATTGCCGAGCTGCAGATGCCAGCGCAGCACTGCCTGGGCCGGGGACTTGCCGTGGGCCTCGGCCACCGACTTCACGGTCGGGTCATCGAGCAGCCCCTGCCCCTGGCCGATCGGGCTCCACGCCTCGGTCGCGATCTGGTGCTCCTGGTGGTAAGCGCGGAGCTCGTCCTGGGGAAAGCGCGGATGCAGCTCGATCTGGTTGACCGCAGGCACGATCGTCGCCTCTGACCGCAGCCGGTTGAGGTGATGGATCGTGAAATTGGACACGCCGATGGAGCGCGCGCGTCCCTCGGCGTAGATCTTTTCCAGCGCCTTCCAGGTCTCGACGATGTCGCCGCGAGCCGGGGTCGGCCAATGGATGAGGTACAAGTCAACGACGTCAAGGCCGAGCTTGCTCAAACTGGCGTCGAACGCCCGCAGGGCATTGTCGAAACCGTGATCGGCATTCCACAGCTTTGTGGTGATGAAAAGCTCGTCCCGGTCGATACCCGAGTTGGCGAGGGCCTTGCCCACGCCGTCTTCGTTGCGGTACGCCGCGGCCGTGTCGATCAGCCGGTACCCCGCCTCGAGGGCGGTCTCCACCGGCTCGATGACCTGGTCAGGGGGCACCTGAAAGACCCCGAAGCCGATGTGGGGAATCGTGTGGCCGTTGTTGAGCGTAAGTGTGGGAATCGGGGGCATGATGCCTAGTCCTCCGTATTTGCACGTATTCGGTGGCCATGTCTCGCTTCGGTCCTGCTTCGTAGATCGCCACGCACCTGGAAGCCTTTCCCGTTTGCGGGCAGCCAATCGCGTTCACCCGATCGGGTGTGACCTCGCGTCGGAGCGTGCTATCCGCCGATAAATGCGGGATCCTCAGAACTGCATCACCGTCAGATGCAAGAAGGAGAGTCGGTGTCTCCCGGCCGTTTCGCCAAGTTCGCGCCCAGGCCCGCGCGACGCGGTGTTGCGTTACTCGCAGCGCTCGTTGTGGGTGCCGTGACGATGCTGACGAGTTGTGCGCCAGTGCAGGTGCTCGCGCTCGCTGCGACGGGTGATTCGATCAGCCGCGGCTTCGATGCGTGCGGCTTTTTCAGCGACTGCCCGGCGGTCTCCTATTCGACCGGCAGCGACCCCGTTTCGCAGAGCCTCTATCAGCGGCTGCTGCCGACCAATCGGGCGCTCGCGGGCCACGAGTACAACGACGCCGAGGTGGGCGCGCAGGCGGTCGATCTGTACGGGCAGATGGGAATCGCCGTCTGGCAGAAGGCTGACGTCGTCACGGTGCTGATCGGTGCGAACGATGCGTGCACCGCGACCGTCGGGGCGATGACCCCGGTGCCGGCCTTCACCAATTCGATCCAGTCGGCGCTGGCGTACTTCTTCAGCAGCCGGCCCGGCGCGCGCGTGGTGATCTCCTCGATCCCGAACATCTACCGGGTCTGGCAGGTCGCCCACACCAACCCGCGGGCTCAGCAGATCTGGCGCATCGGCCAGATCTGCCCGTCAATGCTGACGAATCCGACCTCGACCTCGGCCGCCGACAACCTGCGGCGCGACTTCGTGAGCATGCAGATCAACAAGTACAACGCGGCGCTTGCGTCGGTCTGCGCGCAGTTCAAGGGCTGCCGTTGGGACGGCGGTGCGCTGGGCCGCTACCCGTTCCAGCTCTCGCAGCTCAGCGGCTACGACTACTTCCACCCGAACGCGCTGGGTCAGCGGATGATGTCGGGCTTGGTGTGGAACACGTATCGCACGGGCGTCAATTAGCGCCGTCGAGCAGGCGGGCGCCGAGGTAACGGTCGGCGACGTCCATCGTCTCGGCTGCGAAGGACGGGCCGAGCGAGTGGACCATCTCGGTGTCGGCGTGACTGCTCGACCACGCCTGCAATTGCAAGCGTCTGAGCATCACCAGTGACGGCAGGGCGGCGAGGTCGGCGGCTGCTACCGATGCGCTCTGGCGGTAGCCGGCGAGCCAGTTGCTGACGAGTGCGGGCAGTTCACGGTGATGCTCGAGGAACGACATCGATGCCGCCAGGTCGTAGAAGAACCAAGACGGCCCGCAGTCGTCGAAGTCGATGACGGTGACCCGCCGCTCACCGGACGGGCTGATGTCGGTGAGCAGGTTGGCGGCGCGCAGATCGGCGTGGATGAGCCCGCATCGCGCGGGTGCACAGCCGTACGTCGAGAGTGCCTGCCGTACCTGGGATTCCGCTCGCTGCACGACCGCGCGCTCCGTGTTACCGAGGCCGATCCGCCAATCGCCCCATCGTCCGGGCTGAGCGGGGCCGTCGCCGAGGGCGGCCGAGAGACCCCAGGAGAAGCGGCAGAAGCCCGGCGGAGGGTTCCAGGAGCGCGCGTGAGCGTGCAGCCGCGCAGCGATAGCGCCGATCTCGGCCATCTCCGCCAGGCGCGCCCGGGGGTCGTCCGCGGGATGCTCGCCGCGGGCGTAGGCGAACAGGACGGCGTGGCGGGGAAGGTCGGTCCCGCGGGGTGGCAGGCGGGCCAGCGGCTCAGCGGCATTCGTCGGGATCGCGCGCGGGGTGCGTACGACGCCCGCCTGGCGCAGGGCTGCGGTCCAGGCCAGCTCGCTCGCGATCTCGTCACGGCGGTGATAGCCGGGACGGTTCAACCGCAGGACAGCCGGCTCCCGACCCCCCTCGCGGAGCAGGTACGTCGCGTTCTCCGAGACGCCTAGCAGCTCGAGATCGGCCCCCGGGCCGTACCCCCACTGCGCCGCCGCCTCACGCGCGGCGACTTCGCCGAAGACGCCGGCCAGGGCGGTGTGCAGGATCCGTTCCGCCTCTCGTGACGGCTCATCGCTACCGATCGGCCGACGATAACCGCTACCCGTTCGGCGGAACGGTCCCATGGTGACCCCGCCGATGTCGTAGAAGACCTGAGATGTCGCCGGGCCGGGGGTTGTGCATGGGATCGAGCCGTACACGCGTGCGCCGAACCGCGACCGCCGCTGCGCTCGCTGCGGTGTGCGCGGGTGCCGGCGTGGCGTCCGCGGCGCCGGTTGCAGCCCAACCGTTGCCGCACGGACTGGGAGCGGTGCGCTCACCGGGCGAGACGACCGCCCCCGTTCTTGGCACGAGCGCCCTGTCGGTGGTCGCCGCGACCACTACCGCGCTTCCGGCGTCGGTGGACCTCTCGCGCTTTGACCCCAAGGTCGGCGACCAGGGTTCGGTCAACTCGTGCTCCGCGTGGGCGATCGGCTACGGCATGCTCGGGTGGATGGCCAACCGGCAGGGCCACGCGGGCGCACCGTTCGCGCCGATGTACGCCTACTCCCAGCTGACCGGTCCGGGCGACAGCGGTAGCTCACCGATGGGCGTGCTGGAAGTCCTGCGGACGCAGGGCATCGATACAGCGGCAAAGTATGCGACCGATCACGGCGGAGCTCTGCGCGCACCGTATGACTGGGCGCACCGGCCGAGCGCCGCCGACAGGGCCGCGGCCGCCGCGAACAAGATCGCCGGCTGGGTCACGCTCTACAACACGTACGGACCGCCGGGGGCGACCGCCGTCGCCAAGGTCAAGCAGGCCCTTGCCTCCGGACGTCCGGTGGCGCTCACCATCGCCGTCTTCAACCGGTTCGAGCTGGCGCAGGGCCCCGCGGTCATCTCCTCGGCGGGAACCCTTGGCCCGCTGCTCGGACTGCATGAGGTGCTGGCCGTCGGCTACGACAGCCGCGGGGTCCGGATCGAGAACTCGTGGGGCACCGGGTGGGGTAACGCCGGCTATGCGATCCTCGACTGGAACTACATCGCCAAATACAGCTACGAAGCGGAGACGGTCGCGGGCTTCGCGACGACCACCGGGCCGAGCCGCCCGACGGTCGCGGCAGTGGCGCCGGCTGCGGGGTCGGTGCGCGGCGGCCAGACCGTCACGATTACCGGCACCAACCTGGCCGGCGCCGTCGTCAGTGTGGGTTCACATAGCGTGGTCGCCTCGACGATCACGGCCGACCACAAGCATCTGACGTTCCGCGCTCCCGCGGCCGCCGCCGGCCTCGCTGTCGTACGTGTCAGTACCCCTTCCGGGGTGAGCCCGCAGACCTGGCTGACCGGCTATCGCTACGTGAAGTGACCCGGCCGCGGCATCAGCGCGGCGCTTCCGGTACGTGCCAGCCCCACGGGTCGATCCCTCCCGGAACGTCGGCCTGGGCGTCGTAGGGCGTGCGGGCGAAGACGAACGATGCCAGGTCCAGCGCGACCGCGTCGTCGCCCGCGGCTGCCCAGCGGATACGCAGTGTCTCGCCGATGAAGTAGCCGTCCTGGCCGATCCAGTCGCCGGCGTCGTTGCGCAGGAATCGGGCTGACCGGCCGCCGGGTGGATCTGCCTCGAGCCAGAGTTCCGTGGAACCTTTGGCGCGCAGGGTGAAGGCGGCCGTGCCCCAGAACCAGCGGCCGAGAGCAGCGAATGTGCCGCCGGGAGGACCGGCAGGCGACCAGGCGGCGACGGGCAGCGGCTCGTGCTCGGCCAGGATCCGCGAGAGGTCATCGCATATCCCGGGCCGCAGCCCGCTGGTCGCGTTGGCCATGACGACGGCGCCCTCGCCGGAGTCCGGCGTCATGCGCATGATCGCGAGGAATCCCGGCATCGAGCCACCGTGGCCGAAGCTGCGGGTGCCGCCGCCGTTCCACACCTGCAAGCCCAATCCGTGGGCGCCGGTCCATGGCTCGCCGCGCCGGTTGTCGAGCGCCTGCGGCTCGCGCATCTCCACGAGGGTCGAGGGCGCGATGACCCCGCTGGAATCGCCCGCGCCGCGCAGGAACGCGGTCCAGCGTGCCAAGTCGGTGACCGTCGTCCACAGCTGGCCGGCGGGTGCCATCGCCCCGGCGTCGTGCTCGGGCTCGGTGAGCAGCACGTCGGCGTACGGGTGCACGGCGTAGCCGGTGGCGTGCGGAGCTTGCGGCCGCATGGTGGTGCGGGTCAGGCCCAGCGGGTCGAGCACGTCCTGCTGCAGCGCCTGGGCCCAGGGCAGGCCGCGCAGCCGCGCGACGAGTTCGCCGAGAACCGCGAAGCCGATGTTGGAGTAGTGGAAGCGCTGTCCTGGACGGGCTAGTCGCGACGGATCGTTGCCCGGGGTCAGGTCGGCGGGCTGCAGAGAAGCCGCCGCAAGACCGGCGAAGTCGCCGCCGGCGGTCCGCTCCCACCACGGACCGGCCGTCTCCGCTCGCAAGCCTGACGAGTGCGAGAGCAGCTGATCGATCGTGACGGCGTCGAACGCGCCGGGCAGATGCCGCTCGAGCGGATCGGTCAGCGCCAGCAGCCCCTCGTCGCGCAGGCGCATCACCTGGACGGCCACGAACGTCTTGGTGATGGATCCGCACCGGTACTGCACCGAAGCGGGATCGGCGGGAAGGCTTCCCGCACCGCCGGACCAGGCCAGCTCGCCGCCCCGAATCAGCCCAGCGACGACCGACGGCAGCCGCTGCTCGGACTGCTCGCGAGTGAGCCTTCTCTGCAGCGCTTCGGCGGTCTCCGGCTTCACATCAACAGAGGGTAACCGGATGGTGGCTGACCGCTGGCATTGCCTGCCTCAGCGGAGCGCTGCGCCGATCAGGTGACCGAGCCCGTACGTGACCGCGGTGGCTGCGGCGACCATCAGCAGCTGGGTCAGCGCGCCGCGGATCGGGCGCTCGTTGGTCAGCCGCGACACCACGCCACCACCGACCACCGCCGCGACGCCCGCTACGAGCAGCACAACCCAGATCGCGGTGGAGCCGAGCAGGACCGGCAGCAGCGGGATCAACGCGCCGAAGGCGAACGCGACGAAGCTGGACCCAGCAGCGACCCCCGCGGAGGGGAGCTCATCGGGGTCGATCCCGAGCTCTTCACGGGCGTGGAAACGCAGCGCGAGGTCGGTGTCGGCGGCGATCTCGCGAGCGGCCGCCTGGGCGGTCTCGGGAGAAAGGCCGTGGCGCACGAGCATCTCGGCCAGCTCGGCCTTCTCCGCGTCGGGCCGGCGCAGCAGCTCGCGCCGCTCGGACGCCAGCTCGCGCGCGACCATGCCGTTCTGGGCGTGCACGCTCGTCCATTCGCCGGCCGCCATGCTGAATGCGCCCGCGATGAGTCCGGCGAGGCCGCCGATGACCAGGAAGTGGTGGGACGCGCCGCCTCCGCCGACACCGGCGATCAGGCTCGTGTTGGTGACCAGTCCGTCCATCGCCCCGAAAACGGCGGCGCGCAGCCAGCCGCCGCTGACCTTGCGGTGCACGTGGTGGCGCTCGGCCAACTGCTCGGCGGCCGCCTCGGAGAGCTCCGGGCTCTCGGGTGCAACGGCAGACATGCTCCTATTGCACCCAACTAATTCAAGATCGTCCAGGAAGGGAAACATGCCCTTCCCTGCGTCTGCCCAGCTCGTCAGGCGTGCATAGGGCGCCGGATGGCAGGGATCACACCGCCCGCTTGTAGGCCCGTGCTGCGAGGGGGACGAACACGAGCGAGATGGCCGCGATCCAGGCGATCGATTGCAGGAAATGCACCGTCGTCGGGCCGCCGAGCGTCAGGTCGCGGAGCACGTTGCAGATCACCGTCACCGGATTGACTTTCGCGAAGGCCTGCAGCCATCCCGGCATCGACGCCACCGGTACGAAAGCAGCGCTCGCGAACGTCAGCGGGAACAGCCAGATCAGCCCGGCTGACTGCACCGTCTCCGGATCGCGGATCGTCAGGCCGATGAAAGCGGCGATCGTGCAGATCGCGACACCGAACGCGGTGGCAATGACGACGAGCAGGACCGCGGCGCCGAAGTTGGTGTGGATGCGGAAGCCGACCGCGTAGCCCACCGCGATCATCAGCAGCACGCTGAAGACGCTGTGCACCGTATCGGCGCCGAGCCGGCCGAGCAGCACCGCGGATCGGCTCATCGGCAGCGATCGGAACCGTTCGACCAGGCCGTTCTTCAGATCGTCGGCGAGGCCGATCGCCGTGCCGAAGCAGGTGAAACTCGCAGTCTGCACGATGATTCCGGGCAGCAGGTAGTCGACGTAACTCCCGTTGGGCACTTTGATCGCGCCGCCGAACACGTAGCGGAAAAGCAGCACGAACATGACCGGCTGGATCGCGGAGAAGACGATGAAGGCGGGGACGCGGACGTAGCGCAGCAGGTAGCGCTTGGCGAGGACCGCCGAGTCCTGCACCACCCAAGGCATGCTGCTCATACCGGCTCCTTCACGGTGCTCTCGTCCGCCGCTGGGCTCGGGTCGGAGCCCGGGCCGGCGGGCGTTTCGGCCTCCTCGGTGGAGACGCGGCCGGTGAGGCTGAGGAAGACGTCATCCAGGCTCGGGCGGCGCAGCTCCAGGGCCAGGATCGGGATCGACGCGGCGTCGAGCCGGCGGACCAGCTCGGTCAGCATCTCCGGGCCCTCCTGGCCGGCGGGCACGGCGAGCGAGCCGGCCTCGTCATCGCGATGGGTCTCGCCGCGTCCGAAGCCGGCCAGCGCCGACAGCGCCTGATCGACCTGCTCGGGCGCCACCTGGACGGCGAGCACATCCCCGCCGATCGAGTCCTTCAGCTCCTGGCTCGTGCCGCGCGCGATCACCGTGCCGTGGTCGAGCACGACGATGCCGTCGGCAAGCTGATCGGCTTCCTCCAGGTACTGCGTGGTCAGGAGCACGGACGCGCCGTCGCTCACCAGGTCGCGGATGAAGTCCCAGAGCTCGGCGCGGCTGCGCGGGTCCAGGCCCGTGGTGGGTTCGTCGAGGAGCAGCACCTTCGGCTGGGCGACGAGGCTGGCGCCGAGGTCGAGCCGGCGCCGCATGCCGCCGGAGTACGTGCGCACCGGCCGGTCGGCGGCGTCGTGGAGGCGAAGCCGTTCGAGGACGTCACCCGACCTCTTGCGGGCCTGTTTGGTGCCGAGGTGATAGAGCCGACCGACCATTTCGACGTTCTCGCGCCCCGTGAGGTTCTCGTCGACGGCGGCGAACTGGCCGGCGAGCCCGATCACCTTGCGGACCTCGGCGGGGGAGCGCACGACATCCATGCCTTCGATCTCGGCGCGGCCCTTGTCAGGCTGGATGAGGGTCGTCAAGACGCGCACGGCGGTGGTCTTGCCCGAGCCATTGGGACCGAGCAGCCCGAGCACTTGCCCGCGCGGGACTTCGAGGCTGATCCCGCGCAACGCCTGCACCTGCTTAGGTGCCTTGCCGAACGCTTTCCAGACGTCATCGACGAGCACTGCCGTCGAACTACTCACCTGAACTCCTTTGGCCAGGGCCGGCGCGCGTCGGCCAGTCATTCGACAGGCGCCGGAAATGCACGGGATGGGCAGGTTTCTTGGGAGGTTCTCAG
>DATAVO010000022.1:0-10533 GCA_036267695.1 Frankiaceae bacterium
AGAAGGAAGGCCGGCTCCATCCGGGCTCCACCGTGCTCGAGCCGACGTCGGGCAACACGGGTATCTCGCTGGCCATGGTGTGCCGCCAGCGCGGCTACCGCCTGGTGTGCGTGATGCCGGAAAACACGTCGCAGGAGCGCCGGCAGCTGCTGGAGATGTGGGGCGCGAAGATCGTCTCCTCGCCCGCGGCCGGCGGCAGCAACGAGGCTGTCGCCGTCGCCAAGCGCATCGCGGCCGAGAATCCCGACTGGGTGATGCTCTACCAGTACGGCAATCCGGCGAACTGGCGCGCGCACTACGAGTCGACCGGGCCGGAGATCCTCGCCGACCTGCCCACCATCACGCACTTCGTCGCCGGGCTCGGCACCACCGGCACGCTCATGGGCGTCGGGAGGTATTTGCGCGAGCAGGTGCCAGACGTGCGCATCGTCGCCGCGGAGCCGCAGTACGGCGATCTGGTCTACGGCCTGCGCAACATCGACGAGGGCTTCATCCCGGAGCTGTACGACGCATCGGTGCTGACGACGCGCTACTCGGTCGACCACGTCGCGGCGCTGCGGCGCACCCGCGAGCTGGTCCAGCAGGAAGGCATCTTCGCCGGCATCTCGACCGGCGCCATCCTTCACGCCGCCCTCGCGCAGGCCGACAAGGCCGTTGCCGCCGGCGAGCACGCTGACATTGCTTTCGTGGTGTGCGACGGCGGCTGGAAGTACCTGTCGACTGGCGCGTATGCCGGCACTCTGGAAGAAGCCGAGGAAGCGCTCGAGGGCCAGCTCTGGGCCTGAGGCGCCGTGGTCGACGCCCGCTCGTGAGCATGTGAAATTTCCGACACGTGTCACGTGACCTGCATGACGGCTTTACCCTGTTGTAGCAATGACCACCGCAGCGCTTGTGATGGGTGCTGCGCCGTGAAGCTGACTGTGCTCGGCTGTGCGGGAACTTTCCCCGGCCCTGGTACCGCCTGCTCGTCGTACGTGCTCGAGCACGAAGGATTCCGGTTGCTGATCGACGTCGGCAACGGCGCGCTCGGCCCGCTGCAGGAGCACATCGGACTGCTCGGCATCAACGCCGTCCTGGTCTCCCATCTGCACGGCGATCACTGCCTTGATCTGGTCGCTTACTCGTATGCGCTGCGCTACCACCCGGAAGGCCCGCTCCCGCGGATGCCGGTCTACGGGCCGGTTTCGACCCGCCACCGGCTCTGCGGCGCGTTCGATGACTGGCCCTCGGACGGGTTGTCCGACGTCTTCGACTTCCGCGGGATCCGCACCGGACACCGGGCGATCGGCCCGTTCGAGATCGAGCTGGATCGGGTACGCCATCCCATCGAGGCCTACGGCATGCGCATGACCGCCGGCGGCCGCACGTTCACCTACAGCGGTGATACCGGCAGCTGCGAGGAGGTCGAGAAGCTCGCTCGCGACACCGACCTCTTCCTCTGCGAATCGAGCTGGGCTCATTCGCGGGGCAATCCGCCGGGTATCCACATGAGCGGGCGTGATGCCGGCGAGGCCGCGCACCGCGCTGATGCCCACAAGCTCTTGCTGACGCATGTCGTTCCCTGGGCGAATCCGGAGGAGCTGAAGGAAGAGGCGAGCAGCCAGTACGAGGGTGAGATCGTTTGCGCCAAGCCCGGCGCGAGCTACGACGTCTGAAGTGGGATGACGTGAGTCTGTGAGTACTGCTAAAGCTGACGGCCGCCCCGGTGGGCGGGCCAACGACGAACTCCGCGCGGTCCGTATGGAGCGCGGATGGCAGCCGCATCCTGCTGGTTCGGTGCTGATCGAGTTCGGTGAGACCCGGGTGCTGTGCGCTGCCAGCGTGGAACGCGAGGTGCCGCGGTGGCGGCGGGGAAGCGGGCTCGGGTGGGTGACGGCCGAGTACGCGATGCTGCCGAGCGCGACCAACACGCGTAACCAGCGGGAATCGGTCAAGGGCAAGGTCGGCGGGCGTACGCAGGAGATCAGCCGGCTGATCGGCCGGGCGCTGCGCCCGTGCGTCGACCTGGCCGCGCTCGGCGAGAACACCATCGCCATCGACTGCGACGTCCTGGTGGCCGACGGCGGTACTCGCACCGCCGCGATCACCGGCGCCTACGTCGCCCTTGCTGACGCCATCCACTCGCTCGGCAAGGATTCGGCGCTCGTGGCGTCGGTCTCGGCGGTCAGCGTGGGCGTCATCGACGGCGAACCGCGCCTGGACCTCTGCTACGAGGAGGACGTACGGGCCGGCACCGACATGAACGTGGTCGTGACCGGCGACGGCCGCTTCGTCGAGGTGCAGGGAACGGCCGAAGGCGCCGCTTTCGACCGGTCGGAGCTCGACGCGCTGCTCGATCTTGCCGTCGGCGGCTGCGCCTCGCTGGCGGCTGCGCAGAAAGCCGCGCTGGCTGAGTGACCGAGCAGCCGCACGTCCAGCTCGTCCTCGCGAGCCGTAACGCAGGCAAGCTCGCCGAACTGCGGCGCATTCTGGGCCCCGAGTACGACCTCGTGGGGCTGCCGGCATCGGCGGCCGATGTCGCCGAAACGGGCGCGACGTTCGAGGCGAACGCGTTGCTCAAAGCTCACGCTGCCGTCGCCGAAACCGGGCTCATCTGCGTCGCCGATGACAGTGGGCTGGCCGTGGATGAGCTCAACGGCATGCCCGGAGTGCTCTCCGCCCGCTGGTCGGGCTTGCCGGCGGCGGACCCGATGCGCGATGAGGCCAACCTGCGGCTGGTGCTGGCGCAGCTTTCCGAGACGCCACCGGAGCGGCGCGGCGGAGCGTTCGTCTGCGCGGCCGCCGTGGCCTTCCCGGATGGCCGCGAGTTCGTCCTTCGCGGCGAGGTCCGCGGCACCTTGCTGACCGGGCCGAGGGGGTCCGGCGGCTTCGGCTACGACCCGATCTTCATTCCGGACGGCGAGACCCGCACCACCGCGGAGATGAGTCCTGCTGAGAAGGACGCGATCAGCCACCGCGGCCGGGCGTTCCGCGCGTTAGCTGCGAAGCTCCCGGAGCTCATCGGTTAGCAGCGCCCACGGTTCGCGGGGAGGGGGCTGGACTAGTAGGTGCAGCTGTTGTCCTGCGACGCCGCGGAAACCGGCCCCGGGGCGGGGCTCGTGCTCGTCGAGGGCGTCGGGTTCGTGGTCGGATTGGTCACCGGTTCTGACACGCTCACCGGCACGACCCTGCGGAAGTTGGACCCGACGATCAACACGACGCCGCTCGTCACCTGCGGATCCTCGACCAGCTTTGAACCAGGCACGGCCGCGGCGACGGTCTGGGCCGCTGCCTCGTTGCCGGCGGCGTAATGCACCTCTGAGTAGACGTAGTTGGTGGTGGCCGCCGGTCCGGGGACGCCCGTCGGAAAGTTGTCCTTGGCCAGCTCGGAGGTCACCAGGTTGGCCAGGCCGACCTTGCCGTACCCGTCTTCCACGGTGACGGACACCTGCGCGGGATCGACGCTGACGCCGACGGGCTGGACTTCTGCCGCCGGTGAGGTGCTGACGGCGCCTGGGCTCGGCGTCGTACTGACGTCACGAATCTTGGCGATCATCTGACCGAATGCCGCCTGATCGAGTATCTGGACACTTCCCACGTTGTCGCTCTGACCGTTGGGGATGAGCGTCGGGATGGTGTCCTGGATGACGATCGTGCCGAGATCGGTGTCGGTCGTGTCCAACCCTCGCTGCGGGACGGTCTCGAAGAGGACCTTGCTGGGGTCGACGCCGCGCAAGCGTGTGCCCAGCGTTTCCAGGTCAGTGAGCGTGGTGCCGTTGTCCAAAATCAGCGCGTCTTTGAGGGCGCCGAGCAGGCGGGTCACGGCCAGCGGCTTGAACAGCAGGTT
This sequence comes from Frankiaceae bacterium, assembly GCA_036267695.1. Classification (GTDB taxonomy): domain Bacteria; phylum Actinomycetota; class Actinomycetes; order Frankiales; family Frankiaceae; genus DATAZK01. Next base: position 3,827 of record DATAVO010000022.1, read on the forward strand.
CACCCGGCTGGCGGTGCGAAAAACCGAGCCGAGGAACTGTTGCTGGCGCTTGATGCGATCGATGTCACCGTTGGGCAGGCCGTGACGCTGGCGGACGAAGTCCACGGCCTGGTCGCCGGCCAGTTTCTGGGTGCCGTAGTGGCCGTGGAAGCCGCTGTAACCGTCGTTGATGTTGGTGATGTTGGGGTCGGGGTCGTGATAGTCGGCTGGAGTCGGCTTGATGCAGACCTCCACGCCGTTGAGGACCTGACTGATCTTCTTGAGACCCTCCAGGTCGACGGAGACGTAGTGGTCGACCCGGACGTTGAACAGCTTTTCGACGGTGCGCACCATCAGCGCCGGACCGCCTTCGAAGATGGCCTGGTTGAACTTGTTCATTTCCGCCGGATGCTGGACGCCTTTGCTGTCGGTATAGGCCGGGATCGTGACGAGGGTGTCGCGCGGGATCGAAATGTTCGTCGTGGTGCCGTCAGCGTCCAGGTGAGCCAGGATCGTCGTGTCGCTGCGCGCGCCCTCGATGCCGGTACCGAACTCGCCGGTGCTGCCGGCTCGGCTGTCGGTGCCCACGAGAAGCCAGTTCTGCGAACCGAGCGGCGTGGGCGCCGGCCGGCTCTTGTCATTACTTCCGAGGTTCAGTTGGACGCGGGCGATCGAACCGTCGAACCATTTGACGACGACGAAGCCGCCAACGCTTCCGAGCAGCACCACGATCGAGAGCAGCCCCGCGACGATGTAGAGAAATCGCTGAGGGAGAGGCCGACGGCGCTTGCGCGCGCGCTTATCGGGGCTGAGCCCCGGCGGCGGCGCTTGTTCGGTTGACGTGACGACGACGGTGAGCTCCCACGTCCGAGCCGGCTCCCCTTACGGGGTGCTGGGAAGGTGGCGGACGACCACGACGTTACTGCCGGTCGCTGTAAGAACAGTGGTTATCCACTGTGCGGCACCTCGGAGCTGCGGGCGATGCCGTTGATGATCCCGGCGAGCGCCGCGGGCTGACTGATCATGCACATGTGGGCGGCGTCGAGCTCGATGACCTCGCAGCTTCCGACATTCCGGGCGAAGCGCCGCTGGCGATCGGGCGGGACGACGACGTCGTGGATCGTACGAACCCAGGTGCGCCGCATCGTTGACGCGAGGGGCGCCAGGTCGACCCGGTCGGTCGTGAGGCGTGGTGCTTCCGGGACCATGCGCTCGAGCATCCAGCTGACCTGCTGCTCATCGAGGTCGTTGCCGAACAGCAGGCGCGCCATCTCGGGTGTCAGGACTCCCAGCTCGGTCGCCCGCGAGGCGTCACCGGCGAGTGCCTTGATGTCGTCGGGGAGGGTGTCGAGGCAGCTCGTCCCGTCTTCGGGAACCGTGCAGGCGACGAAGACTGCATGCCTGACGCGTGCGCCGAGCAACCCGATGGCGGCGGGCATCGAGCAGCCAGCCAGCGAATGGCCGACCAGGATGATGTCGTCGAACCCGGCGGCGTCGACGTCAGCGGCGACCGATTCCGCCGCTTCCTCGAGGCCGAAGCTGTCGAGCGGCGCGGGGTGGTTGCCGCGTCCGGGAAGATCGACCGCGATCACCGGAACTTTCAGAAGCGGGGTCAGCAGATCCCAGCAAGAGCCGGCGAATCCGCCGCCGTGCACGAGGACGACGGGGGTCGGTGTGCTCACCGGGTCATCAGATCATTCGCTCCCGAGGTGATCGGGATGCCCCCCGAACGGTGTCTTGCGCCGCCTCCTGGCCGCGAACACACTGCTCAGATGGTCGGCGCCGTCACCCCATTGCCGAAGCGAGGTCGCGCGTTCCTGGACGCCAGGGGCGACGACCGCTCGCTGCGGGTGTCATGGCGGCCGGCCGACGGCGTGTTCGTCGTCAGCATCTGGAGCGGGTCCGGCTGCCAGGCCACGTTTCACCTCGCGCAGGAGGCGCTGTCGAGCTTCCTCGCCGGATTCGTGGATCAGCTGACCGAGGCGGCGGTCGGGGCAGGGACGTCCGCCGCTCATTAGTGGCGGGGGTCAGGGCCAGTACCGAACGATGCGGTCTCAGGTCGGCTTGATCCAGCCGGCGGTGCTGCCGTGGCCCGCGGCGGAGTCGCCGCTCTGCACGTTGTTGACGAGGAACTGCGAGCTGATGTTCGCGTTTCCGCGCTTCAGCGTGCCGAATCCCTTGGGCAGCAAGATCCAGACGGTGTACCACTTGTTGTTGCACACTGCGTGTGTCGTGATGACGAGCCCGTCGGCGTAGGCGCCGCTGGGCTGCGAGACGTGGACCGTCAAATCGCTGGCCTGCCAGCCGGGCACGCAACGCACCTGCGTCTTGACGATCGTCGAGCCGTTGTGCTTCAGCTGCACGATCGGGTTCGCCTTGACGAACGCGACGTCAGTCGGCCGGTCACCAGCAAATGCCGCCTCTGTGCCCGCCGCCATTGCCGAAAGAGCCACCAGCAGACCAACCAGGACGGCGAGCGCCCGCTTGAGCGACATCGAAATCCCCCCGGAAATCGTCATTTACATCGACCTCACATCGTCGTGACATTTGGGGTGGATCATGTGACCCGCTCGACTGCGACGCAAGGGGTACGCGTCAGGTACCACGAGCCGTCACTGCCCGACTGCCCTCGGTGACAGACAAATGCATTTGAGGTGGACTAATCGCTCTCTCGCGGAGTCTCGCCCTTTCGTCCGGATTCCACGGCGTGTCCCGTGCCGAACGGTAGATGAGCGCGGCTCCGGGCTAGGGCTCGTAGGATGTGAGGGCAATGTGGCGATAGTGGGAGGTCGGATGCGTCGACGGCCACCGTCGTATCCGGACAACCGCCGCTCCACGGGATCCCGGTATTCGGCGACCGCGATGTGGGTGCTGTTCCTGGTCTTTCTCTGTTGCGCCTGCCTGCTCGCACTAGCGATCGGGGCCGCAGCCAAGTTCCAGAACGGGTTCTGAGCACCGAAGCGGGCGGGTCCCGTCGAGCAGCTTCCCGGCTAGTGCAAGCCGCATGGTTGGGTTGGCCTCCCAGGTTTTCACCGGAGGCAGGGAGATCCCATGCGCGTGGGCGCGGCGCTACTGCGCGAGATACCCGGCGCGTACGAAATCCGTGACGTCGAGCTCGATCCCCCGAAGGACCACGAGGTTCTCGTGCGCTACGTCGCCAGCGGGATCTGCCACAGTGACGTGCACTACCTGACCGGCGAACATCTCGGCGTCGTCCCCATGTGCGGCGGGCACGAGGGCGCCGGCGTCGTCGAGTCGGTCGGTCCTGGCGTCAGCCGCGTCAAGCCGGGCGATCACGTCGTGGCATCGTTCATCCCGAGCTGTGGGCGCTGCCGCTACTGCGCCGCCGGCCGCGCCAACCTCTGCGACCTCGGCGCCAAACTTCAGCTCGGGCCGCAGCTCGACGGCACGTACCGGATGCACGACGATGGTCGACCCATCAGCCAGTTTCTGTTGATCTCGACCTTCTCGCCGTGGAGCGTGGTCCCCGAGCAGTCACTCGTGAGGGTGCCGAAGGACGTGCCGTTGGAGACGGTGTGCCTGCTCGGCTGCGGGGTCGGTACGGGCCTGGGGTCGGCGCTCAATGCCGCCGCCGTCCGCGCCGGGCACAACGTGATCGTGATGGGCACCGGCGGGGTCGGTCTCAACGCCGTGCAAGGCGCGTCGATTGCCGGCGCGGCCACCGTCATCGCCGTCGACCCGATCCCGTTCAAGCGCGAGATGGCCGAACGGCTCGGAGCCACCCACTCCTTCGCCGACATCGCCGAAGCGGCCGACTTCGTCCGTGCGATCACCAACGGCCAAGGCGCCGATTCAGCCATCCTCGCCATGGACGGCCCGACCGGCGACGACGTCGCCGCCGGCTTCGACGCGGTCTCCAAGGGCGGCACCGTGGTCGTGACCGGGATGGCCAGCCACCATTCGCCGCCAGGCATTCCCATCAGCCTGCTGATGCTCGCCGGCTTCGAAAAACGCATCCAAGGCTGCCTTTTTGGCATGTGCAGCCCGGCGGTCGACATCCTGCGCCAGATCGATCTCTACCGCGCCGGACGGCTGAAGCTCGACGAGCTCATCACCCGCCGCTACGAGCTCGGCGAGATCAATCAGGCCGTCACCGATTTGCTGGAGGGCCGCAACATCCGCGGGATCATCGTTCACGAGCACTGACGGCTTCGTCAGCGGCGCCGAGCCGAAGCGGCCGCGCAGGGCCAGCTGCCTCCCCCCGAGCGGCAGCTGGCTGCGCGACGCTGTCATGAACCGCTGGAAAGGCGGCAGACAGTAGGGGTTCGCACCAGGTGGCCGTGGGGATTGCCCAAAGCGGAAAATTCTTCGGAAGTTGCGAACGCGCTGCTAGCGCGTGGTGCCGCCGCCAGTCAACCTCGCGGTAGCACCGGCCCCGCGCGGCCTGTCGTTGGTAAAACCGCGAGTCGCGGGCGCCGTTGGCTCGCTGCGTATTCACGGTGCGGAAGGGGGGATTCGAACCCCCACGCCCGTTAGGGCACTGGATCCTAAGTCCAGCGCGGCTGCCGTTACGCCACTCCCGCTCGCCCGCCCATTTTGCCTGGCAGGCCCGGGGCGGTCAGCTGTTTACGCGGCGACCCCGAGATCACGCAGCAGCTTGGCGACGTGACCGGTGGCCTTGACGTTGTACTGCGCCGTCTCGACCTTGCCCTCGGCGCCCACGACGACCGTCGAGCGGATCACGCCGATGCGCTTCTTGCCGTACATGGTCTTCTCGCCCCAGGCGCCGTAAGCCTCGAGCGTCGCGTGCTCTGGGTCCGAGAGCAGCGGGAAGGTGAGGTTCTGGTTGTCGCGGAACTTCGCCAGCTTGGCGGGCTTGTCAGGGCTGATCCCGACCACGGCGTAGCCGGAATCGTGCAGCACGCTCAGCTGGTCGCGGAAATCGCAGGCCTGCGTGGTGCAGCCGGGCGTCGAGGCGGCCGGGTAGAAGTAGACGATCACGCGCTTGCCGGCGAAGTCCGACAGCGAGACCGGCTTGTCGTCGGCATCCGGCAGGGTGAACGAGGGGGCAGCGGCTCCGGGTTCCAGGCGAGGCATGGGCCCACCGTAATCCGCCACGCGAATGCGGGCTCAACGTCATCTGGCAGGCTGGCTTCCCGTGACCGATCCGGCGAGCCCCACCGAGCTGCGCGCTGCCATCGAGCGCGGCGGCCCACCCCGCTACCACGAGGCGAACAGCGCGAAGGACAAGTTCTTCGCGCGCGAGCGGGTACGGCTGCTCACCGACCCGAGTTCGTTCGTCGAGGACGGCGCCTTCGCCCACGCGTCCAAAGCGAGCGAGTTCCCGGCCGACGGCATCATCACCGGCACCGCCACGATCGACGGCCGGCCCGTCGCGCTGATGGCCAACGACTCCACCGTCAAGGCCGGCTCCTGGGGCGCTCGGACGGTCGAGAAGATCATCCGCGTCATCGAGTACGCACTCAAGCACGGCCTGCCGATGGTCTACCTCGTCGACTCGGCCGGAGCCCGCATCACCGACCAGGTCGACCTCTTCCCCGGCCGCCGCGGGGCCGGCCACATCTTCCACACCCAGGTCAAGGCGTCGGGCGCGATCCCGCAGGTCTGCGCCCTGTTCGGCCCGAGCGCGGCGGGTGGCGCGTACATCCCCGCGTTCTGCGACGTCGTCGTCATGGTCGAGGGCAACGCGTCGATGTACCTCGGCTCGCCCCGGATGGTCGAGATGGTGACCAAAGAGATCACCACGCTGGAGGAGATGGGCGGCGCCAAGATGCACTGCTCGGTCTCCGGCGTCGGGCATTTCCTGGCCAAGACCGAGACCGAAGCCCTCGAGCTGGTCCGCCGCCACCTGTCCTACCTGCCGTCGAACTGGACCCAAACCCCACCCGTCGATGCGCCCAAGGACCCGGAGAACATCGACATCGCCGCGCTGATCCCGGAAAGCGAGCGGCAGGCGTTCGACATGCGACGTCTGGTGCGCGGCCTGGTCGATGAGGGCTCCTTCTTCCAGATTCACGAACTCTGGGCGCGCGAGCTGCTCGTCGGGTTCGCCCGCCTCGCGGGCGAGGTCATCGGCGTCGTGGCGAACCAGCCGATGCAGAAGGGCGGGGTCCTCTTCGTCGATTCCGCCGACAAGGCGACCCGCTTCATCGAGCTCTGCGACGCGTTCAACGTGCCGCTGCTCTTCCTGGCCGACGTGCCCGGCTTCATGGTCGGCAACGCCGTCGAGCGTCAGGGCATCATCCGCCACGGCGCGAAGATGATCACCGCGGTCAGCGAGGCGACGGTGCCGAAGATCTGCGTGGTCGTCAGAAAGGCTTATGGCGCAGGGCTTTACGCGATGGCTGGGCCCGGGTTCGAACCCGACGCGACCCTCGCCCTGCCGACCGCCAAGATCGCCGTGATGGGCGCCGACGCCGCGATCAACGCCGTCTACGCCAACCGCATCGCCGCCTTTGACACCGACGCCGAACGCGAGGCCTTCGTTACCGAGCGCCGCGCCGAGTACGAGAAGGACATCGACATCGTCCGGCTTGCCAGCGAACTCGTGGTCGACGACATCGTCGAGCCGGCCGATCTCCGCCGCGAGCTCATCCGGCGCTTCGCCACGACCGCCGGCAAGGATCGCCGCTTCGCCAACCGCCGGCACGGGGTCACCCCCGTCTGAGCTCCTCGCCGCCGAGCCGCCCTTAGGCCCGCTCGAGCACCTAGTAATGGTTGATCAACAGGCCGATGATCAACCATTA
>DATAVO010000023.1:0-2039 GCA_036267695.1 Frankiaceae bacterium
GGGTGGCGCCGAGATCGGGAGACTCGTGGCACCGCGGCTGAATGCCCTGCGCGAGAAAGTGTTGCTGGGCACCGATTTCCCGTCGATCCCGTATGCCTACGCGCACCAGCTGGAGGTGCTAGCCGGCCTCGGGCTGGGCGACGACTGGATGCGGGCGGTGTGCTGGGACAACGCGGCGCGGCTGTTCGGGATCAGCCCGCCGTAGCCATCAGGACCTGACCAACCGCGCGATCGCGTCGCTCGCCTCCTTGAGCTTCGCGTCGGCCTCCGGGCCGCCGCTCAGCGTCGCCTCGCGGACGCAGTGGCCGAGATGGTCGGTGAGCAGGCCGAGCGCCACGGCCTGCAACGCCTTGGTCGCCGCCGAGACCTGGGTGAGGACGTCGATGCAGTAGGTGTCCTGGTCGACCATCCGGCTGATGCCGCGGACCTGGCCCTCGATCCGGCGCAGCCGCCGCTGGTAGCTCGCCTTGTCTGCGGCGTACCCGTGGGTGGTGGCGGTCTCGGTCATTGCGGGCTCCTGGCGAGGTCGGCGGTGAAGCGGTCGTGGCAGCGGCGCGAGCAGAAGTAGACGGTGTCACTGCCGATCGCCGTGACGGCTCCCGGGTTGGCCTTCTCGACCTGCATGCCGCACACCGGGTCATGGGCGTAGGTCTGCGGACCGTCGAACCGGTCGCGGCTGCGGTGCAGCAGCAGCAGTCCTGCGAACCCGATGAGGAAGATGATGTTCAGCACGGTCGTGTGGTCCCACGCGAAATGCTCGCTGGCGATGACGTCGGGCCGCCGACCGGGTACGCCGTGCAGTGCGCGGAAGGTCAGCTCGGTGACGAGGCCCGACGTACTCATCACCGCCCAGAACACCCCGAACAGTCGCAGGGTGACGCGGCCGCCGTACATCGTGCGGTAGATAGCCAGCAGCGGGATCGTGATCAGGTCGGCGAAGATGAAGGCGATGACACCGCCGAAGCTGATGCCGTCCTTCCACAGCGCGGCGGCGAGGGCGACGTTGCCGATCGAGCAGACGAAGCTGATGACCGCGACGAACGGGCCGACCACGGCATTCTCGACGACGGTCCATGGTCCGTGCCCGGTGAGGAACACGTCGGCCCAGACGTGGGCGGGCACCGCGACGGCGATGAAGCCGGCCGCGACGAATCCGAGCACGATCTCGCGGCGCAGCATGCTGAGGTCGGCCAGCGTGTAGCCGGCGCTGGCCACCCAGCGGCTCGGTTGTCGGAGCCGAGTGCGCAGGGCGCCGGAGGCGTCGAGGTCGGACTCGACCGGCCCACCGTGGTGCGCCTGCGGGCTCGTGTCCGCGGCGTCGGAGATCCGGGCCCGCAGCCGGTCGGCGAGCGGAGCCGCGATGACCCGGGGGAGCAGGATGCCGAGCAGCCCGACCATGACCGCGCCGCCGACGAACTCCGCCGCGGCGAACTGCCAGCCGATCAGCAGCCACAGCACGATGCCGAGCTCGATCACGAGGTTCGTCGAGGCGACCATGAAGACCATCGCGGCGGTGAAGTCGGCGCCGCGAACGAACAGTGACCTGGCCAGAGCGCTGGCCGCGTAGGAGCAGGACGACGACGCGATCCCGAGGAACGTGCTGCGGGTGAGCGCGGCCGGCCGATGGTCACCCATCAGCCGCTGCATCTGGCCGCGCGAGACGAACGCCTGCACCGCGCCGGAGAGCGTGAAGCCGAGGATGAGTGCCCACAGTGTCTGCCAGAGCATGAAGAACGCCTCGTCGAGACTGCGTCCGATCGTGTCCAGCGCCGCCATGTCCCCGACCATACCCCCAAGGGGTATTTGCCGCGATAGCGGCCGCCCGTTGTACCCTTGGGATGTCAGATCCAGCAGTACCCGACCAGGGGGTGAACGGTTTCGACTTCGGACGTCGATTCAAGGGAAGCGGGCTGAGGATGTCGCGTGATCTCATTAATCCATCGCGGCAAAATATATAAATGCCGATAATAACCGGCTCGCTCTCGCTGCCTGACAGGTAGCGAAGCTGTCAGCCTAGGGGCGCCTCCGCTCTAGGACCT
>DATAVO010000024.1:0-4844 GCA_036267695.1 Frankiaceae bacterium
CGCTCGAGCCGCAGGAAGCCTCGCAGCGTCGAGCCATCAGCGCGTTCGGCGTCGACGACCCACGCCTCGCGTCGCGCTACGTGACGCTCGTGGTGCACGACCGGCCCGCCCGCGACCTCGGCTACCCAGTCGAGCATGGCTACCGGCAAGCTGGACGCCGTCGTCATGGCGGCACCCTAGCCGCCGCCGCGGGGCGCCGCCACAGGCCCGGTGTCAGCGCCCGGATGTGGTGCAGCGATGCTCAGATCAGCCGCGGGAACCCTGCAGAAAGGACGAGGCTGGTGCCGATCGCCTCCACGACGTCTCACGTGGGCCTGTGCGTGAAAGACTTCGATCGCTCGCGCCGGTTCTACGTCGACGGGCTGGGCTTCGAAGACTTCGTCCACTTCGAGATCGACCGGCCGCTGGCGGAGATGGACGGCGACTGCGATCTGACGTCGTGGTTCGTCCAGAAGGACGGGCTGCGGGTCGAGCTGCTGTACTTCCGCCGTCCGACCCCGACCGGAACGCCGTCTTCGCGGCGAACTCAGCTCGGACTGACCCACCTGTCGTTCGTCGTCGACGACGTTGACGCCGCCGCCAAGGAGCTGGAAGCGTACGGCGGCTCGATCATCGAAGGCACCCGGTCAGGAGACAACGATCCGGACATCGTGCAGATCGTCTTTCTCGCTGACCCCGACGGCAACCGGATCGAACTCATGCGCCTGGCGCGCGGCCAGGCCTGGTAGCGGGAGCGAACTTCGATGACGACACCATTTCGGATCTCGGCCTGGGCAGGCTCTGGATCCACAACCGTCGCTGAGGTGACGGCCTCGGTCCAGCAGGCAGCCGACGCCGGCTTTGACGGGGTGTGGCTTCCGCAGACCCTCTCCGTCGATGCGATTGGCGCGCTTGCGGTCGCCGCGTCGCACGTGCCAGCGATCCACGTCGGTACTGCGGTCGTGCCGCTGCAGGGTCGCCACCCGTTCCCGCTGGCGCAGCAGGCACTGACGGCGGCCGATGCGGCCGGACCGGGCCGGTTCACGCTCGGTGTCGGCGTCACGCACGCCTTCGTCTCCGAGACGTTCTACGGCTTTCCGTATCGCGACGCGGTGGCGCTCTGCCGGGAGAATCTCGAAGCGCTGCAGGGGTTGCTCGGCCCCGATCGCAAGGTGAGCATCGCCGGAAAGTTCGTGAGCGCTCAGGTCAGCGTGACGATGCGGACCCCCTCGCCCAGCGTCGTCGTGGCAGCGCTGGGCCCGAAGATGCTCGAACTCGCCGGGGCGCTTTCCGGCGGCACTGTGACATGGATGACGGGCCCGAAAACCCTGAAAACACGCATCGTTCCGACAATTTCTGATGCGGCAACGCGTGCGGAGCGCCGCGCTCCTCGCGTCATCGCGGGCCTGCCGGTCTGCGTCACCTCGGACGTGGCGGCCGCGCGCGAGGCGGTCAGGCCCCGGATCCAGGGGGCTGCGCAGATGCCGTCCTACCAGCGCCAGCTCGGACTCGAAGGCATGGACGACCTGGCGGAGCTGGCGATCGTTGGCGAGGCCGATCAGGTGTTGGAGAGCGTCTCTGCGCTCGCCGAGGCGGGCGTCACCGAGCTGATGGCCGACGTCTTCGGCACTGCCGAGGAGCAGGCGCGCACTCGCGAGTTGCTGTGCAGCTTCCCGCGTGATGCGAGCCTGCGATGAGCGCGAAGCGCGTCGACTTCGACCCACATGACCCGCGCTTCGCCGAGGCGGGTGTCCCGTTCGAGGCGCTGGCACGTATCCGGCGCGACGAGCCGGTCTATCGGACCCCGTCCGGATCCTGGTACCTGTCGCGCTTCGCTGATGTCGAGGCCGCGCTGCAGGACGTGGACACGTTTCGCGCCGAGCTCGGACCGATCACCGGAATCCCCGCGGGCGTCGTGTCCATCCCCGAGGACCAGCATTTCCTGAGCGAGATTCCCGAGCCGCGGCACGGGAAGATCCGCCGGCTCTACAACTCGGTTCTCGGTGCCCACCGCGTCAAGGACATCGATGCCGTGATCGAGGCCGAATGCCACCGGCTCGTCGATGTGATGCTGCAGTCCGACGTCGCCGATCTGCACGGGCAGTACGCCGCGGCGATTCCGGCTTTCACCATGGCGCATTTCATCGGCGTCGGGGCCGAGGCGGCGCCGCTGTTCATGCAGTGGTCGATGGACGGCACGCTGATGACTCGGCCGGCCACCCCCGGCGTGGGGCCGCACGGTCCGGCCACGCATCCGTATTTCGAGGCCTTGCTGGCCGAGCAGCGCGCCTTGCCCGAGCCGTCGATCCGGCTGATCAGGGTCTTCCTCGAAGCGGAGATCGACGGGCGCCCGCTCACTGATCGCGAGATCGTCACCCAGCTGCATTTCATGCTGCAGGCGGGCGTGCACACGACGCGCGGCTTTCTGACGCACCTGATGAACCGGCTCGTCCAGGACCCGGACCTGCTGGTGGCGCTCCGCGCGGACGACGGCGCCATCGCCCAATATCTGGAGGAGTCGCTGCGCCACGACGCGCCGGTGCTGCGGACCACACGGCTGTGCACCCGGGACGCCGCCATCGGCGACGTCGCGATCAGCGCCGGTGAGTGGGTCGAGATGGGCATCGCCTCGGCCAATCGCGATGATGTCGTCTACGAAGACGGCCGAGCCTTCTCCCTGACGCGGCCCGATGCGCGCCGCCATCTCGCGTTCGGAGCCGGCTCGCACGTCTGCCCCGGTGCGGCGCTGGCGAGGCGTGAGGGTGAACTCGCGGTGCGGGTGCTGCTCGAACGCGTATCGCAGGTGCTGCCGGTCGACGGCGCCGCCTATCCGCCGCTTCCGGGAAGCCTCGGCCATGCTCCGGTGCTCGCCCGACTCGTGCCGTAACGGTCCTGTCGCGGGCGATGCGACTTATCGCGGCGGCTCGTAGGAGAATTCCACTTCACGCATCGGCAGGTGCACCAGGGAAAGGGCGCGTAGGTGACCGAAGGCAGTGAGGCACGGCTGAGCGGCGAAGAGGTCGAACGGCGCTATCAGGAGGAGATGGCCAAGCGGCTCACCCGCGGTGAGCGGCACTACCGCTCGCTGCGCGATCTTGACATCGACTTCGATGCCGATCCCTATGCCGCACCATTGGTCCGCGACCCTCTCGTGGAGCAGGTCGATGTCGTCGTCATCGGCTCGGGCTGGGCCGGGATGAGCACTGCTGCGCATCTGACGAAGCAGGGGATCACGTCGTACCGCATCATCGACAAGGCAGGCGATTTTGGGGGAACCTGGTATTGGAATCGCTACCCCGGCTGCATGTGCGACGTGGAGTCCTACACCTACCTCCCGCTGCTCGAGGAAGTCGGCTACATGCCGACCAAGAAGTACGCCCACGCTCCTGAGATCTTCCAGTACGCGCAGATGCTCGGGCGCCATTTCGACATGTACCCGCACGCGCTCTTCCAGACCGAGGTGACCGGTGTCGTCTGGCAGGACGACGTCGAGCGCTGGCAGGTCACGACGAGCCGGCAGGATCAGCTTTCGGCTCGCTTCGTGGTCATCTGCGGGGGAGTGCTGCACAAGGCGAAACTGCCTGGGATTCCTGGGATTGAACGCTTCGCCGGACGCTCCTTCCATACGAGCCGGTGGGACTACGCTTACACCGGCGGTGCGCCGGAAGTGCCCATGGACCAGCTGCACGACAAGATCGTCGGCATCATCGGCACGGGTGCGACGGCGGTGCAGGCGGTGCCCAAGCTTGCAGAGGCGGCCAAGCACCTCTACGTCTTCCAGCGCACGCCGTCGACGGTGAGCCCGCGCAACCAGCGCGCGACGGACCCCGATTGGTTTCGCGACATGACGGCGACGCCCGGCTGGCACGAGGAGCGGATGGCGAACTTCGTGCTGATGACGACCGGTGGCAATCCTGCGGTCGATCTGATTCAGGACGGCTGGACCGAGATGTTCAAGGTCGACGTCAAGAAGGAGGCGCGGGACGCGGCGGAAGCCGCCCAGCTCAAGGTGCTCGACCGTCAGTTGATGGACGCGGTGCGTACGCGTATCGCCGAGACGGTGAAGGATCCGGCCACCGCGCAGGCGCTCATGCCGTGGTATGGCGTGAGCTGCAAAAGGCCCTGCTACCACGACGATTATCTGCCGACGTTCAACCGTGACAACGTCACGCTCGTCGACACCGACGGCAAGGGCGTCGAGGAAATCAGCGAGCGGGGAATCATCGCCGGCGGCACCGAATACCCGCTCGACTGCATCGTCTACGCGACCGGCTTCGACGCCCCGAGCACCTTCTACACGCACCGGATCGGCTTTGACCCGGTCGGCAAGGACGGCCGATCGCTGTCGCAGGCATGGGACAAGGGCGCCTGGACGCTGCACGGCATCTGGTCGCACGGCTTTCCGAACCTGTGCATGAACAGCCACATCCAGGGCGGCCAGCACATCAACATCGCTTATGCCGGTACCAAGAACGCCGAGCACACGGCGTACGTGATCCGGCGCGCGCTGGATGAAGGCGTCACGGTAGAGCCGGATGTCGACGCCGAGCAGCAATGGTTCGAATTCGTGGCGAGCACCGTTGGCGCCTATGCCGCGTACTTCACCAACTGCACGCCCGGTTATCTGAACAATGAGCTCGCGGTTCCCGGCGAGCGTGACATGCGCTCAGCCTGCTACATGCGCAGCGCCACGGAGTTGCGTGACCTCTTCGCCGAATGGCGCGACGAGGGCAACCTTCGGGGTCTGCTTCGCCGGCCGGTAGGGTAGGGCAGGGCTAGCCGATCGAGATGTCGTCAGGGTGAGCGAGGTAGACTTCTCGCAGGGTGCTGACCGTGAGCCGGACGACCTCGTACAGGCTCACTGG
>DATAVO010000025.1:0-17915 GCA_036267695.1 Frankiaceae bacterium
CGTGACCAGACGTTTGGGTTCCGTCATCGCGTCGTAGGCCTTCGCGATCCCGGCCGGGTCGACGACCTGGTCCTTCGTGCCCACCATGAGCATGCCGGGCTTGTCGGGCACCTTGCTGTCCGGGCCGGCCGATGTCTGCCCGAAGGATCCGACGGTGGCGCCGGCCATGCCGATGAACGTCGTCACGGCGGGGTCGGCGGCCGCTACGGCTTCAGAGACCGCACCCCCGAGCGAATGACCGATCGCCGCAACCTTCGACATGTCGACATGACCCGCAAGTGGGCTTGAGGGTGAGCCGTTCTGGCTGCGCAGCAGAGAGATCGTCGCGGACACCTCGGCGATATCCGCCGCGGAACCGGAAGCCTTGGTACCGCTGAGAACGGCGGTCAGGTTGTTGTCGAGAAGTTCCGGCGCGGCGACGACGAAACCCCACGACGCGAGGTGCGTCGTGAGGAACGTCGACTGGTTACGAAACCCGGAGTAGCCATGGGTGAAGGCGACCAACGGAAACCGTCCGGCCGCGACCGCCACGCCGCGGTGGGCGTCGGTCTGATAGACGCCACCTGTGAACCCGGGCGGGAAGACCTTCTTGAGCGCGGCGGGGAGCAGGTCCTGCACGTCATAGGAAGCTTGCGGCTTGCCGGTGACCGACGATGGCGTTGCCGGGTACCAGACCTCGACCTTCGCGCCGTCGCCCGGCAACGTCATCGTCGTCACGCCCACCGCGAACGGGCCGGGCTTGGTGAAGGAGCGTGGCCCGAGGTCCTGCACCGCGGGGACGGCGTCGCTCGGGCTCGGTGACGGCGAATCGGACGAGGGCGGCGCACCTGCGGAAGATGGTGACGAACTGCTGCAACCGCCCACGGCCAACGCCGCGGCGACGGCGAGGACGCCCAGCCGGACGGAGAACGGACCGAACGAACTGAGCGGCGACGCAGGACGGTTCACGCGCACCTTCAGGGCCTCCAGTCGAGAGCGTTCGGCGCCCTTGGCCGGCTACTGTGTCACGTCCGACCGCACATTTCCGGGCGGCTCTTGCGATAGTGCTCGGGTGCTTGGTGCGAACCGTTCCCGGTGATTCACACTCACTGCGGGGTCTGCGACGACCTTCAGCGTGGCTTGGCCCTTGCTCGGTGTTGCGGTCAGGCGTGATTAGTCGGTGAGCGGAAGCACCATGGTCGGTTTCGCGATGATGTGGTCGGCTCGTAAAGGCTGAACGGCAGTCCCGATGGCGAAGAATTCCGTCGTGTGTCCACCCCATCGGTGAGGCAGGTTCAGCAGCTGCACGCCGACTACTCCCTCGGCCTGTAGCTGTTCCGCCTCCGCCTGCATCCGGCTCATCGCGAGTTCACGGGCGTCATACAAGGCTTCGGTGAACTGGGGGAGTTCGACGTTCTGGCCGGCGTTGCCCAGCGTCTGCCCGAGCGTGCGGTGCGCAATGTGGTACACGCAGGTGCCCATCACCATGCCGAGCGGGGCATAGCCGGCCTGAATTAGCGTCCAGAAGTCTTGGCCCGACAGGTCAGACGTGAAGGGCTTGCCGGTGTTGTTGCGCCACTGATGCGTCGTGTCGTCGGACTTCACTGCCGTGCCGATCGCGATGAACTCGGCAAGGTCCGCACCGAATTCCTTGAACTCGATCGCGAGCCGCACCCCAACGATTCCGTCCGCGCCGAGCACGTCGGCCTCAGCCTCCATGCGCGTCATCGCGAGCTCGCGGGCGTGATACATCGCCTGCGACAAGACCTCTAGTTCCTGGCTCTTTCCCCAGCGGCGTGCCTGAAAGCCAATGTGGTAGATCGAGCTACCCAGCACGAGCCCGAGCGGTCGGAAACCAGCCTCCCGTACCAGGAGGAACTCATTGACCGATAGATCGGAGGTGAACAGGGACGTCTGGGATCCGGGCCGCATCTCGGCCAGCCGGCGCAGCGCGTCGTCCGGGATTCCTAGCGCATCCGCACCGACGGTCTGCTCGGGTTCGCTCATTTCGGCCTTCGGGTCGGACGCAACGGAATCATGGTCAGCGTCGTGGGCCGCGGGAGTCTGGACGCGAACGACACGAGACCACCGCCGAGCACGATCGATTCGGCGACATGGTCACGGTGCCCCGGCCCCACCTCGGTGCCCCAGATGTTGAGCTTCATGTCTGTCAGGTAGGAACGGTTGGCTCCGCTGGCGCGCACCCGCTCGGCGAAGAGGTCACGAGCGTCCGAGCGCACCGTCGAGACCAGTTCGGTGTAGCCGTGCACTTCCGTGTTGCTCCAGGTCATGACCTGGTTGCGGGTCTGGGTGTCGTCGTGGCGAACGCCCAGACAGATCGCGACGACGATCGACACCGGGACCCACCCGCTGCGCAAGGCGCTCGTCACGTCGGCACCGGAGAGCTGGGTCGTGAAGGGCCGGGACGGCATCGGCGTACCCGGGCCGACCAGTCCCCGCACGGCCGTGCCCAGCGCGACGAACTCGCGTTCATTCGAGTCCCGTCGATCGACGGTTAACCGAACATCGATGACTCCATGCGCGCCGATCTCTTGCGCCTCCGTCGCCATCCGCCCCAAGGCTGCTGCGTAGCCCTGGTCGAGCGCCTTCACGTACGGCCCGAAGCCGTAGTAGGCAGAAGGGCGCCGGCTCGTCACCGTATGCGCCTGGCCGAAGCTGTAGGAACGGCCTGCCATGCCGTAGGCGTAGCCGTACCCGCAGCCGCCTGCGCCGGCGAAACCTAGATGCATGACGCAGCTGCCCATCACCTCACCAACCGGGACGAAGCCCACCGTCTCCAGAGCGGTGTCGCCGCTGATGGAAAGCAGCGACGTGCTCAGCCCGCTGCTGCGGCTGCGCTCGATGCGCTGCATCGCCGAAGCCGGCAGGCCGCGGCCGTCCCAGGGAGGACGTTGTCCGGTCGTCACAATCCGAGCAGCTCGCCGAGCGCGCCGAACACCGACTGCGCATACTCCTGGGCCTCTTCGCCCTGCTGCCGGGCCGCCTCCAGGACGGCTGGAGCGAGCTTGGCCGCCGCCTCGGTGGCGGCAACAGTCGTGCGCGAAAGCACGACGCCGCGCACCGTGTGGCCCGCCTCGAGGGCCGTGCCTTGCTCGACGGGGGAAAACGTCCAGTCCCCGACGCGAAGCGTGGGCTGGGTCGCCGACCGGAAGCGTCCGCCTTCACGCCCCGGCTCGAACGCGACACCAGGAACCTTGCTGAGTGCTCCGAACACCAGATCGGTGCCTGCCGGCTGGGTAAGCGCCGCAGCGAGGATGCGCTCGGCATCCACCGCACTCAGCCGCTCCATGGCCGGCCCGTCGCTATCGGGTAGCCGCAGCACCGCACGTCAACGAGCTTAGCGTCCTGGGCTTGACGCCGCCTGCGCGGCAGATCAGCCAGGGCGAACGAACGTCGTCGAAAGCAGCTCGTCGCAGGCCGCATGGACGAAAAATGGACCAAAGATCTTGAAGAGGCGCGAGGCTGGCACGCAACATGGCGCTGACCTGCAGTTTAACGGGTGCGCCGTCAGGGACTTGAACCCCGAACCCGCGGATTAAGAGTCCGCTGCTCTGCCAATTGAGCTAACGGCGCGCGACGCAGAACTTACCACGCAGCCCGGAGGGTCAAAGCGGCGGCTGGGCATTCGCTGAGCGAAGTCTGCATGCCAAGACGCAGCCCGGTGCGGCACAGTAGACGCGTGTTCCTCGCAGCGATCGTGGCTCTCATCTCCGCGTTCTGCTTTGCGATCGCGTCTGTGGCGCAGCACCACGTCGCGCAGGAGACCCAGACAGCCCAGACGCTGAACCCTCGCCTCTTCCTGCAATTGGCGAAGCGGCCGCTGTGGTGGGCCGGGTCCTTCGGCGACCTTTTCGGCTTCATCATCCAGGCCGTGGCGCTGAGCCTGGGCGCCGTCGCGCTGGTGCAGCCGCTGCTGGTGACGGGCCTGCTGCTGGCGATCCCGCTGTCGGCCGCCGTCGACAAGCGCAAGGTGGTGCGCGCCGAGGTCTACGGCGCTCTGCTCTGCTGTGCGGGCCTCGCGGCGTTCCTGCTCGCCGCCCAGCCGAGCGAGGGCAATCAGCATGTCACCGGCAACGACGGGCTGCTGCTCCTGGCATCCGTCGGACCGATCGTGATCGCCCTCGTCCTGGCGAGCCGCAAGTTCCACGGCGTCGCTCGTTCGGTCGCCCTTGCGCTCAGCGCCGGCACTCTCTTTGCGGTGTGCTCGCCGCTGCTCAGCGTCGTCGTCCGCGACTTGCATCACGCCTTCGAATGGCCGCTGGCGACCATCTTCATCTGCGGGGCGATCGGTTTCCTGCTCACTCAGAACGCCTATCAGGCCGGCTCATTGCCGGCTCCGCTGGCGTGCATCACGATCTGCGAACCGATGGTCGCGGTGACCCTCAGCGTGACGCTCTTGCACGAGCACCTCGACGCCGGCCCGGTCGGCCTCTGCGTGATCGTGCTGGCGGTCGCCGCCGTAGTCATCGGCGTCATCATGGTGGCGCGCAATGCGCCCGACGCCCGTCGCGCTTCGCCGGCGGCCGAAAAGCTTGCTGCGTAGCCAGACTGCTCCGTAACCTCGATGGGGTGCAGCTGTCGTGGCAGGCGACACTGCCCGGCTGGGACGAGGCGCCTGCCCTCTCATACACCCGGCTGAAGCGCGTCCAGCTGGACCGCCGGTCGTGGGTCGACCATTGCCCGGGCTGGCTTCCCGGCGCCGACGAGCTGATGCAGGAGCTGGCGTCGACCGCGCTATGGCCCAGCGGGAGCGACGCATGTATGACGCGATGGTGGTCGAGCCGCGTCTGGTGACGGGCTGGTCGCTGGGCGATCTCCCACCGTCACTCGAGACGCTGCGCGCGAGCCTTTCGGAGCGCTACGCCGTCACCTTTGACTCGGTGCACGTGAACCTGTACCGCACCGGCGCTGACAGCGTCGCCTGGCACGGGGACACGGTGCGCAAGGTGCTACGCGAGCCGCTGGTGGGCATCGTCTCGCTGGGTGAGCCGCGCCGCTTCCGGCTGCGTCCCCGCGGCGGCGGCCCGACCCGGGAGGTGTTCGCACTCGGGGGAGGAGATCTGCTGGTGATGGGCGGCGCGGCGCAGAAGGAGTGGGAGCACAGCGTCCCGAAGGTGGCCGCTGCCGGACCGCGGATGAGCGTCACGTTCCGGCACTCTCAGGAGCCGGCGCTGCCTGCTTCGGTGGGTGGCTGACGACCCGAAACGGCGGCGGCGTACGTTCGGGCTGGCCCCGCGCCGGGCGGGCCAGGTTCGTCCCAGAAGCGCCAGGGAGCACCGTGGACTCCGAGCTCGAAGCCGTCATTGCCGTCCTGCCGCCTGAGTTCACCGATCCCGCGTCGTCATTCGCCGACCCGCGGGTATTGCGGGAACGTCTTGCCGTCATCGCCCAGGCGACGGCGCAGGCAGGTCTCGCGCCGGTGCCCGACGAGCGGGTGAGCCGGCGTGACCAATCCGTGCCGGGCGCCGCCGGGGATCCGGATGTCACCGTGCGGGTGTACATGCCGGAAGGCGGCGTGCAGAACGGCGCGGTGATCCTGCACATCCACGGCGGCGCGTTCGTCATTGGACATCCCTTGCAGGACGACGTTCCCTGCGAGTTGCTGGCGCTGGCGACGTCGCTGCCGATCGTCTCGGTCGACTACCGGCTCGCGCCCGAGGCGATCCACCCGGCCCAGATCAACGACTGCTTCGCGGTCTATCGCTGGCTCGCTGCTGGATCGAGCGGTCTCGACATCGATCCGGAGCAGATCGTCGTCACCGGCGTTTCAGCGGGCGGTGCGCTTGCCGCCGCCGTGGCACAGCGGGCCCGCGACGAAGGTGGCATCCAGCCGATCTATCAGGTGCTTCTCTACCCGGTGCTCGACGACCGGATGACCACCCCCTCGATGCGCAAGCTGCTCGACACCCCGCTGTGGAACGGGCGCAGCAGCGTGCACATGTGGCGGCACTACCTCGGCCCCGATGCGGTGAACCGCGACGACACGTCGCCGTATGCCGCACCCGCGCGCGCCACCGACCTCACCGGCCTCGCGCCTGCCGCGATCACCACCGCCGAGTTCGACCCGCTGCGTGATGAGGCCATCGAATACGCCCAGCGGCTCATGCAGGCAGGCGTGCCGACGGAGCTGCACGTCGTCGCCGGGGCGGTGCACGCCTTCGACGGCTTCGCCCTGCAGATCGGCTTGTCGCGTCGCATACGTGAGAGCCGCTACATCGCCATGAACAGCGTCCTCTCGCAGACCGCGAAGGAGCGGGCCGTGACGCCGGGGGAGCCGTGGCTCGACCCGGAGATCGCCTCGATCCTGCCCTTCCTGCCGGCCGCCCCCGAGGGTGCGACGATCCAGGACGCGCGCAAGGAGCTGGAGGCGATGCTCGGCGTCGGAGCTCCCGCCCCCGGAGAGGAAAACCTCGCCGTCACCCACCGGGCCATTCCCGGCCCCGACGGGGCTCCGGACGTCCCGGTCATCATCTACCGGCCGAAGTCGGCCTCCGGTCTCCTGCCGGCTGTCGTGGACTTCCATGGCGGCGCTTTCATCATGGGCAGCGCGCAGATGGACCACATGGCCAACGTGCGCATCGCCAAGGAGGCCAACGCCGTTGTCGTGTCGGTCGACTACCGGCTTGCGCCCGAGCACCCGTTCCCGGCCGGCGTCGAGGACTGCTACGCCGGCCTGCTCTGGACCCATGCGAACGCCACCGAACTCGGCATCGACACGAGCCGCGTCGCCATCACCGGAGGAAGCGCCGGTGGTGCGCTGGCGGCGGCGGTCGCCCTCATGGCACGTGACCGCAAAGGACCGGCCATCTGCTTCCAGGCGTTGGGCATTCCGGTCACCGACGACCGGCTCGAGACCTGGTCGTCGCGCACGTTCGTGGCCACCCCGATGTTCAACCGCCCCGGCGCGGAGAACATGTGGGTCAGCTACCTCGGTGCCGGCTACGAGGGCCGCGAGACGTCGCCCTACGCCGCGCCGAACCGCGCCACGGACCTGTCCGGGCTCCCACCCGCGTATGTGCAGACCATGGAGCTTGACCCGCTGCGTGACGAAGGCATCGAGTACGCGAAACGCCTTATGGAAGCAGGGGTTTCGGTGGAGCTGCACTCCTATCCCGGCACGTTTCACGGCTCGGGGCTGGCGATGCAGGCCGCCGTCAGCAGGCGGTCGGCGAAGGAGCTGACCGACGTGCTGGCGAAGGTCCTGAACGGCTAGCTTCCTGGCGGGGCGAAGAACTCCAGCGCGTTGCCGTCGGGGTCGCGGAAGGACAGCCCGGAGCCGTAGTGGGCATCCTCGACATCGCCATGCGCGTAACCAAGAGCGTCCAGCCGGGCCGACCACTCGACGAGTTCGGCGCGCGACGAGCACCCGAAGGCCACGTGATCCAAGCCCGTCCGGTACTCGGAGAAGGCGTCGTCCCCGCTCGTCTTGCCAGGGTGCTCGTGGATGCCGAGCAGACCGCCGCCCGGCAGCGCCCAGACGACGTGACGCCAGGGTCCGGTGTCCTCATCGAGCACCGGCGCCGTGCGGATAAGCGCTTCATACCAAGGGGTACTGGCGTCGCAGCTTTTGACGGTGAGGGCGACATGGGACAGCGGAGGGAATTCAGCCACGGGATCTCCTTCGAGGATGTAGCCGGAGTCTGTCCCCGCCCCGTGCGGCTGTCAGCAAGATCCAGCTATTGGCGCTCGGGCTTGGCCTCGGCGGCGAGCTCTGCCAGTGCCTTGCGGTCGAGTTTGTCCATGCTGGTGAGCGGAAGCGCCTCGACGATGAGCATGGCCTCGGGCAGCTTGTAGGCGGCCAACTTCTCGGCGGCGAACGCCCGCAGCGTCTCCAGAGCCGGTGGCTCGTGGTCCTGATCCGGGACGACGACGGCGACGCCGATCTGGCCCATCACAGAGCTGTCCTGCGGGGCGATCGCCACGGACCCGACGGCCGGATGCTCGAGCAGCACCGACTCGACCTCGAGCGGGAAAACGTTGTAACCGCCGCGGATGTACATCTCGCCGATGCGGCCGGTGATGCGCAGCAGGCCGTCGCCGCCGACGTAGCCGAGGTCTCCGGTGCGTAGCCAGCCGTCGCCGTCGAGCGCGGCCGCGCTCGCCTCCGGGTCGCGCCAGTAGCCGGCCATGACGGCGGGGGAGCGCAGGCAGACCCGGCCGATCTCGTCGGGGCCGAGCGGCGCGTCGGTGTCCGGGTCCCGGATTTCCAGTTCGGTGCCCGGGCGTGGCCGGCCGACCGACCCGAGCGTCTCCGACTCGGGCGCGTCGAGGGCGGTCAGGGTACCGACGCCGCCGGACTCGGTGAGCGAGTAGCGCACCGAATAGCCGGCGCCGCCGAATCGTTCGCGGGCCTCACGCACCAGCGCCGCCGGGCTGGGGCCGGCGCCGATGATGAGCGCCTTGACGGCGGACCAGTCATAGCCGGGGAAGTCGGGGTGGTGCATGAGCAGAGACACTTGCGCGGCGACCCCGCCGATCACCGGTACGCGCTCAGTCGCCAGCACGCGCAAGGCATCCGCCGCTCGCCACCGGTCGAGGATGTGCAGCGTGGCGCCGAGCTGGAAGTAGCCGGCGAGCTTGGTCATGAAGCCGACGTGCGGCAGCCCGGTCGCCACGAGTTGCGGTCCGCCGGTGCCCCACGCACCGCCAGTGTCGAAGGCGGCGATGGCGGCGATCTGCGTGCCGTTGAAGAGCGCGCCCTTGGGCAGGCCAGTCGTGCCGGAGGTGAAGACGACCGTCTCCGGAAGGGCGAGATCGTCGCTGTCGGACCCCGCGGGCGGGGCGGCGCCGGCGAGGCGAATCTCGTCCCAGAGGTCCAGGGCCGGGGTCTTTGGGTCAGCGTCGTAGCTCAAAACCTCACTGCCTGCAGGCAGTTCTGCGAGCAGCTCGCTGGAGGCGATGACGAGTGCCGGCGCTGCCCGCGCGATCACCTTGGCCCGCTCGGCGGTGGTGTAGCGCGGGTTCAGGCCGGTCGTCACGGCATCGAGACGCGACAGTGCGGTGAAGCCGAGGACGTAATCCATTCCGCCAGGAAGGGCGAGCGCAACGAGATCGCCGGCCTTGACGCCCCACGCGGCCAGGCCGGCGGCGAGCTCATCGGTGAGGCGGTCGGTCTCGGCGTACGTCAGCTCGCGGCCGGCATGCACCAGCGCGACCCGATCGCCGAACCGTCCGGCTGCTTCCCGCAAGGTGCGACCGAGCACGCTCACGTGCGAAACCTCCACCGCAAGTGCTCACGCCGGGCGGCGATCGTGGTGGCGCGGGTGGTGGCGTCGACCCGCGGAACATCAGGCCCCACAGCGGAATCGAGCTCGGCGAGCGTGACGACGCGCGTCTCCGCCTTGGGTGCCGGCGAGGTCAGCCAGGCGGTACGCAGTGTCAGCAATCCTTCGGGGCGGCCCTCGGTGTCGAGCCAGTTCGCGATGCCGGGGTCGGCTGCCGAAGCCACTACGGTCACGACGCCGTCGGGACCGGGCGTCGTCTGCTTGTGGTTCAGGCTGGTCTGGCGTCCCATGTCCAGCGCCTCGAACCACCCGAGCTGATAGAGCTGCGTACTCCAGTACGCCGCGTCGGGCTTCGGGAAGGTGACGACGAGCGCCTCGTCGGGCTGCAGGTCCCAGAAGCAGAAGCTGTAGGACATCGTCTGCAGTCCGCGCGGTTCCTTGCGCGGCGGGATGAACGTGTTGTCCACGCCGCGCGCGCGCGCGGCGACCATGTACTCCGCCCAGTACTCGACCGAACTCTTGAACTGCTCGCCGGCGGCGCCGAGCGCCTGCACGACATCGCCCGACGACGGCGGCCCGTCGAGCTTTTCCAGCAGCAGCATCGCCGGCTCGAGCGGGCGCCAGTCGTAGTAGTACTCGCGCAGCGACATCATCTTCGTACCTGGCGGAATCGCCAGGCCGCCCTCACCGCTGGGGCTGAGGATCAGATCGACAGCATCGCCCTCGCCGATGCCGAAGTCGCTCGCGCTGCCCTCGCCGAGGGTGCCGTTCTCCTTCTGATGCAGGTTGCCCCGCCGCAAGGCAAGCAGCCATTGCTCGCAGCTGCCCATGCGTCCGTGCAGCCGGTACGTGCTCTGGTCATCGATTGCCGCGTAGTGGTAGACGTTGTCGGCGTTCGGGCCGCCCCAGGGTGTGGCCAGATCGTTCAGCCGGTGGATGCCGAGGTCGCGCTCGCGGGCGAACGCGTGGCTCAGCCAGCAGACGGCTTGCGTCGACAGGTGGCGGATAGCCTCGGACGGGTCGGGGTTGCCGTCCGGAAATCCGGGGTCGAGCAGCCGCTCGCCCTGCTCGACGAGCACACCGCAGAATTCGCGCCAGGCCGCCAACTCCGGGAAGGCCACGTCCGGCTGATTCGTCACGCGGAGCAAGCTATATGACGCGCCCACGGCGGCTAAGGCCAGGCCTTGGTCGCTACGCGGCATCAATAACGACCACGGCCTGGCCTTGGCCGCGTCAGAAGCGGCAGGCCGGGCCGGGCTGGGGCGGGACGGGGCGGTGTCACGCGGCTGGTTACTGTCGGCCGGTGAGCTGGACACCGCCCGATCGCCCCGCGTGGGCCACGCTGATGAATGCGGGGGGCATCCCCGAGATGGGTGCCGTCGCGCGTGCACCGCTCACGGTCGAGAGCCTGCTCGCCGAAGCGCGGGTGCAGGCCGGGATCGATGACGGGGGAGACGCCGACTTCGGGCCGGGCTTCCGCGAGCCGCTGACGGTGCTGCTCGATGCCCTCGACGCCGAGGCCGACCTGACGCTGTCGGGTCGCTGGCTGACGCGCCGTCATCTGCTCCGGTTGCTACGCGTCCGCCATCAGTTCGTCCGCTACCTGCAGGCCGATCCCGGTGCGGTCGACGAGCCGATCGAGGCGCCGCTCGTCGTGACCGGCGCGCCGCGGACAGGGACGACGATCCTGCACGCGCTGCTCGCGTCAGATCCGGCGCTGCGCGCACCGCTCGGCTGGGAGCTGCTGCTGCCGGTGCCACCACCGGTGCCGGGAAACGGCGCCGACGAGCAGGCCCGCGTCGAGCTCGCCGACCTCGAGCTGCGCAGCTTCGCCGACGCCGACCCGGGCCTTGACGCCATCCACGAGTACGGCGCGCGCAATCCCAAGGAATGCATCTCGGCGATGTCGTTCGCCTTCCTCTCCGAGGAATTCGTGGTGCGCTACAACGTGCCGACCTACACCCGCTGGCTCGCCGAATGCGACATGCGGCCGGCCTACGACTACCACCGGCTCGTGCT
This sequence comes from Frankiaceae bacterium, assembly GCA_036267695.1. GTDB lineage: Bacteria > Actinomycetota > Actinomycetes > Frankiales > Frankiaceae > DATAZK01. The sequence continues at coordinate 11,244 of DATAVO010000025.1, forward strand.
CGCCTTGCTCCAGCGCCGCAGCCCACGTCAGCAATGGGTGCTGAAGTCACCGGTGCACCTGCACTCGTTGAGCACCCTGCTCGACGTCTATCCCGATGCCCGCATCGCCGTCACCCATCGCGATCCGCTCTCCGTGCTCGGCTCGGTCAGCAGCCTGGTTGCGCACCTGCGGTGGGCGCACAGCGATCACGTCGACCTGCCTGCCATCGGGCGTTACCACGCCGAGCTCTACGCCCGCTCGCTCAATGCGCTCGCCGCGAATCCCGATCCGCGCCTTGCCGAACCGGGCCGGCTGCACTCCGGCTCGTTCGCCGACCTGTCGGCGGATCCGATCGGTGCTGCGCGGGCGTGTTACGGGAGCTGGCAGCAGCCGTTTTCCCCCGCGGCGCAGGAGAGAATGCAGGAGTACGTCGACGCGCGTCCCCGTGGCCGGCATGGCAGCCACGAGTACTCCTTCGACGAGCTCGGCCTCGACGCCGTTGCCGAGCGCGCCCGTTTCGCCCCGTACACCAGCCACTTTGATGTCCCTGACGAGGTTTCGTGACAACGCAATCCCCCTACGAACGGGTTCCCGCCGACCAGATCCCGGCTGAAGCGTTCACCCTGGTCGAGGCCGTGCGCGACCTCGTCGAGGCGACCGTGATGACCGATGTCACCCCGGCCGAGCGCGCGGAGGTGGCGGCCCTCGTCGCCGATCTGACCCAGCGGCTGCAAGCCGCCGAGCGTCCCGACGCGGCCTGGTTCGTCGGCCACGGCGGGGACAAGTTCGAGCACCTGACCCAGGCGGGCACCGGTCGGTTGAACCCTCAAGCGCTGCCGGGGATGTGGCTCACTCCGGACGGCGAGGACGCCTTCGTCGCGACGCCGCATCCGGAGACCGGCGAGGTGCTCGCGCGGTGCATGTTCACCCGCCAGCACGTCGGCCCTCCCGGACGGGTGCACGGCGGCTCCGTGGCCACCTTGCTCGACCACGTTGTCGGTTTCGCGACGGCGGCCGTCGGCAAGTCCGGCATGACCGCCGGCCTCGATCTCCGTTACAAGGGTGCGACGCCGTACAACGTCCCGCTGCTGATCCGTGCGCGGTACACGCATTCGGAGGGACGCAAGCACTTCGCCACGGGCGAGATCGTCGCCGACGGTGTCGTGACCGCGTCAGCCCTCGGCGTCTTCATCAACCACCCGCGCTGGGGCGCCTCCCAGTAGCGCCGGCGAACGGACGGCCGCTCAGGGCCAGAGCGGTTCGTTGATCTCGAATCCGAGCGGGCCGTCCCAGGAGTTGCGGAACGCGACCTCGTGAGCGGGCCGGCGGGCGCCGACCCCCCAGCGTCCGGTCGGATAGCCGAACGTGACGCAGGCCGACATGATCCAGGCCGATTCCTCCGGCACGCCGAGCAGCTGCTTCACGAGGGGCAGTTCGAAGACCATCGCCTGGGTCAGTGAGGTCCCGACGCCTTCCGCGCGGGCGGCAAGCTGCGCGCTCCAGATCGCGGGGAAGATCGAGCCACCCGAGCCGTCGCCTTCCGCGAAACCGAAAAGCAGCAGCGGGACGTCGGCGAAGTTGTCGGCGAGGTGCTGGGCGGAACGCTGCATCTTCAGGTCGGCGATGCTCTCCGGCAGCTCGGGGTTCGCGTTCGCCTTGTCCAGGCGCTCCTTGTAGAACGTCACCCACAGCTGACCGATGCAGCGCTGGTAGATCTCGCCGAGCTGACCGATGAGGGCCTTGTCGTCGACCAGCAGGAAGCGCCAGTTCTGGCTGTTGCCGCCGGTGGGCGCCCGGATCGCCGCGTCGAGGATCTTTGCCTGCACGCTCTCCGGGATCGGGTCGGGCTTCAGCCGCCGCATGGCTCGCGTCGTGTAGAGCGCCTCGTAGACGTCCATTCGCTGCTCCTGTCATCTCGCGCTGCGCTCACCAATAGGCTGGGGCTTCTTGGAAGGAGCCTGACATGCGCGAGGCAGTCATCTGCGAGCCGGTCCGCACACCGGTGGGTCGCTACGGGGGAGTGTTCCGTGACGTGCCTGCCGCGACTCTGGCGGCGACCGTCATTCGGGGGCTCCTCGAGCGCACCGGGCTGCCCGGCGAGGCCGTCGATGACGTGATGCTCGGCCAGTGCTACCCCAATGGTGAGGCGCCGGCGATCGGACGTGTCGCCGCGCTCGACGCGGGCCTGCCGATCGAGACCGGTGGGCTGCAGATCGACCGTCGCTGCGGCTCGGGGCTGCAGGCGATCACGTTCGCGGCGATGTGCGTGCAGACCGGAGCGCACGATCTGGTGCTCGCCGGCGGCGCCGAGAGCATGTCGCAGACCGAGTACTACGCGCTTCTGCGCTGGGGCCCCAAGGCCGAGGGCGTGCTCCTCGCTGATCGGCTGGCGCGCGGACGCGTGACGGCAGGCGGCGAGAACTACCCGGTCCCCGGCGGCATGATGGAGACCGCCGAGAACCTGCGGCGTGAGTACGCGATCGGCCGCGAGGAGCAGGATGCGCTCGCCCTCGCCTCACACCAGCGTGCGGTGGCCGCGCAGCAGGACGGCCGGCTCGCCGAGGAGATCATCCCGGTGACCGTCAGCTCGCGGAAGGGCGATGTCGTCGTCGACACCGACGAGCACCCGCGGGCCGATACCTCGCTCGAGGTGCTCGCCAAGCTCAAGCCCGTCAACCGTGCCACCGACCCCGAATCCACTGTGACTGCAGGCAATTCCAGCGGTCAGAACGATGGGGCAGCAGCCTGCATCGTCACCACGCCGGAGAACGCCGAGCGCTATGGCCTTCGTCCACTGGCGCGTCTCGTCAGCTGGGCCGTCGCCGGTGTTCCGCCGCGCACGATGGGCATCGGTCCGGTGCCGTCGACCGCCAAGGCGCTCGACCGCGCCGGGCTCAAGCTCAGCGACATGGACCTCATCGAGCTGAACGAGGCGTTCGCGTCGCAGGTGCTCGCCGTCACCCGTGAGTGGGGTTTCACCCCGTCGGACTTCGAGCGCATGAACGTCAACGGTTCCGGCATCTCGCTCGGCCACCCGGTCGGCGCCACCGGCGGCCGCATCCTTGCCACGCTCCTGCGTGAGATGGACCGCCGGGGCTCGCGCTACGGCCTGGAAACCATGTGCATCGGCGGCGGGCAGGGGATGAGCGCCGTCTTCGAGCGCATCGCTCCCTGATCCAGCCTGGGCCTCGCGAGTTGACCGGTGACACGCCGGGTCAGGCCCGTGAGACTGCGACTTCCGCGTGCTGGTTTGCCGTTTGGTACGCGACACGCCGTCTTCCGCGTGCCAAAGGGCGAGCGGGGGCACTCCAGCGGTGACGGGCTCAGCGTCCTGACGCGCGCCGTTCGGTGGCGAGCCGCGCGACGGCGTCGAGGCCGCCCGGCGGCAGCGGGGGATGGGTGAGCTTCTCCGGGCTGGGTTTCATGCCGTGCAGCATGATTTCGAGAGTTCGCCGCCACAGCTGCGGATCGACGCCGTGGGCCGACTCGACGACGCCGGCGAGCGACCAGAGCAGCAGGCCGATGTCCTCGTAGACCAGCTCGCTGCGCACCGCGCCGGCATCCTGCGCACGGGCCAGCAGTTGTTGCCCGATCGCCCGCAGCTCGCGCAGAGTCTCGCTGCCTTCATGGCCGCCGGACCAAAGCTGCCACAGGCACCCGGCGTGCCGCGCCTGCAGCTCGCCCGCTCCGGCCAGGAAGGCGGCCAGCCCGGCCTCCGGCGCCGCGTCCAACGCTCCGCGCGCGACGGTCACGAGGTCACGCAAGAGCTGAGCGACGATCTCGGCGAGCAGCGCGTCCTTGTTGGGAAAGCGCCGGTAGACTGTCCCCACGCCGACGCCCGCCCGGCGGGCCACCTCGTCGATGCCCGCTTCGGCACCCGACGCGGAGAAGACCTCGACGGCAGCGGTGAGGATGCGCTCGCGGTTGGCGGCCGCATCGCGGCGAAGCGGCGCGGCAGCGGTCTCGAGCGCGGGGGTCAAGCGGGGACGCTCGCTCGTCCGGGCGCGGGTGCCGCCCCGGAGATGACGGCGGCGATGGCTTCCTCACCGGCGCTGACACTCTGCGCGACGAACCGGCTGGGCTTCGGGATCAAAGCTGCGGCGCCGGCGGCCACCAGCGAGATGACGGCCAGGAAGAGGAAGGCCGTCACGAAGCCCGATTCCTTCGGAAGCGCTGACCCGACGATGGTCCCGGCGATCAGGCTGCCGCACACCTGGCTGCCGATCGAGCCGCCGATGGTGCGGATGTTGGCGTTCATCCCGCTGGCGACGCCGGTCTGATGATCCGGCACCGATTCCACGACCAGGTTCGACAGCGCCGAGAACGCAGCGCCGATCCCGAGCCCCATCAGTCCGGTCTCCGCCGACATCTCCCAGGCCGCACCGTGCGCAAACGCCATCAGCACGAAAGCCCCTGCGGTGACGAGGGCACCTGCGATCACTGGAAGCTTGGATCCGAAGCGCCCCGCAATGCGGCCGGAAAGTAGCCCGATGACGAACATCGTCACGTTGGAGGGCAGCGAGAGCACACCCGTGCCGACGATGCTGAGCCCGTAGCCGTAGCCCGCGCTCTTCGGCGTCTGGATGAACTCCGGCTGGAACGCCATCACCGAGTACATCGAGACACCGAGCAGCAGCGCCGTGAGGTTGGTGGTCCAGACGGCCGGCAGCCGCATCATCTGCATGTCGATGAGCGGCGCCACGGACCGCGATTCGACGCGCACCCAGACGATGCCGATCACGATGGCCGCGACGAAGAGAGCATCGGTGCGCAGCGAGAACCAGCCCCAGGTCGAACCCTGGCTGATGCCCAGCAGCAGCGCGACGAGCCAGCCCGACAGCAGCAGGGCGCCTGGCACGCTGACCCGCCCGGCCGTCTGCACCGGCGAGCGCGGCACCAGCAGGTGCGTGGCGATTGCGGCCGGCACGATCAGGAAGAGCGGGATGATGAACAGCCAGTGGTAGCCCAGGTGCGCCACGATCGGGCCGGCGACGGTGATCCCGAGACCGCTGCCGACGGCGATCATCGCTGCGGAGAGCCCGATGGCGCCGGCTACCTTCTCACGTGGGAACTCGTCGCGGATGATGCCGAACGCGAGCGGCAGCACGCCGCCTCCCGCACCCTGGATCAGCCGGGCGACGATCAGCAGCCCGATCGAGTGCGCGATGGCGGCCAGCCCGGTGCCCACTCCGAGCGCGACGAGCGTGACGACGAACATCCGCTCCTTGCCGAACACGTCGCCGATGCGGCCGAGGATGGGTGTGCAGACCGAGGCAGAGAGCAGGTACGCCGTCACCAGCCAGGTGGTCGCGGTCTGGGTGGTGTGCAGCGAGTGCTGGATGGTCGGCAGCGCCGGGATGACCAGTGACTGCAGGAGCGCGTACGCCATCACGCCGGAAATCAGGACGGCAAACGTCACTTGATACGGCGTGCGGATGGCCCGGGCCATGACGGTGGGGTGTCTCCTGGATGAGAATTCGCAACCGGAACGAGCGTTCCGCTTGGAACCATTAACCCACGGCGCGCCGGATCTCGTCCACCAAGCGGCCGAGACGCTCGTCACTCATTTCGTAGCCGGGGAAATAGAGGCAGACCCGGTCGGCATGCCCACCGAAGCGGCGCACCAGCTCGGCGGCGGCCTCTGCCGGGCGCCCCCGCACCGCGATCGTGTCGACCATCTGGTCGGTGATCAGACCCGGCATGGCGGCCCACTCGCCGCGCTTGGACATGGCGTTCAGCTCCGGCTGCAGCTCGCCCCAGCCCTCGACGTCGAGCACCGGCTTGTAGGACGGGGTCGAGCCGTAGAAGGAGAGCAGCCCGCGCACGCCCTTGCCGGCCGCCTCCACCTGCTCGTCGGTCTCGCCGACGGCCATGATCGCCTCGACGACGATTTCGAGGTCATCCCGTTGCCGTTCGCCGGCGGCCAGGCCGCGCTCGATGGCGGGCAGCGTCCGCTCCCGGAAGTGGCGTCCGCTGTTGAACGGCATGACGAGGATGCCGTCGGCCACCTCGGCGGTCATCTCGGTCATCTTCGGACCCAGCGCGCCTACGTGGATTCTGGGCGGCCCGTACGGATGCGGGCCGGGGTTGAACGTCGGCGTCATCAAGGTGTGAGTGGTGAACTCACCGCGGAAGTCCAGCGGCGCGATGCCCTCCCAGCAGTCGAAGATCGCCTTGGTCGCCAACACGATCTCTCTCATCCGGGCGACCGGGCGGGACCAGGTGCTGCCGTAGCGACGCTCGATGTGCGGCTTGATCTGGGTGCCGAGCCCCAGCCGGAAGCGTCCCTGCGACATGAGCTGCAGGTCGTACGCGGCATTGGCCATGTGCATGGGGCTGCGCGGGAACGCCATCGCGACGTTGGTCATCAGGTCAAGGCCGGGCGGGCCATCGGCGCAGGCCGCGACGAGCGGGAAGAAGACGTCGTGCGGGCCCTCGAACGTGAACAGCCCGTCGACGCCCGTCGCCTTCATCTCGCGGGAGCGCCGGGCCGCGATGTCGAGCCCGCCCGTGCGGTCGGACGGGAGTTGGACATCGATGGCAAGAGGGCGCAGCGGAGGGGCGTCAGCGGTCACGTCAAGCATCTTCGCGTGAGGTGGGGCTGCCCGTTCTGGCGGCCCACCTCACGCGCCTGTTTACGGCTGGATCTGGACCGTGAAGTGGCGGTCGGTCACGAACGTCACGAACAGGTT
>DATAVO010000026.1:0-6137 GCA_036267695.1 Frankiaceae bacterium
GCGCGGTAACACCGCTCAGCTGCTCGACATCGCTCCCTGACAGCCCACACCCTGCGGTTCACCTGGGATCGGAAGTGGTGGCACCCCAGAGTTCCTCTGCAGCTCGCGAGAAGGCGGCCATCGCCTCTGCGAACTGCCCTCGCTGCTCCATCGGGATGCGATCGATGACCGCACGCAGATCACGGCGGCGGCGGGCATTGACGGTACGCACGGCACGCCGGCCCGCGGTAGTGACCTGAAGGCGCGTCTCGCGGCGGTTCTCCACCGGCACGACCCGGCTGACGAAGCCGGCCGCCTCCAGCCGATCGATCATGCGCATGGCCGTGGACGGCGCAACGTCCAGTGCCCGGGCGAGCTGGCTCAGATTGCCGGGCGCTTCACTCAGGACCACCAGCATCCGGTACTGGGGCAGCGTGACGCCCTTGACGCCGGCAATGGAGCGCGCCGACACCGCGACGAGTGCCCGCGACGATGCCAGGACCGCCTCCACCACGTCGTCGACCGACGGGGTGTGCTCGGCGGCTTCGGGATGACCCGACGACTCGTCTTTCACACGAACAGTCAACCCGACCGTGGCCAGGCGTGCCGCCGCGGTACCAGAAACGTCGAGCAGCAGTCAATCTTTGCATAGTGCTAAGGTTGCATGATGCTCATCGGGTCGCAGCGTGCCGCCCGCTGGTCATCCAGCGACACCAACCGCGCTGGACTGCTGCTGCTGTCGCTGGTTATCGGCGTGGGGGCCGGCCTCGGGGCTGTCGCCTTCCGCTACCTCATCAAGTGGCTCACCGAGCTGTTCTCCGGCTACGTCGACTACTCCGGGCGCGGCCACGTCGCCAACCCGCATCTGCCGGGTCTGGGCCGCTGGTTCGTCGTGCTCACCCCCGTCGTCGCGGGCCTGCTCTACGGGCCGCTGGTGTACCGATTCGCCCGCGAAGCACGTGGGCACGGCGTTCCAGAAGTGATGCTGACGGTAGCGCGGCACGGCGGTCGCATCCGGCCTCGGGTCGCCATCGTCAAGGCGCTGGCGTCGGCCCTGTGCATCGGCGGGGGCGGTTCGGTCGGCCGCGAAGGTCCGATCGTCCAAATCGGATCCGCCCTCGGCTCCTCGCTGGGTCAGCTGTGCAAGCTCGATGAGCGACGCATCCGGCTGCTCGTGGCCTGCGGCGCCGCCGGCGGCATCGCGGCGACCTTCAACGCGCCGCTGGCCGGGGTGTTCTTCGCGATGGAGCTCATCCTGCGTCGATGGGAGACGCAGTCGTTCGGTCTGGTCGTGCTCGCCTCGGTCACTTCGAGCATCATCGGCCGCGCCATGCTCGGCAACGCGACGTTCCTCACGCTGCCGTCCTTCCATGTCGATCACGTCGTTCAATACCCGCTGTTCGCCGCACTCGGGGTGATCGCCGGATTGGTCGGCGTGGGCTTCTCGCGGGTGCTTTACGGCGTGGAAGACCTTTGCGACTGGATCTGGCGGGGCCCGGAATGGCTACGCCCGGCAGTCGGTGGCCTGCTGCTCGGTGGCCTGTTGCTGGTCCTGCCCGAGATGTACGGGGTGGGCTACCCGGTGCTCGGCCGGGCCGTCTCGGGCAGCTACGCAATGACTTTCCTGCTGGCCCTCCTGCTGGGAAAGATGCTCGCGTGCAGCCTCACGATCGGCATCGGCGGCTCAGGCGGCGTCTTCGCCCCGAGCCTGTTCTGCGGTGCCATGGCAGGCGCGCTCTTCGGCGATGTCGTTCACGCCGTAGCACCTGCGGCCGGCGGGAGCGTCGGGGCATATGCCTTGGTAGGGATGGGAGCCGTCTTCGCCGGGGCGGCTCGGGCACCCATCACGGCCGTGGTCATCATGTTCGAACTGACGGGCGAGTACACCATCATCCTTCCGCTGATGCTCGCGATCGTGCTGGCGGCAGGGGTCAGCCACCTGATCTCCCCCGACACCGTCTACACCCGCAAGCTCTTGCGCCGGGGCATCGACATCGACGAGCCGGCCGATTCTGTGCTGCGCCGTACCCCGGTCACATCGGTGATGAGCCCGCCGCCTGCTGCCATCCCTGCCGATGCAGGTCTCATGACGGCGGCAGCGCGATTCGCCACCAGCCGCGACCCCGTACTTCCGGTGACCGACTCGGCCGGGCGCTATCTCGGCACGCTCGCGGCCCATGACGTCATGGATGCCCTTGCCGCCGGGGAGGTTACGGACATCACCGCGCTCACCCGCGGCGTCGATCCGCTTCCGCCGGACGCTTCTATAGGACAGGTACTGAAGCTCCTGGAGCAGAGCGCCGGCGGGGTAGCGATCGCCGATGGCGAAGCCAACATCATCGGCTGGGTACGCCACCGCGACGTCCTCGCGGCCGTGATCGCGCCCGAGCCGCCGCCGCCGGACCGTTCGACAGCACCCACCGTCATTACGCGAACCCCTCTCGCCAAAGTGACGACGCTGCCTTGAGCTCACGCGGGAGGAGTCGGCACGCGCTGATGAAGCTCGCCGTCGTACTGTCGGCCGGCGTCCTCGCGGCAGCGGGTTGCAGCAGCAGCGGGTCCCTGCCGGCTCCGTCATCCAATCTGGGGAGCGCGCTCGATGAGGCCGTTCCCCAATCCGTGCTCAACCTTCCGCTCACCGATGCTGCTGGGAAGCCGACGACCCTTGCGGCCCTGCGCGGCAAGGTGGTCGTCCTCGGTTCGTCGATGACGCTGTGCCAGGAGATCTGCCCGTTGCTGGCGGCCAATTTCGTGTACCTCGCACGGCAGTCCGCCGCCGCCGGCAGCGCCGCCGAGGTGCAGTTCGTCCAGCTCACGATCGATCCCGCTCGCGACGTCCCCGCCCGGCTCGCCGCCTACCGCCAGCTCTTCCGGCCCGCTCCTTCGAACTGGTCAACCCTGACCGGCTCGGCGGCAAGTATCTCGGCGATCTGGAGATACTTCGGGGCGTCCTACCAGAAGGTGGCGGAGGATTCACCGCCGGCGGTGGACTGGTTGACCGGCAAGCCGCTCACCTACGACATCCAGCACAGCGACGTGGTCGTTTTTCTCGATGCCCGCCAGCACCAGCGGTACCTCATCGACGAGGCCCCGAATACGGCCGGCGCGCAGCCGCCCCAGGCGCTGAAGAAGTTCCTCAGCGCCGAGGGTCAGCAGAACCTGACTCACCCTGAGCGTGGGGCCAGCTGGACGCCGGCTGACGCGGCCGGCGTGGTCAATTGGATCGCCAAAAAGCGGCTGGTCCCATGAGGGCGATCACATGATGACCGGCCCGATGTGGGCTCCCACCCAGGCCCCGGATCTCCAGCGGCTGCTGGCATTTCACCCCCAGCCAGTGCCCCTTTTTCCGATCGCGTGCACCCTTGCGCTCATCGCCTACACCGGCGCAACGATCCGGCTCCACCGTCGGGGTGATCGCTGGCCGGTGGGCCGCACCCTCGCATTCATCGGCGGTCTGATCTCTGTGCTGGCGGTGACCGGCACCGGTATCGGCGGCTACGGCATGCGGCTTTTCAGCGTGCACATGTTCCAGCACATGGTGCTGAGCATGCTCAGCCCGGTGCTGCTGCTGCTCGGCGCACCCATAACGCTTGCGCTACGCACCCTTCCGGGCGGTCGCCGCGGTCCCCGCGGCCTGCTGCTGTCGATCCTGCACAGCCGCGCCATGCGGCTCCTCACCTCGCCGCTGGTGACCATCCCGCTGTTTCTGGGCAGCCTGTACGGGCTCTATTTCACGACGCTGTTCGACGTTGCGATGTCCACCTGGTGGGGACACGACTGGATGCTGGCCCACTTCCTTACGGTCGGCCTGCTGTTTTTCTGGCCCATCGTGGCGATTGATCCCAGCCCGCGACGAGCCGGTCATGGGCTGCGGCTGCTGGAGCTGCTCGCGACCACCCCGTTTCATGCGTTCTTCGGAATTGCCGTCATGATGTCGACGCACCCGGTCGTGGGTTTCTTCCGGCACAGCAGCGGAATCTGGCGGATCTCGAGTGCTGGAGACCAGAACACGGCGGGCAGCATTGCCTGGGCATTCGGCGAGGTTCCCACCGCCATCCTGGTCGTCCTGATCGCGGTCAGCTGGGCCAAGACGAGCGACCGGGAGGCGCGCCGTCACGACCGGCTCGCGGACCGCACCGGTGACCGCGAGCTACACGACTACAACGCCTACCTTGCCGCTCTGGCCAGCGGGTCGGCCGACGGCCTGCGACGGATCGAGCCGGCGCAGCGACATGTGAGGTCATCGTGATCACATCAGGCCTGATCGTGCTGACGATCGGATTGATAACCGGGACCCCGGCGCTCTGGGCCATCGGCGCGCTACTGCTGAGCACCGGCTTGTATCTGGCCTACATGGGCTCGACGGGCCACACGTTCGGTGGACGGCGCCACTACTTCTGAGCCGAGGCGTGGCGCCCAGGCCCGGATGTCAGCAGGCCAGATTCACCGCGAACCGGCAGCCGTGGCCGACGTTTCGGGCTTCGATGCTGCCTTGGTGCGCATCGACGATCCCGCTGGCAATCGCCAGACCGAAACCCGCGCCCGATTCAAGATCGGGCGTGCGCGCGGCGCTGCCCTGAAATGCCAGTTCGAAGAGCCGGGGTAGGTCGTCGCTTGGGATTCCGCCGCACTCGTCCTCGACGGCCAGGCTCACCGTGAGCCGGTCCTGGGAACCGGTGATCTTGACGCTGCCGCCGGGTGGGGTGTGTCGAATCGCGTTGGTGACCAGGTTCGAGACCACCCGCGTCATCTGCCGCACGTCGACCTCGATCGGCGCCTCGGGCACTTCGGCCGTGAGCGTGATCCCACGGGCCTCCGCGAGGGGAATCATCGACGAATACGCCTGAGACGCGACGTCGGCCAAGGTCACCCACTGCTTGCGCAGGACGAGGCCGCCTCGGTGAATGCGAGCAAGTTCGAAGAGATCGTCGACCATTTCGGTCAGCCGCTCGACCTCCAAGCCGATCGCCCGGTGGTACTCCGCAACCTTGACGGCATCCACCACCACGTTGTCCGCGAGCGCCTCGACCATCGCCCGGATCCCCGCCAGCGGGCTGCGCAGGTCATGCGAGAGCAGAGCGACGAGTTCGCGCCGGTTCGCTTCCAGCGACTGCTCGCGTTCCCGGTCGGCGACGACCTCCGCCTGCCGGGCAGCGAGCCGTCCGACATAGCGACCCATGGTGAGCGCGCAGGCGGTTCCGACGATGGTGGCGCAGCCGACAATGGCGCCGAGCACTGCTGCGTCGTGATCGGAGATCAGCATCTGTTGCGTGGCCGCGACGATTCCCACCGCTGCGGCGAGAACGGCAGTCAACACGGCACCGGTCATGACTGCTGTCGCACTGCGATGGCGTAGCCGCCAGATCGCGAGACAGCCGACGAGGCCAACGGCGAGCGTCACGCCCATCGAAATCAGGACGGCCGTCATGGAGATGGCTCCGCCGGCTCGTACCGGTATCCGGTACCCCAAACGGTGACCAGACGCGTCGGTTTCGCAGGGTCGTCCTCGAGCTTTTCGCGCAGCCGCCGGACGTGCACCGTCACGGTCGACACGTCACCGAAGCTCCAGTCCCAGACCCGTTGCAGCAGGAGCTCGCGAGAGAACGCGGTCCTCGGGTGACGCGCCAGGAATGCCAGGAGGTCGTACTCCCGGGCGGTGAGGGCCACGGGGCGTCCGCGGAGTCTGACTTCACGCGCAGCCGGGTCGATCGAGAGGTCCCCATCGCGAATGACCGTGTCGCGCGACAGTTCCGGATCGGTCTGCGCGCGCCGCAGCACGGCCTCCACCCGGGCCACGAGCTCGCGCGGGCTGAAGGGTTTGGTGACGTAGTCGTCGGCGCCGCAGCGCAGGCCAAGGACCCGCTCTTCCTCGTCGCTGCGAGCCGTCAGCATGATGATCGGCACCGGGCCGAGCGCGCGCAGGCGACGGCAGACTTCCAAGCCTGGAACGCCCGGCAACATCAGGTCCAGCACCACGAGATGGGGAAGTTGCGCGTCTGCCAGTTCGAGGGCGCTCGCTCCGTCGGCGGCGCTCAGCACCGAATATCCGGCGTTGGTCAAGTACACGGAGACCACATCGGCGACAGTGCGGTCGTCATCCACCACGAGCACGGTGGGCCCCGACCTGCTCGCCGTCGCCGCCGCCATGGATACAGCCT
>DATAVO010000027.1:0-2804 GCA_036267695.1 Frankiaceae bacterium
TCGCGCGGGCCGACATCAACCCCCAGCTCAAGCAGCTGGCCGCGTTGCACATCCCGGTCGTCACCTGCTGCACCACCGACAAGACCGGCGCGGGCCTGACGGGCATCGTCCGCGGGGCGGCGTCGTCGGCGGCGAGCGGCAAGCTCGCCGCGGCGTTCATCGTCAACGATTCGGGAGGCAAGGCCAACACGCTGTACGTCGACCTGCCGGTGTTCCCGATCTACGTGCCGTACCGCACGTCGTTCGCGTCGAACTACAAGAAGTACTGCCCGAGCTGCGGCCTCTCGACGCTGTCGCTATCGGCGACGGCGATCGGCTCCACCGGCCCGACGCAGATCGCCAACTACCTGGCATCGCACAAGTCCATCAACTACGTGTTCGTGGTCAACGACGCCTTGTCGTTGGGCCTGAACGCCGCGATGAAGGCCGCGGGCGTCACGAACGTCAAGTACGTCGGCTCGGACTCCACCCAGGCCAACTTCCCGTCGGTCGTCGACGGCCAGGGGCTGGCCACGATCCCGTCGCCGGTCGGCGAGACGGGGTGGTATCTGGCAGACATGCTGTCCCGCGCGTTCGTCGGTGAGCCGCAGATCAACGAGGGCAACATGGAGCTCCAGGTGTGGACCAAGGGCACCATCCCGCCGGGCTCGACGAAGGCCGGGACGATCATCTTCAACCCCGACTTCATGTCGCAGTTCAAGAAGCTCTGGGGGAAGTAGTCGTCACGCTGCTGTATTGACCTCGCCGGCCGGTCGCCCCCCTCCTGTGGCAGGAGGCGGCCGGTCCGGTGGGGTTAGCATTCCGCTCCGATGAAGATCGCCGTCACCGTCAAGCTTGCCGCTGCGCTCGATGAATCCGCCGTTCTCCGCGACGGCGCCGTCGACGATTCGGATCTCGAGTGGGACGTCAACGAATGGGACATGTTCGCCGTCGAGGCGGCTGTCGAGCTCAAGGACGCCGCTGGAGAGGGCGAGGTGGTGATCGTCAGTGTCGGCGGGGATCAGGTTCCCGAGGGGCTGCTGAGCTGCCTGGCTATGGGCGCCGACCGTGCGGTGCACGTGCGCGTGCCACACGAGGCGGAGAGCCTCGACGTCATCGCGGTGGCTCGGCTGCTGGCCGCGGTGATCGCGCAGGAGACGCCCGACCTCGTGCTGTCGGGGGTGCAGTCATCGGATTTCGCCAGCGCCGCGACGGGCACCGCCCTGGCGGGCCTGCTCGAACTGCCCCACGTCGCGGTGGTTCGCGACGTGGTCATGGCCGACGGGGCCCTTGAGGTCCAGCGCGAGCTGGAGGGAGGCCTAATCGAGCGGCTGAAGGTCCGTCTTCCGGCCGCGTTGACCGTGCAGACCGGCATCAACGAGCCGCGCTACGCCACCCTGCGCTCCATTCGTCAGGCCTCCGCGAAGCAGCGCACCACCGTCACTCCCGCCGAGCTCGGCTTCGATGACGCCGCGCTGGCCGCGCTGCCCGCCGCGCGCACCGCGGCGCTAGCCGAGCCGCCGGTCCGCACCACGGCTGAGATGATCGAGGGCGGGGCCGCCGAGATCGCCGCGCAGATCGGATCAATCGTCAAGGCGCGGATCGCATGAGCGGGGTCCTCGTCGTCGCCGAGGTGCGCCAGGGAGCGCTGCGCGACATCAGCTTCGAGCTGCTGGCGGGTGGCGCACAGCTCGCTGCCTCCGGCGCCGGGCCGCTCCGGGTTCTGGTCATCGCCGGTGATCCGGCCGCGCACGCCGAGGTGCTCAACGTGCCCGGAGTGGAAGAGATCCTCACGGTCACCTCGCCGCTTGAACACTTCGAGGCGCACCTGCAGGGCCGGGCGGTGTCGGAGGTCATCACCCAGTTGCAGCCGGCCGTGGTGCTCGCCGGTCATACCGTCGACAGCATGGGCTTCGCCGCCGCCGTAGCTGCGCAGCTGAACCTCGGCTTCGCCTCCGACGTCGTGTCGCTGTCCTTCGACGATGGGATGTTGCAGGCCCAGCGCGGCAGCTACGGCGGGCGGCTGGTGGCGACCATCGACTTTCCCGGGCGTGAGCGCGTCATGGCCCTCGTCCGGCCCGGGACCTACGAGGCACCGCTGCCGGGCGGCGGCAGCGCCACCGTGCGCGATGGGGGCGTCACGCTCCAGGCCTCCCAGGCCGCCACCGAGCACCTCGGCTTCATCGAAGCCGACGGCGGCGACATCGACATCACCAAGGCCGACTTCCTGCTGGCCATCGGCCGCGGCGTCGAGGAGGAATCCGACGTTGAGAAGATGATGGAACTGGCCGACGCGATCGGCGCCACGCTTGTCAGTTCTCGCCCGCTGGTCGATGCCGGCTGGCTGCCGGCCTCTCGGCAGGTCGGCCAGTCGGGCCGCACGGTGGCGCCCAAGGTCTACCTGGCGTTCGGGATCTCGGGTGCTGTGCAGCATCTGATGGGGATGCGCAAGTCGCAGACGATCATCGCCGTCAACACGAATGCGTCGGCCCCGATCTTCGGGGTCGCCGACTACGGCGCCGTCGCGGATCTCCACGACGTCTCGGACGCGCTCGCCGAGCACTTCGGGTCGTGACGCCCACGCTGGCCGCGACGACGGCCCAGCTCATCCGCCAGGGTCAGACTCGTCAGCCGTTCTGGCATTTCCCGGCGTGGCTGGAGGCCACCTGGTACGTGCTGGCCGTCATCTCGGTGATCGTCTTCTGCTACGGCGTCGCACGTCCGGTCTCCCGTTACATGCGCGGTGACCGGACGGGGCTGCCCACGTGGCGCGAGCTGCCGCGGCGCCTGCGCACCGGCACCGCGCTGGCGCTCGAGCAGCGGAC
>DATAVO010000028.1:0-17303 GCA_036267695.1 Frankiaceae bacterium
TCCGGGCATCGGCAGCTCCGGGGTCAGCCTCGTCATCCGATCGCAGACGTTCCATGAACGCCCCTGCTCGTCCACGTCGCACAGTCGCGCGAAGACGTCGTGGTGGCCATTGTCGGCGCTGACCTCGAGCTGGACGGTGACGCTGCCGGCAATCGTTACCGCGTCGGCGAGCGCCGCGCTGGTGTAGGTCACAACGTCGGGGCGCTGCTCGTGCGCGGCGTTGTCGACGACGGGGTGGCGAGCGGTGAGCGTGGCTCCCGCGACCGCCGGCGTCGGATCGGCCGGATCGAAGGTGAACGTCGCCCGCTCGCCGGCGGGCAGGCTCCGCCGGGAGTCGTATCGCAGCAGGCCGCTGGTGGTGAGCTGCCACTGCTCGGGGAGGCCGGGCGGTGGCCAGGCCGGCAGGTCGCGCCACCCACCGTCGTCACCGGTGACGAAGATCCGCACGGGGAGCGGGCGGCTCGGGGGATCTCCTAACAGGCGCTCCCGCAAGAAGGTGATCGTCGTCGCGGGGATGGCCCGGCCGTGCCCCATCGACGTATGCGACCAGGGTCCGATCGTGAGCTCCGGGGCGTTGCCGGCGGCGACCAGGACCGCGTAGTCGCGCAGCATCCACGGCAGGAACAAGTCGTGCCAGCCGGTCAGCATCGACACGGGCATGGAAAGTTCGCCGATCTGCTCCCGGTGCGATTGGCGACGCCAGTACTCCGCGTCGGGCGTGGGGTTGGCGAGCCAGTCCTGATACCAGCCGATCGTGCGCCCGCCGGCCAGCCGATCACCGCTCGCCAGGGGGACGGCGTCCAGCGCCCGATCCAGCTCCCGCCGCCGGACGGCGAGACGCAGCGGACCCCCGCGGCGGGAGCGCAGGCTCATCATCCGGGCCCAGCCCAAGCTGCCCGACAGCGTCATGCTGCCGGTCGCGAAGGTGGGCTCGCCGAGATCGGCCATCGTGACCGATAGCGCCATCGCCGCGATGTCGGCTCCCGGCGCGGTCGCGGTGGCGTACTGCGTGTAGCCGAGATAGCTCATACCGGCGGAGGCGATTCTGCCGTCGCACCACGGCTGCGCGCGTAGCCAGCGGACAGTCGCGGCGCCGTCGCGCTGCTCGTTGGCCTCGGGTACGAATTCGCCGCCGGAATCGGCCGTGCCGCGACAGCTCTGCAGGAACACCTGAAATCCCCGCTCGGCGATCACCCGGCCGTAGATCGCGGCGAGGGCTCCACGGCGCCCGTACGGACTGCGGATCAGCACCACCGGCGGCGCATCGGCGCACAGGCGCAGCGGCCGCGGCGCGTAGTGGTCGGCGAACAGGATCACCCCGTCATCCATCGTGACGGCGACATCACGGCGGATGCTCAGGTCACGCGTCACGGGCGGCGGCAGCTTTTCCAGCGCGAAGGCACGGGAGAGCGCCCGGCTCGTGACGGCGCTCCGGATCCCGGGCGGCAGCTTCACGGCCTGGACGCTAGCCGGGCTCGGCGGGTTCGGACGGCTGGGTGACGCGTGCAAGCTCGATCTGTTCGCCGATCCACGCGTCGATACGCGTCCAGACGCCCTTCAGCCAGTCCTCCCGGGCCTCGTCGTCATCGGGGAGGTCGGCGGCAGTTTCACGCCACCAGACCAGCCGTAGGTGAGCCCTCAGCGGGAGGGCGTTCCAGATGCTGACGAGGTCGAGCAGCTCGTCGTGGCCGGTGTGGGTGAAGACGACGACGTCGGCCCCTGGTGCTGCGCGCAGGGCGGCCAGGGTGCCGGCCGGCTTGGGTGGCAGCACATGGGGCATGCGAGCGGCCTCCGCCGCTTCCGCGCGTCGGCCGCGGCGGCGCAGGCCCGCCACCGCGAGCCGATGCCGGGTGGGCGTCCAGTCGCCGCCCTCCGGGTAGAGCAGCAGCGCATCGCGGTCCTGCAGATCGGCCGCCACCTCAGCGATCGCCCGCGCCGCCTCGCCGGAAGGCCCCTTCCCCGGTGCGATGAACCGGCCTCCGACCCGGCTGATGAGGACATCGAAGGACGGGTCGAGGCGCAGCTGGGCCTTCAGTACGATCCGGGGATGCCGCTCGTAGCGCGTCAGCAGCAGGTGGACCAGCACGAACGAGGCGCCCGGCCCGGCATGCCTGGCGAGCACGAGTAGCGGGCGCGGGGCAGCCATGCGTGATGCGTCATCGGGATGCGTGACCGGCTCGTCGACATCCAGCCGGAAGCGGAACACGAAGCCAGCGACGGCGACCAGCGCCGCGAGGAAGCGCCGCAGCAGCGCCAGATGCCAACGCAATTGCCGCTCGGTGTGCAAGCGCGCACCGAAACCGGCGCCGATCCACAGCACCAGGCAGGCAAGCAGGCAGGCGGTTTCGCCGAAGAGGTAGACGACGGCGAACGCCCACACCCGCGGCAGTCGCCACCGCACCCGCCGCCGCCGGACGGCGATGACGACGACCGCACAGATCGCCTGACCGACGATCACCGCCGGTAGCAGGACCAGCGCGATCACCGCGAGGATCGGCATGAGCGGCGCGATCAGGAGCCGACGGACGATCCACGGGGGTACCGGAAGGGCCTTCACCCCGCGGGGTCCGCTGGGCGGCCGAGTCGGAGCACTTGCAGGTACCGGGCCGTCGCGTCGTGGGCGCGCTGGATGCGGGTGCCGACGCTCCGGCTGTCGCGGTAGCGCAGCTTCGCCAGCGGGGTTCCCTCGTCGCCGGCCGGCAGGACGTGCACCTGGACCCCGGGCGGGATGTCGGCGAGGTCGGTGACGAAGCGATGGCGGCGCGCCACTTCAAAGGCGACGAGGCCCACTTCCCACGGCCATTTGGGAGGCTGGAGCGGCCGCTCGATGCGTCCCACGTGGAGCACGAAGATCCGGCGCGCGCCCAGCGCGACCGCCCGCCCGAGCGGCAGGCTGTCGACGAGCCCGCCGTCGAGGTAGTGCTCCCCGTCGATCAGGACGGGCGGGAGCAGGCCCGGCACCGCACACGAGGCGAGGATGGCGTCGCTCACCGGGCCCTTGTCGAACCAGCGGGCCTTCGCCGACTCGATGCTCACGGCCACGCACTGGAACGGGACCGGCAGATCCTCGATGAGCTGGCCCGGCGACTGCTCCTCGATGAGCTCCCTGAGCCGGGCGTTGGTGTGCAAGTGGGTACGCGAGCGGGCGAGGGTGCGCACCTGTCCCAGCAGCGAGCTGGCGAAGACGTCCTCCGTGCCGAGGGCGGACCACAGGTCGGTGAGCCGGCCCACTGTCTCGGCGGTGGGCGCCGCCGCGATCGCCGCGCCGTTCAGCGCGCCGACGGACGTGCCGAGCACGAGGTCCGGGCCTATCCTGGCCTCGGTCAGTGCCTGCAGCATGCCGACCTCGGCGGCGCCGAGCAGGCCTCCGCCCCCCAGCACGAATGCGGTCGGGCCAGTCGCGGCCGGCTCTTCGGTGGGTGGCACGGAGCGTCCTTACTGCTGGTTGCGGGCGGCAATTGGGAATCGTTCTGCCAGCTATCAGCTACATCACAGATGGGGTTCGTGTTTAGCCTGCTGGAAGGATTTCTGGAGACGAAGGCGGCGCGGACGGGTGATTCTGCGCAGAATAAGCAGGAAATCCCCGGAGACTTTCGTACTGTTCCTACGGGCACGTGACCGACCGGTAGCCGGTATCCAACTGCGTTGGAGAGTTGAAACGATGCGTCGACCACGTCGAATTGCAGCGCTTGCCGCGGCAGTCGCCCTCATCGCTCTGGGAGCAGCGGCTTGTACGCCTCCCGCGAACCCCCCGATCGATGCGCCCGGGACGATCGCCAACGTCGTGCCCTTCGGGGGCACGCCGAGCTTCAGTGATCCCGTCAATGCGGGGACGTCGGTCACCTCGGTCGCGCAGGTCGGCACCCTGATGATCGCCGGCGGTTCCTTCAGCCAGGTGAACGGGGCGGCGCGGCCTTTCCTGGCCGCCTGGACCGCCCCGAACGGCGCCATTGACACGGCGATTCCCGCCGTCGGCTCGGCGCCCACCGGCTCCTCACCCGCCGGTGGCGAGGTCGACGCGATCGAACCCACCATGGGACGTACCGGGTTTTACGCTGCGGGCCACTTCGACCACGTCGGCAGCGTTGCCACCAACGTGGCCCTTTTCGCCATTTCGAACGGTCAGCGGGTGACCACCTTCAAACCGGTGGTGTCGGACGGCACGATCAACACGATGCAGCTGGTGGGCACCCACCTGCTGATCGGCGGGTACTTCAGCCGTATCGACGGCGTGGCACGCCAGGGCCTGGCCTCCGTCAACTACGCGACCGGAGCGCTCGAGCCCTTCTTCAACATCCAGCTCAACGGTCACCACAACTACCGCGGGGCTCTTCCGAACGGTCAGTGCCCCGTGGGGGCGCCTAACTGTGGCCAGACCGGCGCCATCAGCATGGCGATGTCTCCTGACGGCTCGCGCGTCATCGTGATCGGCAACTTCACCAACGTGAAGGACTCGGTCAATGGCAAGACCGGCTACGCGCGTGACCAGATCGTCGACATCCGGATGAGCACCGCGCTGCCGACCGTCGATCCGAACTGGGCCACCCCGGCGTTCACCAACAAGTGCGATTCAGCCCACTTCGACGCCTACGTGCAGCAGGTCCAGTGGTCGCCGGACGGCAGCTTCTTCGTGGTGGTCGACAGCGGGGGCTACATCGGTTCGAGCCTGCAGGCCTGTGACTCCGCGGTCCGCTACAACGCCTCCTCGACCGGCCTGAACGTTCCCCCCGCGTGGCTCTCCTACACCGGCAAGGACTCGCTCTACTCCGTCGCGGTCACCTCGGCAGCCGTCTACGTGGGCGGCCACCAGCGGTGGATGAACAATCCCTATGGCCAGGACAACGCCAAGGCAGGAGCGGTCCCCCGGCCGGGTCTCGCGGCACTGGATCCGGCCAACGGGGTCCCGCTGGCCTGGAACCCCGGTCGCAACCCTCGCGGCCACGGCGCTGACGTGATCTACGGGACGAAAACCGGTGTCTGGGTCGGTAGCGACACGAACTGCATCGGTCCGGCCTCTCCCGGTTCGTGCACCGGCCCCGGGACCTACGAGCGTGACGAACTGGCGTTCTTCCCCTACGTCGGCGGCACCACGCCGGCGCCGAATGTCGTCGGCGGTGCCTCGCAGATCTGGAAGGCGGGCAGTTGGACGAGCGCGTCCCCCGTGTTGACCGCCAACAGCTTCAACCCGGCGACCGGTGCCGGTCACGCGATCGCGGCGCCGAGCAGCGGTGGCATCGACTGGAGCACGGTGCGCGGGGCGTTCATGCTCAACGGGCGCATCTACTACGGCAAGTCGGACGGCAAGTTCTACTACGTGCCGTTCAGCGGGGCCGACCACAACCCGGCGACGTACGGGGCGGAGACCCGTATCGATCCGTACAACGACCCGACCTGGGACAGCGTGCTCACCGGCTCGCCGACGGGCTCCCTGAACACCTATCAGGGCTCGACGACGAACTTCTACGCCGAGATCACCAAGATCACCAGCATGTTTTACGCGAACCGGTCGATCTACTACACGCTGTCCGGTGACAACCGGTTGTTCCGGCGTTCCTTCTCCCCCGGAACGTCGGGCCCCGCGGTCGGCGGTGCGGTCGGCGGTGGCGTCATCAGCCCGGTGCGCGTGACGGTGGTCGACTCGGCTCACGGCGGCCTGGTGGACTTCACCAATGCCGGCGGCGTGTGGGTCGCGAACGGTCACCTGTTCCTCGCGTCGCGGACCTCGGGCAGGCTCTACCAGGCGAACTGGAACGGCGTCGCGGTCAGCAGCCACGCGCTCCTGGACGGAGCGGCGACCGGTACCTGGGCGGGGCGCGGAGTGTTCATCGCCCAGTAGCTTGTCGGCTCGTGGCCTCCTCTGCGTCCGGCGATCGTCCGTATGACCTCGTCGTCGTCGGAGCCACCGGTTTCACCGGTGGCCTGACGGCCGAGTACCTCGTCAAGCACGCTCCGGCGGGCATGCGCTGGGCGCTGGCCGGGCGCAACCGCGGCAAGCTCGAGGCGGTACGCGGCCGGCTGGGTTCGCAGGCGGCGCCGGAGCTGCTCGAGGTCGATGTGACCGAGGCGTCGTCGGTGCGTGCCGTTGCCGACTCGGCAGCGGTGCTCATCACGACGGTCGGGCCCTACCTGCAGTACGGCGAGCCCTTCGTGGAAGCCTGCGCGGCGGCCGGCACCGATTACGTCGACCTCACCGGCGAGCCCGAGTTCGTCGACCGGATGTATCTCGCGCACCACGAGGCGGCCGAGCGCAGCGGCGCCAGGATCGTGCACGCGTGCGGCTTCGACTCGATCCCACACGACCTCGGTGCCCAGTTCACCGTCGAGCAGCTCCCCGAGGACGTGCCGATCGAGTTGCACGGCTACGTCACCGCCGGCGGACGGCCGTCCGGCGGCACCTTCGCCTCCAGCGTCGGGGCGATGTCACGGCTGCGGCAGGCGAGCGCGGCGCACCGTGAACGTCGGGCGGCCGAACCCGCTCCCGCCGATGGCCGCCGGGTGCGGGCGGTCGTGGCGCGTCCGGGCTATGACAAGCGGATCGGTCGCTGGGTACTGCCGATGCCCACGGTCGACCCGCAGATCGTCGTGCGTTCGGCGGCGGCCCTGCCCCGCTACGGTCCGGACTTCAGCTACAGCCACTGCGCGGCCTTCAAGAATCCGGCCGTCGCGGCGGCGGCCGTGGGCGGCATCGGTGCCTTCGTGGCGATCGCGCAGCTGCCGCCGGCTCGTCCGCTGCTCCTCAAGGCCATGCCCGCGGGGAAGGGGCCGTCGCCCGAGCAGATCGAGAAGTCGTGGTTTCGGGTCCGGTTCGTCGGCGAGGGAGGCGGCAAGCGCGTCGACACGCAGGTGAGCGGGGGCGATCCGGGCTATGGCGAGACGTCGAAGATGCTCGCGGAGTCAGCGCTCTGCCTGGCGTTCGATGAGCTCCCCGAGACCGCGGGCATGGTGACGACGGCCGCAGCCATGGGTCCGGTGCTGCGCGCGCGGCTGATGGCCAACGGGATCGACTTCGCGGTCACGTCGGCCTAGCCCGAACGGCTCCGGATCAGAGCCAGATCAGAGATCGAGCCCCAGTATCGGGGTGCCGTTGTTCCTGGTGATCTGGATGCTGCGCAGGTCCGAGTCAGGCAGTGCGGTGCCACTGGTGAACTTGGTGTGCCGGCCCGGCGCCACGGTCCAGGTCCCGAGGACATGCCGGGAGCCGTCCTTTGCCACGACCGTGAGCGCGTACGAGGCACCCTTCGCCGCATTCTGAGCCAGCCCGTAGTAGTCGCAGTCGAGGCTGATGCGCGTTCCCCAGCTGACGCTCGTGACGGCGGCCGAGGCGCGCAGCGGTGTGTCGGTGAGAGCCGTGAGGGCCTGCTGACTGCCACCGCTGCCGCCGCTGCCGGCCGGCCACACCGCGATCACGAGTGCCACGAGCGAGGCGACGGCAAGGCCGGAGATGCCAGCTGAAAGCCAGCGCTGCCGGCGCCTTTGGACCCCCGCCCGGCGAAGCAGCCCGGGGAGCAGCGTCTCGGGCAGCGGGCTCGGCGGCACGGGGTCGGGTGCCAGCGCATCCATCAGGTCCTGCGCATCGACGGCGGCGAGTAAGCCGGCTGTCGGCTGCAACTGGGCTACCCGCCGGCGGCATGCCTCGCACGTGATCAGGTGAGCTTCGAAGGCGGCGAGGTCGTCATCGGACAGCAGCCCCATGACGTACGCGGCGTCATCGTGTTCGAACGCGTCGAGCTCACTCATGCCGCTCCTCCCCTCTCGTTGATCGCCGCGCGTAAGGCGTTCAGGGCGTAGTGCGTACGCGACTTGATCGTTCCCTCCGGAACCCCGAGCGCTCGCGAGGCCTCCGCGACGCTCTTACCCCGGAAGTAGCACTCGAGCAGCACCTCGCGGTGCTCGGTGGACAGCTGCCGTACCGCGGCCAGCACCAGCTGCCGGTTGACGGACTGCTCCGTCGCGTCGGCGACGGCGATCTCCGGCACCTCATCGGTGACCACCTCGGGACGCCGGCGGGCCGCCCGCCAATCGTCGATGACGATGCGCTTCGCGACGGTGTAGAGCCAGCTGCGCGAGGTCGACGGGTCGGCGATCGCATCGGGGTTGCGCCAGGCCCGCAGCAGGGTTTCCTGGACGACGTCCTGGGCGCGCACGCGATCGCCGTGCAGGAGACCGGTGACGTACGACCACAAAGCCGCGGCGTGCTCGTCGTGCAGTGCGCGTAGCAGCTCGCCATCCCTGGGGCCGACTGCCACGGCCGTCATGATGCTCCGCCACGAGAGTTCGGTTGGCGGCGGGCGGATCGCATACCCACAAGACGTTCAGGTGGACGCCCGGGTTCAGCGGGCCTCTGTGATGCACGCCACTTTCGGTGATTGAACGGGACGCAGGTCCGGAGCGTCTTCCCGGCTGAACAGGACTTGCGCTCTCGCCGATGAAAGGACCCCGCCATGTCTGCCCACCGAATGCTCGGATCGCCCGCCGTCCGGATCGCGCTCCCCGTGGCGACGATCGCTCTCGCCGCAGCCGCGTGCGGCTCCAGCTCCGGGTCCAAAACCACTCCCGCGGCCGCCACCGGCTCGGCGGCGAGTGGCTCGTCGGTCACTCTCGACATGAAGAGCGGCGCTGCCGGCGCGTATCTCACTGACGGATCCGGTAAGTCGCTGTATGAATTCGCGTCGGACACCGCCATGAAGTCCACCTGCACGGGTGCCTGCGTCAGCGCCTGGCCACCGCTCACCTCCAGCTCGGCCGCGATGTCGGGCACCGGCGTCAACGCCGGCGACATCGGCACCCTCACCCGCTCCGACGGCAGCCGGCAGGTGACCTACAAGGGCCACCCGCTCTACTACTTCTCCGGCGATACCGCTGCTGGTCAGACGAACGGCCAGGGCAGCACCGCCTTCGGCGCCAAGTGGTGGTTGCTGAGCCCGGCGGGCGCGCCGATCACGAGCTCCTCCTCCTCCTCCCAGGGCTACGCGTACTAGCAGGCGCCTGTCGCCGCCTCCCCGGTGCCTCCGTCGCCGAAACGGCCACAAGATTGTTCGACCGCCCGGCGCGTCGGGTCCGACACGCCGATAGAGGCGGGCGACTGAGCAAAAGTTGTGGCCGTTTCGACGGGCACCCGGATCTGCAGCCGGGTCAACCCTGGGCCTGGACCGCCGTCATCATGCGGGCGCCTTCCATCGGGTTGTAGACGTCTTCCTCGTAGCACCAGCGGCCATCGCCGGCGTAGCAAAGAATCGTCACGACCGGGAACTGGTACGGCTCGCCGCCGTTCTGCCCCAGGAAGCGATTGAGGATGTAGCTGTAGACGACGTCGTCCTCGATCGCGTAGTGCACGACCGGAAAGTCCATGTTCGCCGCAGGCCCGGTCATGACCGACTTGATCCAGGTCCGGATGGCCGGCTGGCCGCGCATGATCCCGTAGTGGTGCTCGACGTAGATCGCGTCATCGGTGAACTGGTCGGCCCACTTGTCCCAGTTGCCGCTGCTGGCGGCTTCTGCCGAGACCAACTGGTAGTCCGCGAAGGCTTCCTCGACTTCACTGCGGGGGGCGCCCGTGGGCCGGCGTACCTCCTCGATGAGGGAATCGAAGCCGTGGTCGGGAACCGAGCCGCCGATGACTCCGGGGATCTCGCCGGGAATTTCCGTGTTGGTCATGGTGGGACCTTTCTGCTGGGGTGAGACGAAGGGCTTGGGAATCAGGCGAGTTCGAGACCGTCGGCGGCGGAGATGACGGTGACGGCGATGTCCTCCTCACCGTGGGCGTCGGCGCCGCTGACGCCGATGGCGCCGATCCGCTCGCCGCCGGAAAAGATCGGAATTCCGCCGCGGCCGAGGAAGTAATTGCCCTGTGCCACGAAGCTGTGCGCGAAAGCCGGGCGCTCCCTGTAGAGGTCCTCGAGGCTCGAGGTCGGCACCGAAAACGTCGCAGACGTACGGGCTTTCGCGATGGCGAAGTCGGCGCTGAACCGCGGTGCCGGTGTCATGCGATGGAACGCGACGAGGCTGCCTGCATCGTCGACGACCGCCACGCTGATGCCGACCCCGCGCCCTGATGCCTCGGCGACGGCGGCCGTCACGAGTGCTGCTGCGGAACTGTCGGCGATCGACGTCACTACGGCCTCCAGGGGTTCTCCAACGCGATCATGCCGCTTGCATTTCGCGGACCGAAATGGGGGGATCCCTACCGCGCCGGAATGGGCCGAACGGCGGATTGAGAAACCCTGATTTCGCCTGGAAAATGAGGCTTATGTTTGCTATTTCTGGCTGGTATCCGGACCCCGCGGGATCTCCGGATCTGCGCTATTGGGACGGCGCGCACTGGGGCGCGTCGACCGTGCCGGCGCCGCGGCAGGCTCCGCCGCAGCAGACCGCGGTGGCGCTCGCACCGCCGCCGGCGCCTGCGTATTCGGAGTACGTGCTGCCGCCCTACGCCCGCGAGCCGTACTCCACGCGCCTCACGCCGCCTATCACGCACCGCCGCAGCCGGGGTTCGAAGGTGATCACCGCTGTCGCGGTCATCATCGCCCTGGGCATTGGCGGGGGTTTCGTGGCGCGGGCGCAGGACAACACGGCCTCCAAAAATGCGGCGAACAACACGACGATCCAGATGCCCGACGCTGCGGCGGGGCTGCAGAAGATCACGGGCGCGCTGGCGGATCAGCTGCAAGCCCTGGATGCCCAGAAAACCGGGCTCCAGTACGTCACGCACTTGACCGGGGGCTACCAGATTCCCAGTGGCAAGCCGCGCGCGGTTGTCGTCATCGGCAAATTCGCCGTGCCCTCACGCGACTTCGGCACCGGGATCGCCGCCGAGGAGCGCGGCGCGCACAATGACGAGACGGCAAATGGAATACCGCTGACCACGTTTTCCAAGGTTGACGCCGGACCGCTCGGCGGGCAGATGGTCTGCGGAACCGTCCAGTATCCGGACCTCACGGGAACCGAGTGCATGTTCATCGACCGGGCCACGGCCGGATCGATCACGATGCTGGACGTCGACGGATCGGATGACCACACGCTCGCGCTGCAGCTGCGCTCAGCGATCGAGACGCGGACCTAGCGCTCAGCTCTCCCCGCGGCAGGGTCGAGCGTGAGTTCACGCTCGTCGGCGTCAACCCCGCTCTCGACGCTTTTACCGATCTCGCCGCCGAGATCCGCCAGGAGTCCGAGCAGATCGCGCGCGAGCACGGCCGTTCCCTTGCGCTCGCGCGTCAGGCTGCGTGATTGCCCAGCGTCAGGATTGCTGCTGGTTCCAGACACGTTCGACCGTCGTGTGCAGCAGCGACGCCCTCGGATAGCCGGCGTAGGCAGCGAAGTGGGTGACGAACTCGCGTAGCTCCTCGATGCTGATGTCGCCCGAGGAGAGTGCGCCGCCGACGTGCACCGCCAGCGCGTCACCGATACCCGCGGACGCGACGCAGGTCAGCGAGATCCAGCGGCGTTCCTTGCGGGTGAGACCGGGCCGGTTCCAGACCTCCGCGAAGACCTGGTCGACCATCACCTCCATGAAAGGGCCCTGCACGCTCGGCGCCGCGAACCCGCTCACTTGCGTGAACATGTCGAGACCCTTGGCGCGCCGGTCGGCGTCGGTGTTCGCGTCGCTCACGGTCCCTCCTGCCACGACCCGTTGCCGGGTGTACTCGTCACGTCTTGAGCCGGAGAAGGGGATTGAACCCTTGACCTATCGCTTACGAGGCGATTGCTCTACCACTGAGCTACTCCGGCGTGCGTCTGCGGCCCCTTACCCTGGCGTTTGGCGCCCCGCCAGTCTGCCACAGCCGCCGCCTACGGCCGCTTCCCGAGCGCGCGGGATGCTCCGACCGTCGCTTCGCGTTGCACAAGGAAGTTGCCCTCAAAACGCAAGTCAGCGGTGGAGGTTTGGTGAAGGTCGAGATCTGGTCCGACGTCGTGTGCCCTTGGTGCTACATCGGCAAGCGGCGCTTTGAGAAGGCGCTCGCAGAGTTCGCGCATCGCGACGACGTCGAGATCGAGTGGAAAGCCTTCGAACTCGACCCGAGTGCGGTGAGCGGCGCTCGGCACGAAGGGGACTACGCCGGGCGGCTGGCGCGCAAGTACGGGATGGATGTCGAGCAGGCGAGGCAGATGCTCGACTCGATGACAGCCACCGCCGCTGCCGAAGGTCTCGACTTCCACTTCGAGCGAGCGGTGCGGGCCAACACCGTCGACGCGCATCAGGTCATCCATCTCGCCGGATTGCGCGGGGTTCAAGACGCGGTCAAGGAGCGTTTGCTGCGGGGGTACTTCACCGAGGGCGAGGCGGTCGCCGATCGTGAGACCCTCGTCCGGCTCGCCGCGGAAGCGGGTCTCGATGCGTCCGAGGTGCGCTCGGCGCTCGAGGGGCAAAGCTACCTTCCGAACGTTCGTGAAGACCAGCGTGAGGCGCAGGCGTTCGGTATCAGTGGGGTTCCGTTCTTCGTGATCGACCGTAAATACGGGGTTTCTGGGGCTCAGCCGCCCGCCGCGCTGCTTGAAGTTCTCGAACAGGCGTGGGCTGAAAGCCACCCCGTCCCGACGCTTCTGACCGTCGGGGGAGACGCGTCAAACGGTGATGCCTGCGGGCCGGATGGCTGCCCCGTCTGACGGCTGCCCCATCCGCCTGACGCTAAGGGGCGCGCCCCGCTACGCTTCACCCCCATGACCACTGGGGGAGCCGCCGCACAGGAGGCGAAGCACGGCTCTGCCGACGCGCAGTCGGCCACCCTTCTCGTCGCCGAGGATGACGAAGGCTCCAGACTCGCGCTGGCTCGCAGTCTCGAGCGGTATGGCTATCGGGTCATCGAAGCCGCGGACGGCGAGCTGGCGCTCCACCTCTTCCAGTCCAACCCGGGCATCGATCTCGTCGTGCTCGACATCGGCCTGCCGCGCCTGGATGGCTTCGCGGTGCTCTCGCGGCTGCGGCAGCTGAGCGATGTGCCGGTCATCATGCTCACCGGCCGCGGCGAGGAAGTGGATCGCGTCGTCGGACTCGAACTCGGCGCTGATGACTACGTGCTGAAGCCCTACTCGCTGCGCGAACTCGTGGCCCGGGTACGCGCCCGGCTGCGGCGTCGGCCCGGTGGCGAGGAACGCCGGCCGGTCGGTGCCGAGCCGCTCGTCTACGGCGACCTCACCATCGACCCGCGTGCGCGGGAGATCCACATCGCCGGCGAGAAGATCGACCTGACCGCCCGCGAATACGAGCTTTTCGCCTTTCTGGCGCGCCATCCCCGCGAGGTGTTCAGCCGCGAGGAATTGCTCGAACACGTATGGGGCACGCGCTTTCAGGACCCGGCGACGGTCACCGAGCACATCCGTCGCGTACGCGCGAAAATCGAAAAGCACCCGCCGACCCGCAAGGTGCTGACCACCCTGCGCGGGATGGGCTACCGCTTCGACCCGTGACCAAGATCATGGCAGCGTTGATCATGAACGGGTTTCGTGGGAATGGCGGGAGCCGCAGACCGACGCGCGTGAGCAGGTGGTGCGACGGCCGCCGTCCTCGAG
Source organism: Frankiaceae bacterium (assembly GCA_036267695.1). Classification (GTDB taxonomy): domain Bacteria; phylum Actinomycetota; class Actinomycetes; order Frankiales; family Frankiaceae; genus DATAZK01. The sequence continues at coordinate 13,504 of DATAVO010000028.1, forward strand.
GCGCACCACGACCTGATCGCGCGGCACGTCATGGTTCACGACGCGGCCGCGTCCCTCCTCCGTGTCGACCGTCTCGCCGATTGCCGGCGCTGAAGCCTTGAACTGGGTGTAGAGCGGGTGCTCGTACTTCAGGCAGCACATGAGCTTGCCGCAGGCGCCGCTGATCTTCAGCGGGTTGAGCGGCAGGTCCTGATCCTTCGCCATGCGGACGCTGACCGGTTCGAAGTCCTTGAGGAACGTCGAGCAGCACAGGTCGCGCCCGCACGGCCCGATGCCGCCTTGGACGCGGGCTTCGTCGCGCGCGGTGAGCTGACGCAGTTCCACCCGCCCCGAGAGGGTGCGCGACAGGTCGCGTACGAGCTGGCGGAAGTCCACGCGGTGGGCGGCGGTGAAGTAGACGGTGTAGCGGTTGGCGGTGGTCACGTAGTCGACCGCGACGATCTTCATGTCCAGGGCGAGCTCTCGCGAGAGCCGCTTGGCCGCCACCCGAGCCTGGGCGCGCTTCTTGCGGGCGTCGGCGGTGCGTTCGACGTCGGCCTCGGTGGCCATGCCCGCGAGTACCGGGAGGCCGCCGACGGGATCGCTGAGGTACTCCGGCGCCCAGACGCATTCGGCGACTTCGGGACCGTCGTCGGTCGGCACCAGCACCAGATCGCCGACCTTGGGTTCGAGTGTGCCCGGATCCAGGTAGTACAGCTTCCCGTTCCGGTCGAACGACACCGCGCACATCCGGGTCACGTTGCTTACCTCCGGGCGGCAGCGTAGTCCTTGCCCGCCCGCCTCGCCCCTCGGTCAGCCGGTCGGCTGCTGCAGCTTGACCGCCAGCGACTCGACGGCCAACTGCGGCGCGACCCCGGTGTACTCGATGAGCGACTGCCGGCAGGCCAGCACAGCTTCGATCCGGGCGAGGGTCTGCTCCGGACGGCTGTCGCGCGCCGCCTTCTCCATGGCCGTGCGCTGATCGTCGTGAATCGCCTCGACCTCGGCGCCTACCTGAATCGCGAGCACGTCGCGATACCAGGCCACCAGATCGATGAGCGCGAGGTCGAGCACGTCACGGATTCCCCGGTTGGCGCGCGACTTCTGCCGCTTCTGCAGGTCCTTCACCGCCCCGGCGGCGCCGCGGACCTTCACCGCACCGGTGGCGGCTCGCCCGCCGGATGGCTTGCTGCCCGCGCGCCCGCCGGACAGGACGCCTTCCAGCGACGCCAGCTCCGCGAGGTCACGGTCGGCAGACGACGCGCCGGACTCCTCGACCGCTGCTTCGTAGAGATCGGCGGCGGCAGCGAGGGCGTCGGCCACGCCCGCGAGCCGGGTCGGCAGCCGCAGCACATCAGCGCGCCGCGAGCGGGCCGCCTCGTCCGTCGCCAGCCGGCGCGCGCGTCCGAGATGACCCTGGGAGGCGCGCGCCGCGAACGCCGCAATGGCGGGATCGACACCCTCGGCGACCAAGGCGTCGGTGAGGTCGGTGCTCGAGGGCACGCGAAGCCGGACCTTGCGGCAGCGCGATGCCGTCGTCAGCAGCATGTCGGCCGGGGACGGCGCGCACAGCAGGATGACGGTGCGCTCGGGCGGCTCCTCGAGCGTCTTCAGGAACGTGTTCTCGGCCTCGTCGGTGAACCGGTCGGCATCCTCGACGATCATCACGCGCCAGTGTCCGACCGACGGCCGCGTGGCCGCCTTGCGAACCAGCTCCTTGGCGTCGTCGATGCCGATCGACAGGCCCTCGGGCGAGACGATGACGAGGTCGGCGTGCACCCGGGAGAGCACGGCCTCGCAGCCGGGGCAATGGCCGCAACCGGTACGCGTCTCGCACTGCAGCGCGGCGGCGAAGGCGAGCGCGACCACGGAACGGCCCGATCCGGCCGGCCCGGTGATCAGCCAGCTCTGGCTCATCCCGTGACCCGCCGCCGCCTCGGCGAGCTCGCCGACGACGTGATGCTGCCCGGTCAGGCCGGCCCACACCCCGCCGAGAGGCGCGAGAGCTGCTGCCGTCACGCACCCTCCCCGGAAATCTCCAGCAGCCCGAAGACCGCGGCTCGTATCGCATCGGCGACCTGGTCCGGAGCGCCCGTTGCCGCGATGACGGCATAGCGCGCGGGATCGGCCTTTGCCAGTTCCAGGAAACCAGCTCGGACGCGCTCGTGAAAGTCGAGGGCTTCCGCTTCCAGCCGGTCCGCCCGCCCGCTGCGGCCACGTGCACGCCGCAGCCCGTCCTCGACGGGAAGGTCGAGCACGAGGGTCAGGCGCGGCAGCAGGCCGCCGGTCGCCCAGCGCGAGGTCCGGATGACCTCGTCGACCTCGAGGCCGCGGCCGAAACCCTGGTAGGCGATGGAGGAATCGATGTAGCGGTCGGTGAGCACGATGGCTCCGCGAGCCAGGGCCGGCATCACCACATGGGCGACGTGCTCGGCCCGGTCCGCGGCGTAGAGCAGGGCCTCCGTCTGCGCGGTGACGACCGTGGCGGGGTCGAGCAGCAGCTGCCGAAGCTGCGCGCCAACGGGCGAGTCACCGGGCTCGTGCGTGACGACGACGTCGAACCCGCGCTCGGCAAGGGCGTCGGCGAGCACGCGTAGCTGCGTCGTCTTGCCGGTGCCCTCGCCGCCCTCGAAGGCCAAGAAGTAGCCGCTCACGGCTTGCGGGCGCGCGCCGCTTTCGTTGCCTTCTTGGCCGGCGCCTTTTTCGCCGGTGCCCGGCCGCGCCGTGCCTTCGCGGGCGCCGGACCGCGAGCGCGCCGATCGGCCAGCAGCTCGCTCCCGCGGGCCGCGGTGATCTCCTCGATCGAATCGCCCTTGCGCAGGCTCGCATTGGTCTCGCCGTCGGTGACGTACGGACCGAACCGGCCTTCCCGGATGACCATCGGCTTGTTGCTGACCGGGTCATCGCCGAGCTCGCGCAGCGGCGGCGCGGCGGCCGCCCGACCACGCAGCTTCGGCTGGGCGAGCAGTGCGAGGGCTTCCTCGAGCGTGACGGTGAGCAGCTGCGGCTCGGTGGCGAGCGAGCGAGATTCGCTGCCCCTCTTGACGTATGGCCCGTAGCGCCCGTTCTGCGCCGTCACCGGTTCGCCCTTCTCAGGGTCGGTGCCGAGGGTGCGCGGGAGTGTCAGCAGCGGCAGGACCTCATCGAGCGTGACCGTCGCGGGGTCCATGTCCTTGAACAGGCTCGCCCGGGTCAGCGCCGGCGCGGCCGTCTTGGCCTTGCCGTTCTTGGCCCCTGCAGGAGCCGGCTCGGCGGGCACACCCCGCTCGATGTACGGCCCGTAGCGCCCGATCTTGAGGGTCACCGGCTCCCCATTGCTGGGGTCGATGCCGAGCTCGCGATCGCCGCTCGGCTGGGCCAGCAGCTCCAGGGCGCGCTCGACGGTCAGCTCATCCGGCGCCAGATCCTCCGGCACGCTGGCACGAGCGGTGTCCTCGCCGCTGCCGACCGAGATGTACGGCCCGTAGCGCCCGACGCGCACCATGATCGGCTGCCCCTCGGGGGTCTCGCCGATGGGGATCGAGTTGACCTCGCGCGCGTCGATGTCGGCGAGCCGGGTCTCGACCATCTTCTTCAGGCCGCCGGCGCGGGCCATCCCACCCTCGCGCCCCTCCGGGCTGCCGAAGTAGAAGCGGGTCAGCCACTCGCCGCGGTTGCGTGAGCCGGCGGCGATCTCGTCCAGGTCGTCTTCGACGCTGCTGGTGAACTGGTAATCGACCAGCCGGCCGAAGTGCTCCTCGAGCAGGTTGACGACCGCGAACGCGATCCAGGTGGGCACCAGTGCGCTGCCTTTGCGCCACGCATATCCACGGTCGACGATC
>DATAVO010000029.1:0-26641 GCA_036267695.1 Frankiaceae bacterium
TGGTCGAAAAGCGACTGTGCACCAAGGCGATCGCGCTGGCGAAGCGGGGGTCGGACAGGTCGGGGAAGTAGGCGGGCAGCTGGTTGGTGGTCAGCATCCCCTTGTAGACGAGAGTGCGTCCGGAAAGGCTCGGGAAGTAGACACCCGCCTCCCGCTCCGCACGCTTGCGGACGCAGAACGCCCGCCGCTCGAGGTCCATCCCGCTCGCGCCGGACAGGAACAGCTGCCGCATGACCGGCTCGACCTCGCGCGCCGCTTCGCCGATCGAGTCGCCGCAGACCGGCACCTCGCGCCAGCCCAGCAGCGTGAGCCCCTCCTGGCGCACGATCTTGCGGAGCATCTGCAGGGCCGCGTCGCGCTCGCCCGCCTCGCGGGGCAGGAAGGCGATGCCGACGGCGTACGCGCCCTTTTCCGGCAGCGAGACCGGTGCGACCTCGCGCAGGAACGCGTCAGGAACCTGGACGAGCATGCCGGCGCCGTCCCCGACCTTCGGGTCGCTGCCGGACGCCCCGCGATGATCAAGGTTTCGCAGCGCGGTCAGGCCCTTGGACACGATGTCCGAGCTCGCCCGGCCATGGGTGTCCACGACAAACGCCACCCCGCAGGCGTCGTGTTCGAAGCGGGGGTCGTAAAGACCCTGCCGAGAAGGCATAGTGCCGTCCATCCGTCTCGTAATGTGCTCGAAATCGGACGACGCTGTCCGGGCGCGCGCCTGCGCGCGGAAGGGAGAAACAAGCGACGCTGCTCGTGTTACCTGCAGATTACGCAGCAGGTGCTGACCCTGTCGAGTGTGCCATGTTCTGCGAGATCAGCCGAGCGATAACGGCACCGCTGGACTGATGCCACAGCGGTGACTGGACCTGCGAGCAGGGCCGTCGAGGCGGTACAAAGCGTCCATGCGTGAACTCGTCTTTCCGCGACTGATGCTCGGCACGGCGTCCCGGAGGGCATCCGAACGCGTCCTTATCAGCGAGGACGGGGTCCCCCGCACCTACAGCGAGCACATCGAGCGGGTGCAGCGGCTGGTCGCCGGCATGCGCAAGCGCCTCGGGATCGTGCCCGGTGAACGGTTCGGCGTCATGGCTGCTAATTCGGCGCGGCATTTGGAGCTTTGGCACGCGGCACTATTCGGCGCCGGGGTGATCAACCCGCTGAACCTGCGCTTTTCCGGCCGCGAACTCGCTCACGTGTTACGCGACTCGGGGGCAAAGGTCGTCTTTACCGACGCGCTATTCGCGGCCGTGATCAATTCGGTACGCGAGGAGGCGGGCGTCGAATGCGTCGTCCTCATCGCCGACAGCACGCCCGACGCGCCCGTCCCGCAAGGCATCGCCGCCGACCTGATGTACGAGGAAGTGTTGGCGCACGGCTCGGCGGCCGGTGCGGACTGGGAGGAGCCGGAGGAGTCCGATCCGTGCGTCCTGATGTACACCGGCGGCACCACCGGGCTGCCCAAGGGGGTGCTCCTGGAGCAGCGGGCGATGACGCTCACGGCCTACCACACGGGGCTGCGGTGGCGGGTGGACGAGGACGAGGTCCAGCTGCTGCAGACCCCGATGTTTCACGCCGCATCCTTCGGTGGGATCGCCGTCGTGCCGGCGTTCGGCGGCACCACCGCCTTCGTGCCGTTCTTCGATCCGGCAGCGGTCATCGCCGCGATCCCGAGGTTCGCCGTCACCAGCACGGTGATGGTCCCGACGATGATCGCGATGACGATGGGCCACCCGGACTTCACCCCCGAGACCTTCGGCTCGCTGCGCCGGCTCACCTACGGGGCTTCGCCGATGCCAGCCGGGCTGCTGGACCGCTTGATCGCCGACTACCCGAAACTGCAGATCGCGCAGGGATATGGGATGACCGAAGCGGCAGCATTGCTGACGCTTCTGGAACCGGAGGATCACGTCCCGGGATCGCCCCGGCTGCAATCCGCGGGCCAGGCGCTGCCCGGAGTCGCGCTCACGATCCAGGACCCGGTGGGCAACGTGCTCGGCCCCCGCGTGAGCGGCGAGATCTGCGCCCGGGCGGGCAACATCATGCGCGAATACTGGAACCGGCCGGAGGAAACCGCGATTGCCTTCCGCGGCGGCTGGTACCACACCGGCGATGCGGGCTACCTGGACGAGGACGGCTACCTCTTCCTGGTCGACCGGCTCAAGGACATGATCATCACCGGCGGCGAGAACGTGTACAGCACCGAGGTGGAGAACGCGATCACCGACCATCCGGCGGTCGCGCAGGCGGCGGTGATCGGCATCCCCGACCGGCAGTGGGGTGAGGCGGTGCATGCAGTGGTCGTCCTGCACCCCGGTCAGGAGGTCAGCGAGCAGGAGTTGCGCCAGCACGTCCGCGATCAGATCGCCGGCTACAAGGTGCCGAAATCCATCGAATTCCGGACCGACGCTCTCCCGCTATCCGGGGCGCTCAAAGTGCTGAAAAGAGAATTGCGCGCCCCGTTCTGGGAAGGGCACGACCGCCGGGTGAACTAAAACGATTAGCGCATCCGGTCCAACCTCGCAAGCCGGCGCTACAGCCGGGCGGGGCGCATCCGATAACCGAAAGGTGACTTTAGTCCGTACCGGCAGCCGGGGGGCTGCCGACGAGCGGCAGGCCCGCCGCCGCCGCCGGAGCTACGCGCTGTGCCTGGCGTGCGGCATCCTCATGGCGATCTTCGCCCCCCTCATGCGCGACGCGTGGCACGACGCGGCCACGATCGCCATCGGCTCCGGCATCACCGCGGCGGTGAGCTGCTTTCTCATCGTCCGCTACTCGTTCGAGCCGCTGTACCGCAAGATCGAGGATCGCGAGGCCGACCTGCAGAGCCAGGCCGACCGTCAGGAATTCGGCGCCAAGCTGAACCGGGCGCTCGAGCGCTCGCGTACCGAAGCGGATGTCCTGAAGGTCACGATGCGCGCGGCAGACTCCATCGACGAGTCGCTGTCGACCGAAGCGCTCATCGCCGATTCCTCGCGCGCCCACCTGCGGCGTGCCCCGCTCGCCGCGGGAGAGCTGCGCCTCGCCGAAGGATCGCTGCCTCATCTGGGCTGCCAGGTTGTCTCCCCGTGGGACTGCCCGGCAATGTCGACGTCGCAGTCCCACCACTTTCCCGACAGCGGCGCGCTCGACTCGTGCCAGTTCCTGCGGGACCGTGCCGACGCGTCGGGTAAGACGCTGACGGCGCTGTGCCTGCCAATGTCGAGCCGGGGTCAAGCCGTCGGCGTGCTGCATTCGGTACGCGAGGCCGACCAGCCGATCGACCGCGAGGTGCAGCGCTCGCTTCAGACCATCGCCGGCCGCACGGGCGCGACCATCGGCGCGACCCGCGCATTCACCAAGAGCCAGCTGCAGGCCTCCACGGATCCGCTTACCGGCCTGCTGAACCGGCGCAGCTTCGAGGAGCGGGCGACCTCGATGCTCGACGGCGCCGAGCACTACAGCCTGGTCATGGCCGACCTCGACAACTTCAAGAACCTCAACGACGTGCACGGCCACTCGACCGGCGACCGCGCCTTGCGCCGCTTCGCGGAGGTGCTGCGCAGCGTCACCCGGCCCGATGACATCGTCGCCCGCATCGGCGGCGAGGAGTTCATCGTCTTGCTCCCGCACGTCCTCGCGCCCGACGCGGCCGACCTCGCCGAACGCGTCCGCACCCGGTTGCGCGACCGCGACGGGGGCTGCGAGCCGCCGTTCACGGTGAGCCTCGGGGTGGCCGAGGGACTGCACATCGACGATCTGCACGACGTGATCTCGTCCGCCGACCAGGCGCTCTTCGCCGCCAAAGCCAGTGGCCGCGACCGCGTGGTGCTCGCCGGCGAACATGAGGTGTCGGCGGCTGTCCCCCAGCCACGCGACGGGGCCCGCACCTCCGTTTGAGGTTTGGGTCGCCCGCCACGGCGTGTCGGGTACCAAAGCGCAAGCCAAGCGCATACTCGACCAAGGTTGGGCGCGCCAGCGGCTAAGAGTCGCGAACCGCCGGTTCGGATTCGGCAGTCGCCTTGGAGTCGCCCGGCTCCTCGCCCTCAGCGGCGGCGGGTTCGGCCACGCTTGCCACGCTCGGCGTGATGGTGGCTTCGTTTGCGGTGTCAGCGGCTTTCGTGAGGCTGACGCGCTCGCGTCCGGTCGCCTCGAAGGGCACGTCGCGAGCCCCGCGCCGCTTGATGAGGAACGCGACAGCGAGCAGGAACACGATGATGCTGACGTAGTCGTTCAGGCGCAGGCCGAAGAAGCGGTGCGCGGTGTCGATGCGTAGCGACTCGATCCACCCGCGGCCGGCGGTGTACGCAGCGACGTAGAGCGCGAAAACCCGGCCCCCACCAAGGCGGTAACGCCGGTCGGCCCACAGACAGAGCATCGCGACCCCGAGACACCAGAGCGACTCGTAGAGGAAGGTCGGCTGGTAGGTCGCGACGTTCTCGTAGCCGGCGAGCCGGTGCGAGGGATCGATGTGCAATGCCCAGGGCAGGCCGCTCGGGCGGCCGTACAGCTCCTGGTTGAACCAGTTGCCCCAGCGGCCGAAGGCCTGGGCCACGGGAAGGGCCGGCGCAAAGGCGTCGGCAGCGATGCTGGTCGGGATGCCGCGATGGCGCAGCACGAGCCAGGCGCCGAGGAAACCGCCAGCGATGGCACCCCAGATTCCGAGGCCTCCGCGCCAGATGTACAGCGCTTCGATCGGGTGGCCGCCCTTGCCGAAGTACGGATCCGGCGTGGTGATGATGTGATAGAGCCGGGCGCCGATGATCCCGAACGGGACCGCGACGGTCGCGATATCGGCCGCGGCGCCGGGGGGCGCCCCGCGAGCGCGCATCCGGCGCTCGGCAAGCAGGACGCCGACGATGACGCCGACGGCGATGCAGAGCGCGTAACCGCGAAGCGGCACGGGTCCGAGATGGACGACGCCCTCGGACGGGCTCGGGATAGACGCCGTAATGATCATGATCCGGCACGCACCCCTTCAGCCAGTTGGGCGGCGAGCTCTCGCACAGCAGCGATCCCCTCGGACTCGGTCGGAGCGTCCATCAGTGCGCGGACGAAGGCGGAACCCACGATGACCCCGTCGGCGTAACCGGCGACTTCCGCAGCCTGCGCCGCGTTGGACACCCCCAGTCCTACCGCGACCGGCTTGTCGGTCACCGCCCGCAGGCGCCCCACAAGGTCCGACGCGGCTGACCCGATCCTCGTACGGGTACCTGTGACGCCCATGGCAGAGGCCGCATAAATGAACCCGCGACTCGCATCCGCGACGATGCTCAGGCGCGCATCAGTCGAGGAAGGCGCGGCCAGGAAGACCGGATCGAGCTCGTACTTCGTCGCAGCGGCAAGCCAGGGACCCGCCTCGTCCGGGATGAGATCGGGAGTGATCACACCGGCGACGCCGGCCGCCGACAGGCCCGCGGCGAAGCGCTCCACCCCGTAGTGGTCCACCGGGTTGTAGTACGTCATGACGACGGTGGCCACTTGGGGGGCGAGCGCACCGGCCGTCGCCAGGACGTCGCTGACCCGCAACCCCCGGTCCAGCGCCGCCTGCACAGCTCGCTGGATGACCGGGCCGTCCATCAGCGGATCCGAATACGGCAGCCCGACTTCGAGGACGTCACAACCACCCTCCACCAGGGCTTCGAGAGCCGCCTGCCCGCCCGCCACCGACGGGAACCCGGCAGGCAGGTAGCCGATCAGCGCGGCGCGGTCTTCGGTTTTGGCGCGGGCGAAGACCTCAGCGAGCGGATGCAGCGCGCTCACCAGCCCTCTCCCTCGCCTTCGGCGACATCCTTGGACAGTTCGGCTTCGGCCACCTCTTCGCCGGTCACCAGCCCGAACCAGCGGGCGGCCGTATCGACGTCCTTGTCTCCGCGGCCGGAAAGGTTGACCAGGATCTGTTGCTCGGGCTCCATCGTCGCGGCCAGGTCGAGCGCTCCGGCGATGGCGTGGGCGCTTTCGATGGCCGGCAGGATGCCCTCGGCTTCCGCCAGGATGCGGAACGCCGCCATCGCCCCCGTGTCGTCCACCGGCAGATACTCGGCGCGCGCCTGGTCGTGCAGCCACGCGTGCTCCGGGCCGACGCCCGGATAGTCGAGCCCGGCGCTGATCGAGTGGGTGGTCAGCGTCTGGCCGTCCTCGTCCTGCAGCAGATACGTCCGCATGCCGTGGATGACGCCGACCGATCCGCCGGCCACCGTAGCCGCGTGGCGCCCGGACGCGATCCCGTCTCCCCCGGCCTCGCAGCCGAGCAGCCGCACTCCCGTATCGGCGATGAACGGGGAGAAGATGCCCATCGCGTTCGAGCCTCCGCCGACACACGCGACGATCGCGTCAGGAAGCCGGCCGGTGAGTTCCAGCATCTGGGCGCGCGCCTCGACCCCGATGATCCGCTGGAAGTCGCGGACCAGCATCGGAAACGGATGCGGGCCCATCACGGAGCCGATGCAGTAATGCGTGGTGTCGACGTTGGTCACCCAGTCGCGCAGCGCCTCGTTGATGGCGTCCTTGAGGGTGCGGCTCCCGTTCGTCACCGGGATGACCGTCGCGCCGAGCAGCCGCATCCGGGCGACGTTCAGCGCCTGCCGAACCGTGTCTTCCTCGCCCATATAGACGACGCATTCCAGACCGAACAGCGCGCACGCCGTCGCCGTCGCCACGCCGTGCTGCCCGGCGCCGGTCTCGGCGATGACGCGCTTCTTGCCCATCCGGACCGTCAGAAGCGCCTGACCCAGCACATTGTTGATCTTGTGCGAGCCGGTGTGCGCGAGGTCCTCGCGCTTGAGCAGGATGCGCGCGCCGCCCGCGCGTTCGGTGAGGCGACGGGCGTCGGTGATGGGCGTAGGGCGTCCCGCGTAGCTGGCGAGCAGGCCGTCGAGTTCGGCGACGAAGCCGGGATCCTGGCGGGCTGCGGCGTACTCGGCACTGAGCTCGTCCAGCGCCTTGACCAGCGCCTCGGGGACGAACCGGCCACCGTAGGGCCCGAAGTGGCCGGTCTCGTCCGGGACGATGGACAGGCTCATCGGGCGGCCCGCACCGCAGCGCCGGCCTCGACCAGCCCTGCCACGGTGGCTTCGGGCTCAGCGCCGCTGACACAGGCCTCACCGGCCAGGACGGCGTCGGCCCCGGCAGCGGCGTACTCGGCAACATCCGCCGGCCCGCGTACCCCCGACTCGGCCACCGCCAGCGCACCGTGCGGGATGAGCGGGCGCAGCCGGGCGAACACGCCGCGATCGACCGCCAGCGAGCGCAGGTCACGCGCGTTGACCCCGATCAGAGCGGCGCCGATCTGGCCCGCACGCTCGACCTCCTCCTCGTCGTGGACCTCGACGAGAGGGGTCATGCCGTACTCGCGGATGTGGTCATGCAACTCGGCGAGCAAAGGCTGCTCGAGCGCGGCGACGATCAACAGGACGAGGTCCGCCCCGTGCGCCCGGGCTTCCGCCACTTGATACGGGGTGACGACGAAGTCCTTGCGCAGCACCGGAATGTCGACGGCCGCCCGCACGGCGTCGAGATCGGCGAGAGAGCCACCGAAGCGCCGCTGCTCGGTCAGCACGCTGATCGCCGACGCACCGCCAGCAGCGTAGGCACTCGCCAGCGCCGCCGGATCCGCGATGGTCGCCAGCTCACCCTTACTCGGCGAGCGCCGCTTGACCTCGGCGATCAGGCTGGCACCGGGGCGCGAAAGTGCAGCGAAAGCGTCCAACGGGGGCGCCGCATCCGCGGCTGATGCCTGGATGGATGACCACGACCACTGCGCCTGCCGCTCGGCCAGGTCGGCGCGGACGCCGACGAGAATCTCGTCGAGAACGGTGGCAGCCACGGCTCGATCGTACGGGCGGGCGCCTGCCCGGCCGGGTACGCCGAGCCTCCCAGCGCCTTCCGGGAAGCTGGCAAACGCCCTCAGGCGGCGGAAACCGGGATCTGCTCCAGGTCCGGCGCTTCCTTCGGCATGATCCGGCGACGCATGGTGCGACGGATGCGGATCCACACCCACGGCGCCGCCACGACGACGCCCAGCAGGACATAGCCGACGGTGGCGGTGGGGACGTCCAGCAGCTTGAGCGCGCTGGCCAGTAGAACGAAAGCAAGGGCGCGCCGGATGATCCAGCTCGGCGCCGATGCGGAGGCGCGGGCCCCCAGGTAGACGCCGGGAAGGCTGCCGATCAGGATCGAGCTCGTCAGCCCGAGCGAGAAGTCGCCGAAGATGATGTGGCCCAGCGCCGCCGAACCGACGAGCGGCACGGCCTGGACAAGGTCGGTACCGACCAGGTCGCTGGTCTTCAGCTGCGGGTAGATCAGCAGCAGCCCCACGATGATCAGCGAACCGGATCCCACGGAGGTCATGCCGACGAACAGGCCGCCGATGGCGCCGATCGCGACGGTGGTCGCCTTGTGCACGGCGATCTTGCCGGTGAACTGCTCCTGAGGGCCGAGGCGGGCCCGGCGGCGCACGTCGAGGAGCGCTTTGAAGATCATCATGGCGACGGCGATGAGCAGCGCGACGCCCAGTGAAATCTTGACCGTGTCCTGCACGACCGAGCCGTTGCCGACCGCTCGTAAGAGCAGCACCCCGCAGAAGGCCGCCGGTACCGAGCCGAGGACGAGCCAGCCCACGAGCTCCTTGTGCACGGTGCCGCGGCGCAGGTGAACGAGGCCGCCGATCGGCTTCATGCATAGCGACGCGACGAGGTCGCTGCTGACCGCAGCGAGTGGCTGGACACCGAAGAAGAGCACCAGCATCGGGGTCATCAGAGCCCCGCCGCCCATGCCGGTCAACCCGACGACGAACCCGACGAACAGGCCCGCCAGCGCGATGAGCAGATCAATATGCATTGCCGAACTCCCCACCGGGCCGACTTTGTCTAGTGAGATAATAGACGTCCTGAGGTTACGCGGGGCGCCTTTCAGGTCATCGGCAGATTTATCGGCGAGGGCGAGCCGAACGGGAGCCGAATCGTGAACGCGGCTCCCCCCTCCGGAGCACGGCCGGCGGCGGCATTCCCGCCGAGTGCACCCGCCAATCCCGCGACCAGGGCGAGCCCGAGACCGGTACCGACCCGCCGGATCCCGCGGTAGCGCTCGTACAGCGTGGAGCGTTCGAACGCGACCGCACAGTCCTCCGGCGTGAGCCCGGGGCCACCGTCGCGGACCTGCAGGATCGCGAAGCCGGCGTACACCGGGTCCGGTCCGGCGGCGAACACGATCGGCGCTCCCTGCGGCGCGACCCGCAGCGCGTTCTCGGCCAGGCCGTCGAGGATCTGGCGGACCCGGCCGCCGTCGGTGACGATCATCAGCGGGCTCGCCGGCAGTTCGAGCCGCAGCTCGATCCCCTCCGCCGCGCAGCGTGGCCGCCACACCTGCTCGGCTGCGCGTACGAGGGCAGCGAGGTCGGTGGGCGCGAGATCGATCCGGAAGTCGTCGGCGCCGAGCCGGGCGAGGTCGAGCAGGTCGGAGACGAGCCGGTTCAACCGCTGCGACTCCGACAGGATGACGGCGCCGGCCTCGCGGGTCTCCTGCTCGCCCGTGATGACCCCATCGGCGAGCGCCTCGGCGTGACCGCTGACCGCGGTGAGCGGGGTACGGAGCTCATGCGAGATCGAGAGTAGGAAATCGCGCTGGCGTCCCTCGCTGCGGGCGAGCGCGGCGGCCAGCCCGTTGAGTGCATCGGCCACCTCGGCGACCTCCGCCGGACCCTCGGGCCGCACGCCGACGTCGCGTCGGCCACCGGCCAAAGCTCGTGCCGCGGCCGCCGCGTGCTGCAGCGGGCGGGCCAGTCGGCTGGCGAGCAACGCTCCGGCGACGGCGGCACCGATCAGACCGATCCCCAGGGCGATCAGCAGACGGTTGCGGAGCGGGTCGGCGATGACCTTCGCCTCGCCGGCGTCCTGGACCAGCACGATGCCGACGGCCTGACAATTACCCGTCGCCGGGACAGCGAGTTGATCGCTGGAAAGGGGGCGGCCTTCGATCAGCCGGCGGCTGCCGCTGATGCGCGCGACGGCGCTGATCGACTGGCCGTTCGCCAATTGACTGGCCAGTTTCGCCGGCAGTGCGAGGGGGTTGCGGCCACAAGCGGCACCCGTCGAGTCGATGGCCTCGAGCCGGATCTGCTGCCCGGCGAGAATCGTGACCAAGCGGTTGAAGGTCGTGGCCTTCCGCGCAGTCGCGGTGCCGCCGACGAGGGCGCGATCGATCAGCGCGACGTAGCCATCGGCCTGGCGCCCCAACTGTTGGCGGGCCTCGGTCGTTGCGGCGCCGCGCAGCAGGCCGAGCGAGACCAGGCCCGCGACCAGCACCGCCAGGCCGGCGACCGCCGTCGTCAGGATGACCAGCCGCGACGCGAGCCCGGTGCGCCGACCGTTGCGGGCCAAGGATCAGGCGCCTGCCGTGTAGCCGACGCCGCGCAGGGTGCGCAGCGGGCTGTGCTCGCCGAGCTTGGCGCGCAGCTGGGCGACGTGCACGTCGACCGTGCGGGTGCCGGCAGCGGCCTCGTATCCCCACACCTCTGACAGGAGCTCCTCACGGGTGAAGACGCGTCCGGGCCGGCGCAGCAGCATGGCGAGCAGGTCGAACTCGGTTGCCGTCAGTGCCACCGGCGACCCGCCCGCGGTGACCGCGCGGCGCGCCGGATCCAGGCTCACCTCTCCGACACTCAGCACCGGGGCATCGCCGGGCGGTCCCGATGCCCGGCGCAGCACGGTCTTGACGCGGGCGACGAGTTCGCGCGGTGAGAACGGCTTGGTCACGTAGTCGTCGGCGCCGAGTTCGAGACCGACGATGCGGTCGACCTCGTCGTCGCGGGCCGTCACGAACAGGATCGGCACCCAGTCGCCGTCGGCCCGCAGCGCGCGGCAGACCTCGGTGCCGTCGAGGATGGGGAGGCCGACATCCAGGACGATGGCCACCGGCCGCAGGGACCGCGCGGCGGCAAGCCCGGCGCGCCCGTCGGACTCGACGTGCACCCCAAATCCCTCACGGCGCAGGTAGAGCCGCACCAGGTCGCTGATGTGCACCTCGTCCTCGACGACCAGCACCAGCCCTTTGGAGCCGCCCGGTGAGCTTGCGTCCGCCACAACTGCGAGGGTAAACGCGCAGGTCAGCCCTGAGTGGGATCTTCGCCTCTATCGAGGGCCTCCCAGTCGTCAGCCGGACGCGCCGCACGTGCAGTCGCGCGTTCGTAGCGCGAGGTGGGCCCCGGCCAGGTGCCGGCCCGCAGCACCGTGACGACCGCCCCCGCGACGATCAGCACGCCGCCCACGACGGCCAGGTACGGCGGCACCCCGAGGTGCGCCGAGACGACCGCGCCCGCCGACCGCGCCTTGCTGCTGTTGCGGGCGACCCGGTTCGGATCGGCGATGACCCGGATGACCGCGATCAGCACCCCTATCCCCGCCGCGGCGATGAGGACGCCGAGCAGCCGGCGCGCCCAGTTGCGTACCAGCGCGACCGCGATCAGCCCGGCCGCCGCCACCAGCGCGAGCGGCACCGCAGCAGCGGCGGCGCTGCTGCCCTTCAGGGTCACGTCGGTCCGTGAGGCCCGGATGCTCACCCGCAGCCAGGTCGGCGAGGACGCCAGCAGCACGACGGCGACCCCGAGCCCGATCCCGAGCACGGCGATGAGCGCCGAGCGCGGGAACGTCCTGCCGGGGGCGGGCTCGACGGTCTCCGGCTGAACAGGCTCGGCCGGCGGCACCGGCTGCTCGGTCACGGCACCCGGGAGGCGGGCACATCCGCGGCGGGTCGCAGCGTCTCAGCGAGCGCGAGTGCCCGCAGCACCGCCCGTGCCTTGTGGCGGGTCTCGGCCTCTTCGAAGTCGGGCTCGCTGTCGGCGACGATGCCGGCGCCGGCCTGCGCGTAGGCCACCCCGGCGCGCATCGTCGCGGTACGGATCGCGATCGCCAGGTCGAGATCGCCGCCGAAGTCGAGGTAGCCGACGCCTCCCCCGTAGATCCCGCGGCGGGTCGGCTCGAGCTCGTCGATCAGCTCCATCGCCCGCACCTTCGGGGCTCCGGTGAGCGTGCCGGCCGGATAGCAGGCGGTGAGGACGTCGACGGCGTCGAGGTCGGCGCGCACCTCACCGACGACCGTCGAGACGATGTGCATGACGTGCGAAAACCGTTCCACTGCACCGAATTCGACGACCCGGACGGTCCCAGGCTCGCACACCCTGCCGAGATCGTTGCGCCCGAGATCGACCAGCATGATGTGCTCGGCGCGCTCCTTCTCGCTGCCGACGAGCTCGGCGGCCAGCTCGGCATCCTTGGCCTCGGTGCCGCCGCGTGGGCGGGTGCCGGCGATCGGGTGCAGCCGGGCGACCAGTCCCTCACCCGTGCCGGTGACGGTGACGAGCGACTCCGGGCTCGAGCCGACGATGTCGAGCGTCGCCGCTCCGGCGCCGGTGCTCTCGGCTCCGGTGCCGGCCAGGCGCAGCAGGTACATGTACGGGCTCGGATTGCTGGTGCGCAGCAGGCGGTAGACATCGAGCGGATCGGCGTCGGTGACGACCTCGAAGCGCTGGCTGACGGTCACCTGGAAGATGTCGCCGGCCCGGATCGCCTCGAGGGCGCTCTCGACCGCGCTCTGGTACTCACCGGCCGGCGTGCGGCTGTGGAAGGCCAGCTCCGGGGTGTCCTGCAGCGACGCGATCACCGCGACCGACGGGGGCGCCGGCTCGGCAAGGGCCGCGGTCATGTCGCGAAGGTGGGCGACGGCGGCGTCGTAGGCCTCGTCGACCGAGGCGGCGGCCGCCGGAAAGGCGTTGGACACCAGCAGGCAGGAACCGTCGTCGTGATCGAGCACGGCGAGTTCGGTGGCCAGCATCATCCCGAGCTCGGGCAGGTGCAGATCCTCGACGGCGAGGCTCGGCAGCCGCTCGATGCGGCGGACGAAGTCATAACCCAGATAGCCGACGAGGCCGCCCATCAAAGGGGGCATGCCGGGCAGTCGGGGAGCGCGCAGCAATCTGGCACACGCGTGCAGCACTTCCAGCGGGTTGCCCGACAGCGGCACCCCCGGCGGCGGATCGTCCAGCCAGATCGCCTCGCCGTCGCGCTCGGTCAGCGTGGCCCGCGAGCGCACCCCCACGAACGAGTACCGCGACCAGCTGCGCCCGTGCTCGGCGGACTCCAGCAGGAAGGTGCCCGGACCGCCCGCGAGCTTGCGGTAGACGCCGATCGGGGTCTCGCCGTCGGCCAGCACCCGGCGGGTGACCGGGACGACCGGATACTGCGCGGCGAGGCGGGTGAACTCCGCGCGATCGGGATAAAAGGAACCGTCGGTGACCAAGGTCAGTGAGCCTCGGCCGGCGCCGATCCGACGACCGCACCAAGGACCGCGGCGTCGAAGCAGGTGCGGTCGCCGGTGTGGCAGGCCGCGCCGACCTGGTCGACCCGGACGAGCAGGGCGTCGCCGTCGCAGTCGAGCGCCACGGACTTCACCCATTGCTGATGGCCGCTCGTCTCGCCCTTGACCCAGTACTCCTGACGGCTGCGCGACCAGTAGGTGCAGCGGCCCGTGGTGAGCGTGCGATGCAGCGCCTCGTCGTCCATCCAGCCGAGCATGAGCACCTCGCCCGTGTCGTACTGCTGAGCGATGGCGGCGATCAGGCCTGCGGGGTCGCGCTTGAGGCGCTCCGCGATCGCGGGATCAAGGGAACTCGGACGTGTCACGTATCCATCCTGCCAGCTGGTATCGGTCAGGCGGCGCCGGCGAGACCAGCCGCCACCCAGCGCAGTCCCTCGGCGAGCGCCGGGCGCCAGACGCCGTCGTCGTGCCCGCGGGGGCGAATGCGCAGGACGAGGTCGAAGCCGCGGTCGGGCCGCGAGTCTCCTCGTTCGAGGTGTCGGATGCGCGATAGCGGTCAGGCGTGGGTGCCTGACGGGGTGGGGGTCGGGAAGCCCGGGACCGTCGGCGCGCCGTTGCCGCCGGTGGAGGGCTCCGGAACGATCGTGGCCGCGTCCGGCAACACGGCCTTCATCACCTTTGCCGCTTCCGCGGCGACCGCGCTGGCATCCGTCGGGTTGTTACCGGCGACCCCGCTGAGGATCACGACGACCTGATAACGGCCCACGGTCGTGAACGCGCCGATGCTGATCCCCGTGGCGGCGTCCTTGTTGACGAAGGCGGTAGCCGTCGGGAACCCGGGTAGCGGGATGGTCGTCGCAGTCTTTTTGTTCTCGGTGTTGGAGTAGTTCAGCTCCGCAGCCGCCGCCGCCGGCGTGCTGAACCGCAGGATGTTGATGTCGGCATTCCAGTCGTCGCCCACCGCAGACGTCGGGCCGAGCGAAACCGCTTCCAGCCCGACCACCCGGGAGAGCCCGTACTTGGTGAACTGGGTGATCTCGGCCGGGCCCAGCGCGACGTCCGCCGGGGTCAGCGTCTTCAACGAGTACGCGTGGTATCCGATGGCCGCCAGTCCGGGCGGTGTCGTCACGTTGCCGAGCGAGGGCAGCGGGGTCTGCGGCGTACTCGGCGACTGCGTGGGCAACGGACTCGGCGCCAGCGACGGCACCGGGTTGGGAAGTGTCGAACCGCCTGAGGCGGACGACTTCGACGACGACCCGGACGTCGTGGTCGACACCAAGACGGCGATGAGGGTCGCGACGAGGGCGATGGCGACGAGGGTGAGGCCGGTCCAGAGCCCCCGCCTTGATGTCGACGAGGAGCCCGAGGACGGCCAGCCCTGCTGGGGTGCCGTGGGCCAGCCCTGCTGGGACGCGGGCGGGAACGTCCAATCGGCGGACGGACCCGGCGGCGGGGCGTATTCCGGCGGAGGAGGCGGGAGGGGCGGCGCGGATGATGGCGCCGGCACCGCCCAGGACGGTGGTGCCGGCGAGGTCGGGACCGGTCCGGCGTACTGCTTGGACCACGGCGAAGCAGCGGGTTCAGGCTCTTGAGACAGCTTCGGGATCTCGCGGGTCGCGCCCTGATCGGCAGGCGTCTCGTCAGGCCCGCTGGCAGGCCACGACGAATGCGGGGGCACGGTCACACCCAGATTGTGGCTCAGGAACCTTGGAACTCTCCCAAAACGCGACTACACAGCGCTGCCGCGCGCCGACCAGGAGGCGTGCAGCCGGTGGTAGACGCCGGGTACGTCGACCAGATCGGCGTGCCGGCCGCGCTGCACGATGCGTCCGGCGTCGACCACGATCACCTCGTCGGCGATCTCGGCGGCCTTCAGGCGGTGCGCGATCGTGACCGTCGTCCGGCCCGCCGCCAGCGATTCGAGTGCCGCTGACAGGCGCATCTCCGTGGCCGGGTCGATGGCGCTCGTCGCCTCATCGAGCACGAGCAGGTCGGGGTCGGCGAGATGGGCGCGAGCGACGGCGACCAGCTGCCGCTCTCCGGCCGACAGCGATTCGCCGCGCTGGCCCACCGGGGTCGCCGGGCCCGCGGGCAGGCCGGCGATCCAATCGGCGAGACCGAGCTCGTCGAAGACCCGGGCGATGTCGTCATCCGTCGCTTCGGGACGGCCGTAGCGCACGTTCCCCGCGATGGTGCTTTCGAAGAGATGGCCCTCCTGCGGCACCATGACGACCCGTCGCCGCAGCGAGATGAAGGCGATCTGCTCGAGCGGGACACCTGAGAGCTCGACGCCACCGCGCACCGGATCGATCAGTCGCGTGAGCAGCTTGGCCAGGGTGGTCTTGCCGCTGCCGGTCTCGCCGACGACCGCGATGCGCGCCCGCGCCGGGATCGTCAGGTTGATGTCGTGCAGCACCTCGGGTCCGGCCGGATAGGCGTAGGCGACGTCGTGGAAGCGGATGTCGATGGGCCCCGGGGGCAGCTCGCGCCCGCCCGTGGGACGCGTCGCCGGATCCACCACGTCGATGGGGGTATCGAGCACGTCGAGCACGCGCCGCAGGCCGGCCAGCGCATTCTGCGCGTCGTTCAGGGTTTCGGTGGCGACCTGCACCGGTCCGACGAAGAGCGTCACCAGGAAGAGGAAGGCCACCAGCCGCCCGGCGGACAGGTGGCCGCCGACCCCCAGCCAGACCCCGATCACGACCACACCGGCGTTCGCCAGCCCGGCGACGAGCTCGCCGCCGGAGAACGTCAGCGCCGCCAGCCGCTGGGCTCTCACCGCCGCGTCGCGGTGCGCGCCGATGGCGACGTTGATCCGCCGGCCGGTGCGCTCGCCGACCCCGAACGCCTTCACCACGGCCGCGCCGACGACTGCTTCCGAGACCGCAGAGAGCACCAGCCCGACGCGCTCGCGCACGAGTCCGTACGCGTGTGCCAGCCGCACCGACATGGCGCGGGCGAGCAGGGCGAGCGGCGTGAAGCAGGCGTAGACCAGCAGCGTCAGCTGCCACGAGTAGACCAGCATCAGCACGGTCGCCAGCGCCAGCTGCAGCACGCTGACGAGAAGCTGCACTCCCCCGAATTGCAGGAAGTTCGAGAGCTGGTCGACGTCGCTCGTCACCCGGCTGACGAGCGCCCCGCGACGCTCTGACGCCTGCCGCAGCATGGAGAGGTCGTGCACGTGGCGGAACGTCTGCACGCGCAGCGACGCCAGGCCGGATTCGCTTGCCGTGAACAGCCGGACGTTCAGCAGGTAGGCCGCGGTCGCCGTCACCACGACCGCGACGGCGGCGAGGGCGAGCGAGGCCCGGATGGCGCCGAGGTCGACCTTCGTTCCCGAGGCACTGGAAGCACCGCCCAGGCCGTGGTCGATCGTCTGCTGGACCGCGACGGGGATGACCACCCGGCCGGCCGTGGACAGCACCGCCAGGAAGATCGTGAAGCCCAGGCCGCGGGCGAACTCGGGAGCCATCCGGAAGGCACGCCGGAAGGTCACGATCGCGCCGCCGGCGTCAGGGTCCACCGACGGGTTCAGCGACCGGTCCAGCGAGAGCGTGCTCATGCCGCCGACTCCTCGCCGGTGACGCCCGGATGGGTCGCGCCGTACGCGGTCAGGACCTCCCGGTAGCCCGGCACCGACGCCATGAGCTGATCGTGCGTCCCCCGGCCCCGGACCTGACCGTCCTCCAAGTAGATGACGATGTCGGCGAGCGCGATGGTGGCCTGCCGGTAGGCGATGACGATGACCGTGGCCGGCGACTCGCGTAGCCCCGCCAGGATGGCGCGTTCGATCCGCGGGTCGACGCTCGAGGTGGCGTCGTCGAGCACCAGCAGGCGCGGGCGGCGGGCGAGGGCGCGGGCCAGGGCGATGCGCTGGCGCTGGCCGCCGGACAGGGTCGTACCCCGCTCCCCCACGACCGTGTCGACGCCGTCCGGCAGCTGCCCGACGAAGGCCGACGCCTGGCTGATCTCCAGCGCCTCAACAAGGACCGCGTCGTCGACGTCCGCGCCGAGAGTCACGTTGCCGCGGACCGTGTCGTCGAACAGGAAAGCGCCTTGCGGTACAAGGGCGACCGCATCCGGCAGCTCTCCGGCGGCCAGTTCGCGAAGGTCGTGCCCGTCGAGCGTCATGACGCCCTCGTCCGGATCCAGCAATCGCAAGGTGAGATGTGCCAGCGTCGACTTCCCGGCGCCGGTCGGCCCCACGATGGCCACGGTGCTGCCCGCGGGGACGTCGAGCGTGACCCCGTCGAGGATCCGTTCCTGCGCCGCGGTCCCGTACCCGAAGCCGACGCCGTGGGCCTCGAGTCGGGCCGGGTGTGCGGCGCTCCCGTTGAGCTCGCGCTGCCCGGCGGGCATGGTGTCGTCGGCGTCGAGCACCGTGTGCATGCGCTCCCAGCCGACGACCGCGCGCGGCAGGTCGGCCAGCACCCAGCCGATGGCCCGCACCGGAAAGGCGAGCAACGTGAACAGGTACGCGACGCGCACCAGCCCGCCGGGATCCAGCGAACCGGCCGACACCCGCAGGCCGCCGACGAGCAGCACGGCCAGCACCGACAAGTTCGGCAGCGCCTCGAGCGCCGGGTCGAACATTCCGCGCAGCCGCCCTACCCGGATGAGCGCGTCACGAAGCTCACCCGCGCGCTCGGCGAAACGCTGCGTCTCGTGCTCGCCGCGGCCGAGCACCTTGACCGTCAGCGCCCCGTCGAAGCTCTCGTGCGCGAGCCCGCTGACCTCGGCGCGCAGCTCCTGCGCCCGGATCATCAGCGGGGCGAGGCGGCGGCTGTAGATCACGTTGAGCACCGCGATGAGGGGGAAGATCACGCCGCCGACGATCGCGAGCACCGGGTCGGTCGCGACCAGGAACCCGAGCGTCACCAGCAGCATGACCACGACGCCGACGGCCATCGGGAAGGGCGCCATCGGCTCCCAGGTCTGCTCGACGTCGGAGTTGGCGAGCGAGAGCAGCCGGCCGGTCGGATGGGCCTGATGCCACCGCAGTGGGAGCGCTAGGTAGCGAGCGGCGATCTTGCGCCGGTACGTGGCCCCAAGCTCGTACTGGACCCGGCCGGCGTAGATCCGCCGACCGGCGATCCCGAGCGCCTTCATCGCCGCCACCGCCATGATCAGCAGCGCCGCGCCGGCGAGCGAGCCCCAGACCACGCGTCCCGCCCGGAAGGCCGGCAGGACGGTGTTCTCCGTGATCCGCCCCAGCACGTACGCCTGCCCTACTGTCATCAGCGCCCAGAGCGAGCTGCCCAGCACCGAGAGCGTGAACGCCAGCTTCTGCTGCCGGGCGCCGCGCATCAGCACGGCGAACCCGCGCACGACGACGCGGCGGTCGCTACGGACCGCACGTCCCGAGCGGGGTGTCGGGGCAGCTGGTGCGGTGGGTGGAGCATCGGGCACGCTCGACAGCATGCCTGGACGTTTGCGGCGAGGTCGGGCAATCTTCGAGGGATGGGGCGTCGTGGCGCTGCAGATGCTCGCGGCGACGGTGGTGGCGTCATTGATGGCGACGCTCATCAGCCGCTGGGCGATCATCCCGACCTGGTTGATCTTCGTCGTGCTCGGCAATACATCGTCCGGCGGCCCGAGCCGTTGCTAATGCTGCTCGGTTGGGTGGTGGTCGCCGCCGGCGGTCTCGTGATCGCCAGCCCGCTGCGAGGCCGCGCTCCGGGAACGCTCGACCCGGCGCGCCCCGTCACCGTGGCTGGGGCGGCTGCGGCCTCAGCGGACGGGTAGCCCGGCCTCGCGAAGCGCCGCTTTGACGTCACCGATCCGCAGCATCCCGAAGTGAAAGACGCTCGCCGCGAGCACCGCGTCAGCCCCTGCCCCGACCGCCGGCGCGAAGTCACCGACTCCCCCGGCGCCGCCGCTCGCGATCAGCGGGACGTCGACGACCGCACGCACGGCCTCGATCATCTCGAGGTCGTAGCCCGCGGTCGTGCCGTCGGCGTCCATGGAATTCAGCAGGATCTCGCCGGCCCCGAGTTCGGCGCCGCGAGCGGCCCACTCGACGGCATCGATCCCGGTGCCGCGGCGCCCGCCGTGCGTGGTGACCTCATACCCGCTCGGCGTCGCGCTGCGTGGATCCACCCGGCGAGCATCGACGGACAACACGATGCACTGGCGCCCGAAACGCTCGGCGCATTCGGTCAGCAGCTCCGGGCGCTCGATCGCGGCGGTGTTGACGCCGACCTTGTCGGCGCCGGCGCGCAGCAACTTGTCGACGTCGCCGGGGCTGCGCACCCCGCCGCCGACGGTCAGCGGGATGAACACCTGCTCGGCGGTGCGGCGGACCACGTCATAGGTCGTCTCGCGGTCGCCGCTGCTGGCGGTGATGTCGAGGAAGACGAGCTCGTCGGCGCCCTCGGCGTCATACAGCCGGGCCATCTCCACCGGGTCACCGGCGTCACGCAGCGAGGTGAAGTTGACGCCCTTCACCACCCGGCCGGCGTCGACGTCCAGGCATGGGATGACGCGTACGGCGAGCGTCATCGGGTCGCAGCGAGCGCTTCCGGGAGCGTAAAAGCCCCGGCGTACAAGGCTTTTCCGACAATGACACCCTCGACGCCGGGGATCTGCGCGATGGCATTCAGGTCAGCCAGGGTGCTGACACCACCGCTGGCGATGACGGGCTTGTCGGTCGCCGCGGTGACGCTCGCGAGCAGCTCGACGTTGGGTCCGGTGAGCGTGCCATCGCGACGCACGTCGGTCACGACATAGCGCGAGCAGCCGTCGGCGTCCAGGCGCGCCAGCACCTCGTAGAGCTCGCCGCCTTCGCGGGTCCAGCCGCGCGCGGCAAGGGTGTTGCCGCGGACGTCGAGCCCGACAGCGATGCGGTCACCGACGCGGGCGATGGCCCGGCGTACCCAATCGGGATCCTCCAGCGCGGCGGTGCCCACGTTGACGCGAGCGGCTCCGGTCGCGAGCGCGGCATCGAGCGAGGCGTCGTCGCGGATCCCGCCCGAGAGCTCGACCGCCACGTCGAGCTTGCCGACGACCTCGGCCAGCAGTTCGCGATTGTGGCCGCGACCGAAAGCAGCATCGAGGTCGACGAGATGAACCCATTCGGCGCCGTCGCGCTGCCAGCGCAGAGCCGCCTCGAGCGGATCGCCGTAGCCGGTTTCGCTGCCGGCCTCGCCCTGCACGAGCCGCACGGCCTGCCCGGCGGTCACATCAACGGCCGGCAGGAGGATGAGGCTCACAGCTGGCCCAGCCAGTTGGCGAGCAGCCTGGCGCCGGCGTCGGAGCTCTTCTCCGGGTGGAACTGGGTGGCCGCGAGACAGCCGCGCTCGACGGCCGCGGCGAACGGCGAGCCGTGCTCGGCGACGGTGTCGCCCGGGCGCGCGGCCGCTGCGTAGGAGTGGACGAAGTAGAAGCGCTCGCGATCGACCCCGGCGAAAAGCATCGAGCCTGGCGCCGCAGAGACGACGTTCCAACCCATGTGCGGCAGCACTTTCGCGCCTTCGATGCGGAGCACTTCGCCTTCGAGCAGGCCGAGCCCTCGCGTACGCACCCCATGCTCCTCGCCCGCCTCGTAGAGCACCTGCATGCCGACGCAGATGCCGAGGACCGGACGGCCGGCAGCGACCCGCTCGGCGATGACCTCATGGCCGCCGACCGCGCGGATCCCCTCGACGCAGGCGGCGAACGCGCCGACTCCCGGCACCACCAATCCGTCGGCCGCCGCGGCGGCCTCGAGATCCGCCGTCACCGTCACGTCAGCACCGGCTCTTGCGAGGGCGCGCTCCGCAGAGCGCAGGTTGCCCGAGCCGTAGTCGAGCACCACGACCTTCGGACCGGTCACAGCACGCCCTTGGTGCTGGGGATCCCGCCGCTGCGGGGGTCGAGCGCCACCGCGTCACGCAGCGCTCGCGCGACCGCCTTGAACTGGGCCTCGACGACGTGATGCGCATTGCGCCCGGAGAGCACCCGCACGTGCAGCGCGATCGCGGCAGACGCGACGAACGACTCCCAGATGTGGCCGGTGAGCGTCATGTCGTAGGTGCCGATCATCGGCGCCAGGCCTTCGGGCTCCTCGTGGACACAGTAGGGCCGGCCCGACAGATCGACGGCGGCGCTCACCAGAGCCTCGTCCAGCGGCACCATCGCATCACCGAAGCGGCGGATCCCGGACTTGTCACCGAGCGCCTGCTTCAACGCGGTGCCGATCGCGAGCGAGGTGTCTTCCACCGTGTGGTGGATGTCGACATCGAGATCCCCGGTGGTGGCCACCTTGAGGTTGAATCCCGCGTGCTTGCCGAGCTGGGCGACCATGTGGTCATAGAACGGGACGCCCGTCTCCGACTCCGCCTGCCCGGTGCCGTCGAGCTCGAGCTCGACCAGCACCGATGACTCCTTGGTGGTGCGCTCCACCCGCGCGCTGCGCGTCACGCTGCCCCAATCCTGGTACTTGTTCGGCTGGCTGCCGGCTTCATCAGGCGCCCCAGCTCCGACAGGAACGCGTCCATTTCCCCAGGGGTCCCGGCCGTCACCCGAAGCCAGCCGGAGAGCCCGACGTCGCGCACCAGAATCCCTTGTGCCAGCAGGGATTCCCAGACCTGGCGCTGATCGCCGGGCACCTGGAAGAGCACGAAGTTGGCATCGCTCGGCACGACCGGGCAGCCGAGCGCCGGCAGCTCGATCAGCAGCCGGTCGCGCTGCACCCGCAGCGCCTCGACGCTCGCCAGCAGCTCGCCGCCGTACTCCAGAGCGACCCGCGCGGCCGCCTGGGTCAGCGCCGAGAGGTGATACGGCAGCCGCACGAGCTGCAGGGCATCGACCACGATCGGCGCGGCAGCAAGGTAGCCGACCCGGGCGCCTGCCAGCGCGAACGCCTTGCTCATCGTCCGGGTGACGACGAGCCGGGGGCATTCGGGCAGCAGCGTGACCGCACTCGGCACACCCTCCCGGCGAAACTCCGCGTAGGCCTCGTCGACGATCACCATGCCCGGCGACGCGTCGTGGATCTCGCGGATCGTCGCCAGCTCCAGTGCCGTACCGGTCGGGTTGTTCGGCGAGCACAGGAAGACGAGCGAGGGTGCGTGCTCGGCGATGGCTGCGTGTGCGGCGGGCAGGTCGACGCGGAACTCGGCATCGCGCTCGCCCCGCACCCAGCCCGTCGACGTCGCCAACGCAATCAGCCCGTGCATGGTGTACGTCGGCTCGAACGCCAGCCCCGCCCGCCCAGGGCCGCCGAAGGCCTGACACAGCTGCTGCAGGATCTCGTTGGAACCGTTGGCCGCCCACACCTGCGAGGCGCCCAGCACCTGGCCGGGGGCGGCCGATTCGGCCGTCAAGTAGGCGGCGAGCTCGGTGCGCAGCGCGGTGGCGTCACGGTCGGGATAGCGATTCAGCGATGCGGCCACCTCGGAGCACGCCGACGTGAGTGCCTCGACGAGGGCGGCCGAGGGCGGGTACGGGTTCTCGTTGGTGTTCAACCGGAAGGGCACGTCGAGCTGGGGTGCCCCGTACGGGCTGAGGCCACGAAGATCCTCGCGTAGCGGCAGCCCGTCCCAGCCGCTCACGGCTCGACCCGCACGCGCACGGCTTCCACGTGTGCATGCAGATCCTCGGCGCCGCCCAACGCGTAGACACCCTCGGCGGAGGCGGCGAGCGCCTCAGCCGTCGCCGTCACGACGTGTTGCTGGCGCAGGAATGAGAAGACCGACAGACCGCTGGTGTGACGGGCGGTGCCGCCGGTCGGCAGCACGTGATTGGACCCGGCGAGGTAATCGCCGAGGGTCACCGGAGAGTGCGGCCCGACGAAGATCGCGCCGGCGTGGCGCACCCGAGCGGCGACCTCGTCGGCATTCGCCGTGACGATCTCGAGGTGCTCGGCGGCCCAGGCGTCGACCACCTCGATGCCCTGCGCGATGTCGCGGACCAGGACGGTCGCGCTCTGCCCGGTGAGGGCGGCAGCGATGCGTTCGTGGTGCTTGGCGGCGGCGACCTGGCGCAGCACTTCGGCCTCGACCTGCTCCAGGAGCCGCTCGCTGTCGGAAACGAGCAGGCAGGCGGCCAGCGGGTCGTGTTCGGCCTGGGAGATCAGGTCAGCGGCGAGGTGCACCGGATCGCCGGTCGCGTCGGCAAGGATGGCGATCTCCGTAGCGCCAGCCTCCGCGTCGATGCCGACGACGCCGCGCACGATCCGCTTCGCCGCAGCCACGTAGACGTTGCCGGGTCCAGTGATGACGTCGACCCGCGGGCAGCTCTCGGTGCCGTACGCGAACATCGCGACCGCTTGAGCCCCGCCGACGGCGTAGACCTCGTCGATGCCGAGAAGTGCACAGGCCGCGAGCACGGCGTGGTGCGGCAGTCCGGTCTCGCGCTGCGGCGGCGACGCGATCGCCAGCGAGCTCACGCCTGCCACCTGCGCGGGTACCACGTTCATGACGACGCTGCTCGGATAGGCGACGCGCCCGCCGGGCACGTACAGCCCGACCCGGGAGACCGGCACCCAGCGCTCGGTCACGCAGCTTCCGGGGATCACCTCGACGCTCACGTCACGGGGACGGGTGGCCGTGGTGACCAGGCGGGTGCGCCGGGTCGCCTCTTCCAGGGCGTCACGCACCGCCGGATCGAGAGCGTCCAGCGCTTTCGCCAGATCGGCTGCCGGCACGCGCAGCCCGAAGCCAGCGGCGAGATCGACCCCGTCGAAGCGTTCCGTCGCGGCGATGACCGCGCAATCGCCGCGGGTACGTACGTCCTCGCACACCGGGCGGACAGCCTCCACGGCGGCGGCCACGTCAAGATCAGCGCGCGGCAGGAGATCACGCGGATCTCCGGCGCTGACGCGCAGGTCGAGACGGGTGAGCACGCTTCGAGGGTATCGGCTCAGCGTTGGCCCGGAGTCTGAACAAGACGCCGAGGCCGTCCAGCCGGGATGATGGCGCGGTGACCGACCCGACCGGCGAGGATGAAGGCGACGCGGCCCCGGAAACCGAGGCGCTGCCGCTGTTCCCGCTGTCGGCCGTGCTCTTCCCCGGTGCGCCGCTGCCGCTGCAGATCTTCGAGGAGCGCTACCGCACGCTGGTCCGGGATCTGCTGGAGCTCGAACCCGAGCAGCGGCGCTTCGGGGTCGTGGCCATCGAGGCGGGTAGCGAGGCCGGGATGGCATTGCCGCAGATGTTCCCGGTGGGCTGCGAGGCGCGGGTCCAGCGCCTCGAGACGATGCCGGACGGGCGCAGCACGCTGCTCGCGTTCGGGCGCACCCGCTTCCGGCTCCTCGAGGTCGACACCGTCAGCAAGCCGTACCTGATCGGGCAGGTGCGCTGGCTGGACGAGCCGGACGGCGAACCGGGGCTCGCCGAGGCCATCGTCCCGGCGGTACACGACGCCTTGCTCCAGTACGTCGGCACGCTGGCCGAACTGACCGGGGGCACGGTCGATGACGAGACGCTGCCCGACGAGCCGAACGAGCTGAGCTATCTGACGGCGGGAGCGATGCTGCTGGCGCTGCGCGAGCGCCAGGCCCTTCTCGAACTCGGCGACACGGCCACCCGGCTGCGCGCCGAGGTGAGCCTGCTGCGCCGCGAGCAGCTCCTCATGGCGGAGCTCCGCGCCGTCAACGCTCCCGAGCTCTTCCGGATGCCGCGCTCGCCCAACTGACCAGGCGTGAGCCGCACGACTGTTTCCCCAAGCGAGCCACAGCTTTGACTACTCACAGTAGTCTTCGGCGCGTGTTCAAGCCCCTGTGCATGTTCTTCGTTCTGGGGATCGCCGGCTGCGCCGGTGCCACGCCCAGGTCTGCGCCTGTGCCATCGGACTCGCAGCTCAATGCGCAGACGAGTGCAGCGCCGACCAGCCCAGCAGCGAGCGCCCCGCCCGCGCCCACCGTGCCGCCGCGCCCAGCACCCGCCCCGGACCCGTCGGTGACGGTGCGTATCGGAAGCGTTCGGGCGCCGACAGCTTCGGAGCCCCCGATCGGCAGCCGCGCCCCCTGGTCACAGTTGCTCGCGTTCGAGAGCGACACCCCGTCCCCGGCCCCGTCCCCTACGAAGGCGAGCCGTAGGGGTGCTCCTTCAGCGCGGCACTGACCAGTAGCGGTCGGGCTCGGGCGCATCGGGCAGCGCCGGCTCCTCGTGGCTGGTCGTCAGCAACATGATGATCAGGTACGTCAGCAGCGCCGCCACCGGGAAGACGACATGAAAGCCGTGGCTACGCAGAACGAAGTCGACCACATTGCTCACCCGGCCGCGGATGTCCTGGGGCAGCTGGTCGAGCACCCGGCTGCTGCCGCGCAGATGGCCGACCTGCGCGGCGACCAGCGAACCACCGACGCCGCCGACAGCGAGTGCCACCGGCAGCGTCCAGCTGCCGCGCCGGCCCACCCATCCGACCACCGCTCCCGCCAGCACACCGAAGATCAGCGCGAGGAGGGCGAAGTGCACGTCAGCGCCGCCCTGGACGTTGAACGCGGCTTCGCTGCCGGCCAACGCCTGCTTGACGTTGAGCTTGGGCGTGGTGGCCGCCCAGATCAGCCCCATCGGCACGCCTACGACGATCAAGGCGATCGCGACCACGATGGCGCTGAGCACGTCCCGCGAGTGCGGCGCCTCGGGTTTCCAGCGTCGGGCGGGCGAGGGCGGCATGCCGAAGCCCGGCCCGGGCTCGCCGGCGCGCGCCAGCTCGGCAGCTGCCCCGCCTTCAGCGGGCTCGCTGCCCGGTGTCGGCAAACCGGTCATATGTCCAGTCTCCCTGACCGTCCTGGCGCCGCTGAAACCACCACTGAAACCGCGACTGAAATCAGCCCGCGGTTCATCGGCGGGCGAGGCGGCGCAGCGCCCACCCGCCAGCCAGCAAGCTGGCGATCGCCACCAGCAGGCAGACCAGCAAATCAATGCCCACGGAACCCCACGGGACGTGATGGCGGAAGCCCACCGCCAGGGCGTCGGCACCATACGTACCGGGCAGGATCGCCCGGATCGCCCGCAGCACCTCCGGCATCCGTGACGCGGGGATGATGTCGAGGAAGAGCACGGCGCTCATCCCCAACTGGCCCATGACCGTCGCGATCTCCGGGCGCGGTGCGATGAGGCCGAGCAGCGCACCGATGCCCGCCAGGGCCGCGCCCGTCAGCACGATCACCGGGATCAGGAGCCAGAGCCGCCCGAGCGGGAGCCGGTAGACCAGGCCGCCGACCACGGCGGTGAGGACGGTCCCGGGTACGGCGAAGGTCGCGTAGGAGGCGGCCGTGCCGAGCACGGCCGCGCTCGGCGGTACCGGAAGCGTCAGGTAGTAGTCGAGGGCGCCCGATGCCCGCATCGCGCCGAAGCGCTGGGCCAGCAGGTTGAGCGCGACGAACGCGACGACCAGCACGGTGCTGCCGGCGACCACCTGCTCACCGGTGGTCTCG
>DATAVO010000030.1:0-13065 GCA_036267695.1 Frankiaceae bacterium
GATGGCGATGAGGTGGTAGCTGTATGAGGTGCCGGTCTTGAGCCCGGAGTTGGTGTAGGTCAACGTCGGGCTGATGACGGTCGCGATCAGCGTGGTGCTGCGGTACACCCGGTAGGTGGTCACTTTGACGTTGTCCGTGGACGCAGCCCATTTCAGGACGATGCTCGCCTTGGCCGGGGTCAGTGTGAGCTTTGTGGGGACCGTCGGCTTGGTGGTGTCGGGAAAGACGATCGTCGGGGTAGCTGACGGCGCGCTCGCGTTGCCGGCCTTGTCCAGGGCGACGACCCGGTACTGATAGCCGCTTCCCTGGGTGACCGCCCCATCCGTGTATGACCTGGCGGTGGTCGTGGTGACGGCCGTGCCGTTGCGGTAGACCCTGTAACCAGTGACGGCCAGGTTGTCGGTGGAGGCGGCCCAGGCGACGGTGATGCTCTTGGCGGCCAGCGTCGCCTTCACGCTGGTGGGCGACGTCGGCGGTTGGTCGTCGGGCGCCGTGGCGGCCAGGGGAGTGCTCAAGGGGCTGACGTCGCTGGCCGTGTCGAACGCGTCGACGGTGTAGACGTACGGCGTCGCCTCCTTGATCGGGAGGTCCACGTAGGACGTCGCAGCCGTGGTCGCGATGTGCACTCCGCCGCGGTAGACGTCGTAGCCGGCGACCGCCCCGTCCGGATCCTTCGCCGCGGTCCAGGTGAGCCTGATCTGGTTCGGTCCGTACGTTGCCGCCAGGCCGGTCGGCGCCGCCGGCGGAAGTCCGGTACCGGTAGTGGCTGCTACTGCCGCACTGGGTGGGCTCACATTGCCGACAGTGTCGGTCGCGACGACGGTGTAGCTGTAAGTCGTGCTCGGCGCAATGGCGGTGTCGGCATAGCTCGTCGTAGGGGTTGAGGTGAGCAGGCTGCCGTCGCGGTAGAGGTCATACCCGGCGATCCCGGCGGTGTCTGGCGGAGCCGTCCAGCTCAGGTCGACCTCGCGCCCACCCAACGCCGCGGCCGTGGTCACCGGGGCAGCGACCGCGGCGGGGACGAAGGTGGCCGCGTAGTTACGCAGGAAGTCCTGCCCGCCGCCGGGCGACGCCGTGCCGCACTGGGTGGGCGCCAGCGAGCTGTCGGTCACGAGCGAACCGGGGTAGTCATCCAGCGCGTGGCCGAGGACTCCGATGTTGACGGTGCTGCGCAGGTAGCTGAGCAGCTGCGGCGCCATCTTTTGGGCGGCCGAGCCGCAGGAGCTCGCGGTGTAGTTCCACTCCGAGGCGATGAGCGCATTTGTTGCTGCGAGATATCCCCAACGGGTGTCCCAGCTCGCCTGACCGTCTGTGTAGTAATACGGATGCACTGCGTAAGCAATTTGATTGGTCGGCCCGGGATCCTGGAGCAGCGGCATTCCGTCCAGGTGCCCGCCCTTGTTGGCGCCGTCGGCAATAAGGATATTCGGAACATTGAGCCCGGTTCGCAGAAAATCGACCAGGTCCTGATGGCCGACCGGAACGTACGCATCCCACCCGGCACCCGGTCCGATCTGCCGTCCGCCGTCGAGCCAATCGAGCCACGTCGACTGCTGCGGATCCGCGGTCGCCGTCGACGTGGGAGCGTTCTGTGGCTCGTTGAAAAGCTCGAACATCACGTCGGGATCGGTCGCCAGGCCCGTGTTGGCCATGAGCGTGGACCAGGCGGCCTCGGTCTCGGGGCCGGGGAGTGGCTCGGCCGGCCCGCACGCACGCGACTGGTCCTGCATCGAGATGTCGACAACGAACCCGCTGCTCAGGACCGTCTGGACGGTGGCATCGATCTGCTGGGCATAAGCGACGCCATTCGGTCCGGCGAGCACTGGCTGGCTGACTTGGAAACGCAAGGTGTTCGCGTTCCAGCTGGTTTTAGCGAGCTGCAATTCGGTCGGCGTCAACGCGGCCGCGGCGGCCTGGGTCGCCGTCATCGTGCACCAGGGCGAGTTGAGCAAAGCGATGGAGTTGAACCCGTGCGGCACGAATGGCTGACCGTCGAGCAAGAATTGGTTGCCT
This sequence comes from Frankiaceae bacterium, assembly GCA_036267695.1. Taxonomy (GTDB): domain Bacteria; phylum Actinomycetota; class Actinomycetes; order Frankiales; family Frankiaceae; genus DATAZK01. Next base: position 2,015 of record DATAVO010000030.1, read on the forward strand.
GATAGCGCGAGCCCGAGCGGGTCGGCGGCAGCGGGTGAGGCTGCGCTGATCGCTCCGGAAATGAGCAGCGGCGCCGCGAGTGCGGATGTGCCGAGAATTACCCGAAAACGGCTGCGCATTTCGCCGATTGACCCCCTTTGGCCCGGGACGCTACCGGGCTCGGGAGCGAGCCGTCATGCCAATCACATAATTGGGGTCAGTCGGTTACTGCGCGCAAATCACCCAGCAAGCGACGCGGTCCGCGAGGTCGCAGACCGCATCGCCAGGACCCGGCTTCAGGCCTTCGGGGTGTCGGCCGTCGTCGCGGATTTCGTCGGCGCCGTGTCTGCCGGGAGAGCCGACGAGGGCGGCGAGGCCGGGGCCGGACTCGGGGCCTGCGTAGCGGCCGCCGCACGCCGTGCGCGCAGCTGCTTGAACGCGATCACGCCGCCCGCATTGGCGACAAGGATGAGCATCAGCTTCTTGCGGCGCCGCTTACGCGCCGTCAGCTTGGATTTCAGCGCGGAACCGGCCGTCGTATTCGCCACGCGTTTCCCGGGATCGGTAGCCAGCGCGGAAAGCAGCGCCTCGCTGCCGCGTTCGCGGGTGATGTCGATCGCCCGCTCCAGCGCCTCCTCGCCCTTCTTCGCGCCCTTCTTGGCCGCTGCCTTCCCGCGCGTGCTGGCCTCGGCGCCGAGCTCGGCACCTCGCTCGGCTGCTGTCTGCTGCGCCTTCTTGGCAGCCTTCGCGGCGCGCTTGCGCGCCTCCGTCAGCTTGTCGGATGCCGCGAGGTTGGCGCGGACCTGTTCGGCCTGCTCACGGGCTTGGGCGACGGTGTTTTCGGCCACTCCGGCGAGTTGCTTGCCGGTGGCCTCTACCTGGTCGTTCACAGCTCTTGCCCCTCTGTCGCAGCGTGCACGGCTATTCATTGGTCATCCCACCCGCAGTCACAAAGGAAACCGGACAGGGGAACCCAGCGCGGGCGGCAGCCTCCGCACAGCGGACTCTCGGGGACTGCACGGGGGCTGCACGTAGGCTCTTGCCCGCGTCGGAAATCGTCCGACTCTGGCAACCTGTGCCGACCGACATGCCTGCTGACAAGGGATCCTGATGGCCGAAGAGCTCTACGCAACGCTGCAGACGAGCAAAGGTGATATTCGCATGCACCTGTTCCCGAACCACGCTCCGAAGACCGTCGCCAACTTCGTCGGGCTCGCTGACGGCAGCCAGGCCTGGACCGACCCGCAGACCCGCCAGAAGGTCGAAGGCCGTTCGCTCTACGCCGGCACCGTCTTTCATCGGGTCATCCCGGGCTTCATGATCCAGGGCGGCGACCCGCTCGGCAGCGGCCGCGGCGGTCCGGGCTATGAGTTCAAGGACGAGTTCCACCCCGAGCTCTCGTTCGACCGTCCGTACCTGTTGGCGATGGCCAATGCGGGTCCGGGCACCAACGGATCGCAGTTCTTCATCACGGTCGGCCAGACCCCGCACCTGAACCGTCGCCACACGATCTTCGGTGAGGTCGTCTCCGGGCAGGACATCGTGGACGCGATCGCCGGAACCCCGACGGACCGCTCGGACCGTCCGCACGAGGACGTCGTCATCAACAGCGTCGCCATCGAACGCACGCCTGCCTGAGCGAAGCGATGTCCACGTTCGGGCCGCCGCCAGGGGGCTCTCCCGGGACATCAGGCCAGGCGGCAGATCCAGCGCCGCGGGCCTGCTACCGGCATCCCGATCGCCCCACGTACGTCAGTTGCGTGCGTTGCGAGCGGCCGATCTGCGCTGAGTGCATGCGCCCGGCGGCCGTGGGGTTCCAGTGCCCGGACGACGTGGCCGACGGCCAGCGTCAGCAGCGACCGCTGCGGACCGCTTTTGGCGGACGGCAGACCAGCGGGCGTCCGTACGTCACGTGGACCCTGTTGCTGGTGAACATCCTGGGGTTCATCGCCCAGGGATTCCCGCTCTCGTCGAACACGGCGATCAACAAGTTCACCTTCGACTACCTCGACTCGAACTTCGCCATCGCCTCGCAGCATCAGTACTACCGGCTGCTCACCGGCGCGTTCCTGCACGTGGCGATCTGGCACATCGCTGTCAACATGCTCGTCTTGCTCATGCTTGGCCCGGCGCTCGAAGCGATGCTGGGCCGCGTCCGCTACCTCGCGCTCTACCTGCTGTCGGCCGCCGGTGGCGGGGTGCTGGTCTATCTGGTGAAAGATGCCAATTACGCCACTCTGGGCGCCTCCGGGGCGATCTACGGTCTCTTTTCCGCGTACTGGGTGATGGCCCGGCGGGTGCGGGCAGATACGTCAGCGATCACCGGCACGATCGTGCTGAACCTGATCATCTCGGTGACGTTTCCTGGGATCAGCCTGTGGGGGCATCTGGGCGGATTGATCACCGGCGTTCTCGTGGGGACCGTCTTCGCGTTCAGCGGCGCGCGCCGGTGGCATCTGCAGCTGGCGGGTTTGGTGGCCGTTGCCGCAGTCTTGGTGGTGGCGACCCTGATCAGGACCGCTTCGCTGACCTGACGGCGTCCTGCCACCGCGCCTCGACGAGGGTTGCCACGTCATCGGGGTCGGTGCCGAGCTGCAGTCCCGACAGGACGATCAGCGTCTCATCGGCCAGGTCGATCTCGAGCGTCTTGCCGAACGAGAGCCAATGGCGTTCCTGCCGCGAGCTCACGTCGACCACGGCGAGCCACGTCGCGTAGTGGTGATGGAAGGCGGCGACGTAGTGGAAGCCTTCGTCCTCCATCTCCAGCGTGCGCCGAAACCACGCATCGCGCCCGGCCCAGAATCCGAGAACGGCGACAAGTGCCCAGAACTCCGGGATGAAGAAGGCGGCGGCAGCGCTCGCCAGGGCGCCCGCCAGGAGGGCGAACACGCGCCGGGGCGGGGGACCGAAAGTCACCTGCATCACGCTAGCCGGGACGGTTGGAATCCGGGACCGGCCGGGGATGGTTGTAGCGCGTAGGAACATTTCGGTACCTCAGGAAGGCACCCACCATGGCACGTGACGCGGTCATCGCTCTCGCTGTACGCACTCCGATCGGCAAGCGCAACGGCGCACTCGCCGGCTGGCATCCGGCAGATCTTTCGGGGCACGTCCTCGAAGCGATCGCCCAACGCAGCGGTGTCGATCCGGCACTGATCGACGACGTCATCTGGGGTTGCGTCAACCAGGCCGGGGAGCAGGCACTGAACATCGGGCGTAGCGCGGTGCTCGCCGCCGGATGGCCCGAGTCGGTGCCGGCGACGACCGTCGACCGTCAGTGCGGTTCGAGCCAGCAGGCCATCCACTTCGCCGCTGCGGGAGTGATTTCTGGCCAGTACGACATCGCGGTCGCCGGCGGCGTCGAGTCGATGATCCGCGTGCCGATGGGCTCCAACAGTGCCCACGGACCGGGGATCCCGTTCGGCCCCAAGACGCTAGCTCGCTACGACAACGTGCTGTTCAACCAGGGCGTCGGCGCGGAGATGATCGCCAAGAAGTGGGGACTTTCGCGCACCCAGCTGGACGAGTTCAGTGTCAGCTCGCACGAGAAGGCGATCGAGGCCATCAACGGGGGCCGCTTCGCCGGCCAGATCATTCCGGTGCCCGTGACCGCCGAAGACGGCGCCGTCTCCACCTTCGACACCGACCAGGGCGTACGCCCGGGTAGCTCGGTCGAGTCTCTGGCCAAGCTCAAGCCGGCGTTCGATCCGGAGGGAGTGATCACGGCCGGCAACGCGTCGCAGATCTCCGACGGTGCGGCCGCGCTGCTCGTCACCACTTCTGAGAAGGCACGCGAGCTCGGGCTCACGCCCCTCGTGCGCATCCATACCGCCGTGGTGGCCGGCGATGACCCGGTGATGATGCTGACCGGCCCGATTCCGGCCACGGCCAAGGCGCTAAAGCGCTCGGGTCTGCGGCTCGACGAGATCGGTGCATTCGAGGTCAACGAGGCGTTCGCCCCGGTGCCGCTGGCCTGGCTCGCCGAGACCGGCGCCGACCTCAAGGCGCTCAACCCGCTCGGCGGGGCCATCGCCCTCGGTCACCCGCTCGGCGGTTCCGGAGCTCAGCTCGCCACCCGGCTCGTGCACCACATGAGCGACAACGGGATTCGCTACGGGCTGCAGACGATGTGCGAGGGCGGCGGCTTGGCCAACGCCACCATCTTCGAGCTGCTCTGAGGTCGCCGGTCCGCGAGGTCTAGCCCCGGCGGTTATCCACATTGTGGATAACCGCTGGGGATGAATGACATCGGTGGAGTTTCATGGCTGCTTTCCGTCCCGGATGGTCCGGACCAAGGTCCCAGGGCGAGATGCGGGGGCGGCTCGGGCGGCGTACCACCCGGCTATTTCCACTGGGTGGCCATGCCGAGCCCGCCGACGATGAAGCCGAAGCCGACGGCCAGGTTCCAGCCGCCCAGGTGCTCCATGCCGAGCACTCCGCCGTTGGAGAAGTAGTAGGTCAGGAGCCAGGCGATGCCGAACAGCATGAGCCCGAGCAGCAGGCCGCCGAACCACGGCGGCGAGTGCGCGAGGTGGCGACTTGTGGGCGAGGCGCGACGGATCGGCGTCGAGGGTCGGGCATCCTTCTTCTTGCGACGCCGGGACACGGGCACGCCGGGCTCCTTTCGCTGTGATCCGGTGATGAGGACAAGTCAGGGCAGCGTAACGGCGCGGGCTGGGGGTTTGGTGATCCAACAGGCATGAGTGGCGCTGCCAACCGCTCGTTTCGGGTGCTGGTCCCGGTCGTTTTCGCGATCGCGGGGCTGCTTGCGGCGACGTCGGTGGCGACCTCGCACGGCAGTCAGCTCCCGGGCCAGCGCGACGATCTGCCCGGGCTCGTGGTCGATCGGCAGGCATCCGTAACCAAGCTGGACAGGCAGGCCACGGCGCTGCGCAAGCTGGTCGACACGCAGGCAGCAGGATCGGCATCCGGCAACGCGGCGGTGCGGCAGGCGCGCGGCCAGGAAGCGAAAGCCGGCGTCCAAGCAGGCCTGCCGGCGGCCAGCGGGCCTGGTCTCACCGTCGCGCTGGATGACGCGCCGCGTTCTCCCCGCCGCCGCCCGCTGCCGCCCGGCGTGCCGCAGCCCACTCCCGACGACCTGGTGGTGCATCAGCAGGATGTGCAGGCGGCGCTGAACGGGCTACGCGCAGGCGGGGCGCGGGCGCTCAGCGTCATGGGTCAGCGGGTGATTGCCACGACCGCCGTCAAATGCGTCGGCAACACGCTGTTGGTGAACGGCCGCGTGTACTCGCCGCCCTTCGTCCTCGTGGCGATCGGCGATCCGGACCGGCTGCGGGCGGCGCTGGATGCAGAATCGGGGGTGGAGATCTACCAGCAGTACGTGGCGGCGTACGGGCTGCGCCTGACCGTGACTTCGAGCCAGGGCCTTCACCTGCCGGCTTACACCGGGGCCGTCGCACTTGTGCATGCGAAAGCCCTCAGCGGCTGAGCCGGTGGTCGGGCACACTCGAGGGGTGACCCGCGTGCTCGTCGTCGACAACTACGACTCGTTCGTCTACAACCTCGTGCAGTACCTCGGCCAGCTCGGCGTGCAGACGGTCGTGCGCCGCCACGACGAGATCGAGACCAAAGAGGTGGCGGATCTCGGGGTCGATGGCGTGCTGCTTTCGCCCGGCCCGAAGGGTCCTTGGGAGGCAGGGGTCAGCGTAGACATGGTGCGCTACGCCGCGGCAGAAAGGCTGCCATTGCTGGGGGTTTGCCTGGGTCACCAGGCGATCGGCGTGGCGTTCGGGGGCGAGTGCGTGCGCGCTCCCGAGCTCTTGCACGGCAAGACCAGCCTGGTGACGCACATCGGCGAGGGTGTCCTCGCCGATCTGCCGAATCCTTTTGTCGCGACGCGCTACCACTCGCTGGCCATCGACCGGCACGGGCTGCCCGATGAGCTCGAGGTGACGGCCACGACGGCGAGCGGCGTCATCATGGCGCTGCGCCATCGCGAGCTGCCGATCGAGGGGGTGCAGTTCCACCCCGAGTCCGTGCTGACGTACGGCGGGCATCTCATGCTGGCCCGCTGGCTCGCCGGGTGCGGCGACACCGCTCCGCTCGAGCTGGCACCGGCTTTGACGGCCGAGGTCGAGGGTCTGCGGGCGGCGGCCTTCAGCTGAGCTGTTCCGCTCTCTAGGGGGCAGGAGTCGCGGACGCCTTCGCCGAGGGCGTCCTCGACGGGCTCGGCCGGTGCGTGGGCGTGGGCTTCGGTTTGGGGGTCGGCGTGGGTGAGGGTTTCACGTTGTGGCTCACGGTGATCGTGATGACCGTCCCGCGCGCGACCGTTTGCTGCGCCGGCGTGCTCTGATCGAAGACGTAGCCGTCGGTGACGGTCTGCGAGTCCTGTTGGACGACGTTCGCTTGAAGGCCGGCGGTGGCCAGTAGGTTTTCGGCGACACCCGCGGTGAACCCGTTGAGATTCGGCACGGTGGTGTCGTTGTTCACGACGTTGATGGTGACGACCACCTCCGGCGTGACTTCGACGGTCGCACCGGGGATCGGAGACGTGCCGCTGACCGTGCCGACAGCCTGCTGAGGGGATTGCACGAGCGCGAAGCGGGTGTTGACCCCGAGGCTCTGGAGGAGTTTCGCCGCCTCGGCCCCGGTCTCACCGATCACCTTCGGCGGGATTTTGACGGTGCCAGGACCGGAGCTGTACGTGAGCCCGACCGCAGCCTTGCGGTCGAGCTTGGTGCCCGGTGCGGGGTTGCTCGAGAGCACGGTGTTGGGCTTGGCGGGATCGCGCTGGGCGGTGGTTTTACCGACGGCCAGACCCAACGCCCGAATCGTGTGCTCGGCCGTCGTCAGCGTCATTCCCTGCACGGGAGGCACTTGTACCTTCGCGTCCGTCGAATTCGGGCTGCGGGCCAGCAGCAATCCTCCGGTGACCGCTCCTGCGGCCAGCAGGAGGAGCACCACGGCGAGCAGGACCCGGCCACGCGTGAGCCGGCGGCGCGGATGCCGCTCGGGACGAACCCGGCGCGGAGGCGGCGCCGGACGCGGCGCGGTCTCGCGGAGCAGCGGGGTGGCGAGTACCCGCCGGCCGGTCAGCAGGCGGCCGAGGTCGTCGGTCATCTCACCGGCGGTCTGGTAGCGGTTGGCCGGGTTCTTCGCCAGCGCCTTCATCACCACGGCATCGACATCGCCCGGCAGGTCGCTTTCGATGTCCGACGGCGGAGCGGCGTCCTCCCGCACATGCTGATACGCGACGGCGACCGGCGAATCCCCCTGGAAGGGCGGCTGTCCGGTGAGCAACTCGTAGAGCACGACCCCGGCGGAGTACAGATCACTGCGGGCGTCGACCTTCTCGCCGCGCGCTTGCTCGGGCGACAGGTACTGGGCCGTTCCCATGACGGCGGCGGTCTGCGTGACGGTCGCGGTCGATTGGGCGACTGCCCGGGCGATGCCGAAGTCCATCACCTTGACGGAGCCGTCAGGAGTGATCATCACGTTGCCGGGCTTGATGTCGCGGTGCACGATGCTCGCCCGGTGGCTGTAGTCCAGCGCCGCGCAGACGTCGATGACGATCTCGATGGCGCGGCGCTGAGTGAGCCGCCCCTCGTGCATCAGCACTTCGCGCAGGGTGCGGCCTTCGACGTACTCCATGACGATGTACGGCAGCGGCGGGTCATGCTTGTCGTCGCTGCCGGTGTCGTAAACCGCAACAACCATCGGATGATTCAGGGCTGCGGCCGACTGCGCCTCGCGGCGGAAGCGGGCCTGGAAAGACGGGTCGCGGGCAAGGTCGCTACGCAGCAGCTTGATGGCGACATCACGGTCGAGCCGCACATCACGCGCTCGGTAGACCTCGGCCATCCCGCCGTACCCGAGGACCTCCCCGAGGCGATAGCGACCGGAGAGCAGCCGGATCCCTGGAACGTCGGGCGCACCTTGCGAGGGCACGCCGGTGCCCGGCTCAGGCTCGCGGTCTGAGTCGCCTGGCATCGGGAACTGGGGGCCCGGATCTGCTCGCTCGGTCACCCGCCTTGTCCGGCCCCCTTCCCCGGCTTGTGCGTCCGGCCGACAACGACCGCGTTGCCGTTGCCCTGCCCGGTCAGGCCGGGGGGACTGGCAGATGCAGAGGCGGACCCGGTCGGCGGCGGCGTGGTGGGCGGCGCCTGCGTGATCAGGGTGATGATCTGGGTCTTGTTCACGACGCCGCTCGGGCTGATGGCGGTGACGGTGGAGGTGGGGTCGGATGATCCCTGCACCTGCACCTGCAAACCCTTGCGTTGCAATGAAGCCTGCGCCGAGGACAGCGTGCGGCCGATGTAGTCGTTCGGGTTGATGGTGACCGTGGCGGGCGGCGTGGTGGGCGGAGGCGTGGTGGGCGGAGGCGTAGTCGGCGGTGGGGTAGTCGGCGGCGGCGTGGTCGGGCTCGGCGTCGGCGACACGGAGGCGCTCGTCGGCGGGGCGGTGGTGGGAGTCGTGCTCGGGGTGCCGTTGCCGGCCTTCTTGTTGTCGTTGCGCAGCAGCAGGATTGTCAGCAGCACGGCCAGCAGTACGAGAAGCCCGATCAGCGGGACCGACAGCGGAATCTTGCGCTTCGGCGGAGGCGGAGGCACCGGCTCGCGTAGGGGCACGGGCACAGGAGCGACTACCCCGGTGCGCGACCCGATGACCTCCGTCGCGGCCGTCGGCGCGGCCATCGCACCCGTCGCGGTCGGGTCGGCAAGTGCCAGTGCGCGGCGTCCGAACTCGCCGGCCGTCGGCGGGCGATCGCGCGGATCCTTCGACAGGGACGCATAAACGAGCTGTGTGATGGGCGGCGGGACGGTGCTTGGAAGCGGCGGCGGTGGCTGCGTCTGGTGCGCGAGCGCCACGGCGACCGGGTTGGTGTCGGAGAAGGGCCGGCGTCCGGCCAGGCACTCGTAGGCGACGATCCCGAGCGAGTAGACATCGCTCGCTGCCGTTACTTCGCGCCCCGCCGCCTGCTCCGGGGCGAGATAGTAGGAGGTGCCGAGAACCGTTCCGGTCTGGGTGAGCGGCACCTCGTCGGTCGCCCGCGCGATGCCGAAGTCGGTGACCTTCACGCGCCCGTCCGGCGTGATCATCAGGTTGCCCGGCTTGATGTCGCGGTGAATCACCCCGCGCTCGTGGGCGGCCTGCAGCGCCAGCGCTGTCTGCCCGACGATCGACATCGTCTCGCTCGGGCGCAGCTGACCGCGCTCGTGCAGGATCGCCGAGAGCGGCTTGCCCGGCACCAGTTCCATCACCAGGTACGCGCTGCTGCCGAGGGCGCCCTCCACCGGGACCTCGCCATAGTCGTACACAGTGGCGATACCGGCGTGCGCGAGCCGTGCGGTGTTGCGCGCTTCGGCCCGGAAACGCTCGACGAACGTGGGGTCTTCGGCGTACTCGGGCTTGAGCACCTTGACCGCGACGGTGCGGCCGAGCGTCTCGTCCTGCGCGCTCCACACCTCACCCATGCCGCCGATGGCGATGCGCGTCTCGAGGCGGTAGCGCTCGCCCAGAACGGTGCCGGCGCTGATCACGCGAGGGTTCCTTTCATGGTGATGGTCATGAGATTCCGAGGGCGGTCTGCATCACGGTGCGGGCAATGGGGGCAGCCGTGATTCCGCCCTGTCCATTGGGATCACCGCCGCTGTTCTCGACAAAAACGCACACCGCGACCCGGGGGTCATCGACCGGTGCGAAACCGACGAACCACGAGTGCGGCGGCTGACCGACGGCGTTCTGTGCGGTGCCCGTCTTGCCAGCCACCCGGACCCCCGGGATCTGCGCGTTGGTGCCTGTGCCGTTGTTCACGACGCTTTCCATCATCGTCGTCAGTTCCGAGGCGACGTTACCGTCGATCGGCTGGGCGAGCTGCTGCGGCGAGGTCGTCACCAGAGGAGAGAGGTCCGGGGCGAGCGTCTGCTTGACGACATAGGGCTTCATTTCCTTGCCGTTGTCGGCGATGGCCGCCGCGACCATCGCCATCTGCAGCGGCGTGGAACGGACGTTGAACTGACCGATGGCCGACAGCGCCGTCTCGGGCAGGTCGACCTTGTCCGGGAAGATGCTGGCCGCCTGCCGCAGTGGGAAGCCGGAGATCGTGTCGTTGAAGCCGAACCGCTCGGCCTGATCGCGCAGCGCCTTGGCGCCGAGCGTGAGACCGAGCTTGGCGAACGCCGTATTGCATGAGGTGGTCAGCGCCTCCAGCAGCGTCTCTTGCTGGGCCGCCGCACAGGTCTCACCGCCGAAGTTGTTGAGGATGGCGGTGCTCTGCGGCAGCTGCAGCTGGTTGGGCGCCGGGATCACGGTGTCGGGGGTGTACTTGCCCGAGGACAGGGCGGCGGCCGCGGTGATGAGCTTGAACGTCGAGCCCGGGGGATAGGTGAGCTCCGTGCCGCGGTCGAGCAGCGGCTTGTTCGGGTCGGTGGAAAGGCGCCGGTCGTTGTTGTTCAAGGTGGTGCCGTCGTGCACGGCGAGCAGGTTGGGATCGAAGGTCGGCGACGTGACGAGTGCCAGGATCGCCCCGGTCTTCGGGTCGAGCGCCACGACTGCACCCTTACGATTGCCGAGTGCGGCGGCCGCGGCGGCCTGCGTGGCGGCGTCGAGGGTGAGCACCACTGCGCCGCCCTTGGGCTGGCGGCCGGTGAAGTAGTCCGAGAGCCGGCGCACGAACAACCGGCTGTCGGTCCCTGCGAGCACTCCGTTCTCGGACTGCTCAACCTGCGTCGCAGAGACGATCGAGAAGTAGCCGGTCACCGGTGCATACAGCCCACCGCCGGGATATTTGCGCTGATATTTGTAGACGTCGTTGACCGGTACCGATTCGGCGACGGACTTTCCGTCCACCACGATCGGCCCACGCGGGCGGGCCAGCTCCATCTGCCGCTGCCGGCTGTTCTGCGGCTTGTTGCGCAGCGACTGCGCCTCGACGAGCTGGATCAAATTGTCGGCGATCAGCAGCGAGAGCATCAGGACCAGACAGGCAATGGACAGCCGCCGGATCGGGCGGTTCACAGCCGTACCACCTGGGTCGGGCTGTCGGTGACCGCCGCGGGGTCATAGAGCGGCACGGCGTCGCTGGGTGCCGGCGGTGGTCGCCGGCCGGCATC
>DATAVO010000031.1:0-2617 GCA_036267695.1 Frankiaceae bacterium
TCGACGACGTCGATGGATTGGGTGTCCATGAGCCCCAACCCCTCGGGCGGTACGCCGATGACGACGCCCTGGCCTTCGGTCAGCGCGAGCGTGCGGCTGTGGTCGTCGGCGTCGACGATGCGCGAACGGCTGTAGCTCATCTGCCGGCCTTGGCGCAGGGTCTCCGAGAGCACCTCGATCCGCTTGACGCCATGACCCGGATCGACGATCTGGGTGGAGTGGATGACCGGGTTGGGTACGGCCGTCAGGTCGGTCATGCCGCCGCCCTCAGGCGAGGAGATGCCGAGCACGGCGAACAGCAGGCCGCCGGTGGTATTGCGCATATCGCGGCGCAGCGTCACGGTGTCGTCGGAGTTGTTGTCCATCGACGCGAACATGCGGCCGATGTAGCGGTAGCTGAGCAAGCCGCCCCATCGCCGTCGCAGCTCCTCTGAGTAAGCCGCCTGATCGGCCGTGAGCTCCCGGATGTCTCGCAGCACTGCGCCTCCTGTGGCTTCTTTCGGTGTCCGGATCTCTGTCTACACCTAGCGTTATCGTCTGTTGCCGTGGCCGACGCCGAGGACGTGCGGCGCCTGGCGTTGCGGCTGTCCGGCGTGGAGGAGATCTCCAGCGACGGCTTCGACTTCCGCGTCGGCGGGCGGGGCTTCATCTGGTCCTATCCAGAGCGCGTCCCCGGCCAGCGCCGCACGATCCGAACCGACATCGCCGTGCTCTACGTCGGCGACGAGGCCGAGAAGCAGGCGCTGCTCCTGGGCGAGCCCGACCTCTTCTTCACCGCGCCCGGCTACGGCGGCTTCCCTCTGGTGATGGTTCGCCTCGAGCTTGTCGGCGTCCGCCGCCTCCGCGAACTCATCATCGACGCGTGGCGCCTGCGCGCCGGTGACGCGCCGAGCCAAGCGTCCTTGTGACTCCGGCCGGACGTCCGGGTACCTTTGTCTCGGATCACGAGCGGACGCCTGCGCCTCGCTCGCCGTTCCGCGGGCGTAGCTCAATGGCAGAGCCCCAGCCTTCCAAGCTGGCCATGCCGGTTCGATCCCGGTCGCCCGCTCAGGTGAATGTGCAGTTCACGGCGCTGATTGCCTGGCCGGTGAGCCCCTGGCGAGCTCAGCGGATGCGGGGCTTGATCCGGGGCTGACTGGCGAATGCCTCGTTGCCAGCGGCCATCACGTCCTTGTTCATCGAGGTCGACAGGATCGACGGTGCCATCGAGGTCGCGCCGAGGCGGCCGAGGTCGTTGGCCGCCCAGACCGCCCGGAGGGTGCCGGCAATCACGCCAGGGTCGACGCTGGCGATCGCCTCTCCAAGCCACGCCGCCTGTGCCGCGAGCTCGTCGGGCGTGACGACCTCCGTGATGAGGCCGATCTCGAGGGCGGTCGTTGCGCTGACCCTCTCCCGGGCGCCGAGCAGAGCAATGCGCAGGACGTTGCCAAGCGAGATGTACTGGCGCAGCAGTATCGGCTCGTAGACCGCGGCCTGGCCATAGGTCACGTGCGGGTCGAAAAATGTGGCGTGCTCGGCGGCGATGACAATGTCCGACTCCGCGATCATATAGAAAGCGCCGCCGCAGGCCATGCCGTTGACCGCGCAGATGACGGGCTTCCAGAGGTCGTTCGACTTCGGGCCGAGGAACCGTCCGGGATCGTCATACATGTAGTTGTTCGACGTTCCGTAGAGCGTGGGCTTCTCGAACACGACGTAGGTGTCGTCGGCGTTGCGGTCGATGCCCACGCAGAAGGCCCGCTCACCCGAACCGGTCAACACCACGCAGCGAACATCGTCGTTCGTCCGCAGCGAGCGCCACAGATCCTGGACCTCGCGCATCATCGTCGAGTCAAAGGCGTTGAGCGCCTCGGGGCGGTTCAGGGTGACGAACGCGATCCCGTCCCGTTCCGCGTAAAGCAGGGTCTCGTAGCTGTCGGCATGGGTACTCATGGGTGAACCTCGTATCTGTTTGTCTGATCGTCAGGACTATTGGGAGAAGCCTGCAACGAACGCAGCCAGCTCGGTTCGCTCTCGGTCGAAAGCTGCCGCGAGCTCGGCCCGCTCGGGCGCATTGAGCAAGCGCTTCACGCGGGTGAGCGCCTCGACCGGCCGTGCTGCGAGTCGCCGCGCGTACTCGTTCGTTACTTCCAACAACTCGCTCGGCTCGCAAACCTTCCATGCCAATCCCATGGCCGCAGCCTCGGCTGCGTCGATCCACTCCGAGGAGAGCAGGATCCACGCCGCTTCTTGTCGGCCCAGCAGCTGCCGAAACAGATAGCTCGAACCTGCCTCAGTCGGCGCGCCCAACTCGGTGAAGGGACAACGCAGCCGCGCTTGGGTGGACATGAAGACGAGGTCGGCGAAAGCGAGCATCGTCATGCCGAAGCCCACCGCAAAGCCATTGACGGCCATGAGCAACGGCTTGGGGAAATCGGCCAGCGCGTCAAGCAGCCTGTCAAAACCGTTACCGCCGTCGCTGCCGGCGACCGGCTCTCGCGGCAGCGCCAAGGCTTTGAGGTCTGCCCCCGTGCTGAAAGCCCGTCCGCTCCCCGATAACACGACCACCGCGACCCCCGGAGACGCGGCTGCTTCCATCAGGGCATCCGCGAGGTCGTTGACAAGGCCGCCGTCAAAG
>DATAVO010000032.1:0-29902 GCA_036267695.1 Frankiaceae bacterium
GTCGAGCAGAAGCGGGCGAAGGGCAAGCGCTCCACCCACAGCCTGTACGTGCGCAGCGCGGTCAACCGGTTCTACTTGGCGACCTCGCGGCGCAAGCCACCGCTTCGGTTGCGGGCGCCGAGCCTGCTCGAGTCGCGTGAGGTCTACGCGGCGCTGGTCTGCAACACCGATCCGTGGACCTTCTTCGGCGATCGGCCAGTGCGCCCCTGTCCCGATGCGAGCTTCGACCTCGGACTCGACGTGCTCGCGCTGGCCCGGATGTCGACACTCGCCACGCTGCGGGCCGCGGGCCGGTTCTTCGCCGCGGACTCCCACCCGCATTCCAAGAACGCGCTGCTGCTGCACGACCAGTCGGAGCTGATCGTCGAGTCGACCGGGGAGCCGCTGCCGTTCCAGGTCGACGGCGACGCGCTGGGCCCCCGCGAGAAGCTGGTGCTGACCTCCGTGCCCAACGCGCTGCGCGTGATCAGCTAGCGAGCAGGCGCACCGCACCCGCGGGGTCGTCACAGATCGCGACGTCGACCCCGAGCTCGGCCAACGGCCGGACCTCACTCAGCGTGGTCACGGTCCACGCCACCAGGACGAGCCCGGCGTCGTGCACGATCTGCGCAGACCCGTCCCTGATCGTGCTCACGTGGGCATGCAGCTCGCTGTACCCGCGCTGGGCGACGTAGTCGAGTCCCTCCCGCGTTGACACCCCCGGGATGGTCCGCAGGCCTGTCGGCCATCCCGCGGCCCGGGCGAGGTCGAGCGTCGTCGGGTCGAAGGAGGAGACCAGGATGGCGGCGGGAGCGGCCAGCCGGCCGAGCTCGGCGACCAGTAGCTGCGCCGCGAGCGCGTCTCGGGAGTAGTCGGGTTCCCCCAGGATGTTCTTCACCTCGATGACCAGCCGGCCGCTACCGGCGGCGCCGATCACGTCGGCCAGCAGCGGGATGCCCGCCGCCGTCAAGGCGGCCGCGGTCTGCTCGATCACCGGGCGCCGGTCGGGTCCCGCCACCGGGTCTTGCACGCACACCAGAGCGCCATCGGCACTGCACCGGACATCGATCTCCGAGCCCAGCGCACCTGCCGCGAGAGCACCGCGAACCGCGCCAGGGCTGTTTTCTGGCCCGGGGATGCGCGACCCCCGATGTCCTAGCACGTGCATATGTATCAGCTTGGACTTTGACAGGCGCCCGCATCAAGGTTCAGACGTGACATGGATCACGCTTATGACGGGTCGTCAGAAACTCGGCTGCCAGGGGATTGCCAAGCGTCCGAAAGTAGTGAGAGGTTCGAGATCCACGCACTCCGCCCCAGTTGGCTGACTCCCCAGCGGACGGAAGCGCGCGGTTCGAGGCATACCGGCCTTCGATCCTGCGAATGGTTTCGCAGGCGCAAGGCGACGCGACGACGCGACGAGGAGTAGCCGGATGGACTGGCGCCACAGCGCGCTTTGCCAGGACGAGGACCCAGAACTTTTCTTCCCCATCGGGGCGGTAGGGCCATCGCTTCGGCAAGTGAACGATGCAAAATCCATCTGCCGCCGATGTGCGGTGACCGATGACTGTTTGTCATGGGCACTCGACACCGGCCAGGACGCCGGTATCTGGGGCGGCAAATCCGAGGAAGAGCGCCGGCTGATCCGTCGCGAAAGCCTCGCCCGACTCCGCAGCGCCTGACCCCCGCTGCTTTCCACTCACTGGCGCGAAAGCTGACCTCCGGGTCAGCCCAGCGTTCCCTGCACCTCCGGTATCGCCACCGCGGCTTCGGTGCCGCCGGCAGCACCGGGACGCAGAGCCAGCGTTCCGCGCATTTCTCCGACGACGAGAGTGCGCACGATCTGCAGGCCGAGGCCTTGCGCCTGGTCGAGCTGGAAGTCCGTGGGCAACCCGGCGCCGTCGTCGGCGACGACCATGTCGAGCTGGTCATCGTGACGATCGACGGTCAGCCGGATAGCTCCGGCGGCGCCGTGCTCCACCGCGTTCTGCAGGAGTTCGGAGAGCACCAGCGCCAGCGGTGTCGCGAGCGTGCCGGGAAGGATGCCGAACGCGCCCTGACGCTCCACTGTCGCCCGCGACCCCATCGCCGCGACGTCGACGGTCATGGCCGCCAGCTGGTCGGCGACGGCGTCGAAGTCGACCTCCTCCCCCATGCTCTGCGAGAGCGTCTCGTGCACCAGCGCGATCGACGTCACCCGGCGCACCGATTCGCGGAGCGCCATCCGGGCTTCGGGGACGACCATCCGGCGCGCCTGCAGGCGCAGCAGCGCGGCGACCGTCTGCAGGTTGTTCTTCACGCGGTGGTGGATCTCGCGGATCGTCGCGTCCTTGGAGAGCAGCTGGGCCTCCCGGCGCCGCAGTTCCGTGGCGTCGCGGGCGAGGACGAGCGTGCCGCGCTCGACGCCGGGCATCAGCGGGATCGCGCGTAGGAGCACGATCGTGCCGCCGCGCTCGATCTCGTCATCGGTGGGGGCCCGGCGCCGGACCGCCTCCCGGAAGCGCAGGCCGGGCGGAAGCTCCGCCGCGGGTGCCGGGGCGGGGGCGCCGAGCAGCTGGCGATGGACCTCCGCCAGCGACTCACCGACCAGGTTGCCGTTGTGCCCGAGGCGCCGGTAGGCCGAGACCGCGTTGGGACTGGCGTAAGCGATGAGGCCCTCGCCGTCGAGGCGGATCATCCCGTCGCCGACTCGCGGCGCCTCAACCGAATCGGCGAACCCCGCTTCGAAGGGGAACGTGCCCTCGGCGACCATCTGCACCAGATCGCCCGCGGTGCGCAGGTACGCGAGCTCGAGCGCGCTCGGTGATCGCGTGGCCGAGAGGTTGGTGTCGCGAGCGAGCACAGCGATCACCCGACCGTTGTTGCGGACCGGTACCGCTTCGACGCGGACAGGAACGCCGCGCTCCCACTCCGGGTCCCCCTCGCGCACGATCCGCCCCTCGCGCACGGAGGTGGAGAGCGTCCAGCGCCGCAGCGTCTGGGCGACCATGTCCTCGGCGTAGATCGTCGGCCCCGTCGCCGGCCGCACCTGTGCCACCACCAAGTACTCCTCCGACGCCGAGTCCTTCACCCGCACGCACAGCAGCAGGTCGGCGAACGAGAGGTCCGCGACCATCGCCCAGTCCGCCACGAGTGAGTGCAGCCGGTCGATGTCGGCGCTGGACAGATCGGTGTGCGCGGAGACGAGGTCCGAGAGGGTGCTCACCACCAGAGTCTCTCGCTTCTGCGGGTTGATTGGCCTCCCTGCGGCGGCGGGCTGATTGACTTTGGAGCATGACCGACCTCGTCGCCCGCGATCTGGCCGCGGTCTGGCATCCGTTCACCCAGCACTCGCTCTGGGAGGACGACGAGCCGATCGTGGTCGATCGCGCCGAGGGCATGCACCTGATCGACACCGACGGCAAGCGCTACCTCGACGGCGTCTCCTCGCTCTGGGTGACCGTGCACGGGCACCGGGTGCCGGAGATCGACGCGGCGGTACGCGAGCAGCTGGAGAAGGTCGCCCACAGCACCTTCCTGGGCCTGACGCACGAACCCGGGATCGCGCTGGCAGAGGCGTTGCTGGAAACGGCGCCGCGTCCAGCCGCCGGCGAGGGTGCGCCGTTGCGCCGCGTTTTCTACGCGGGTGACGGCTCCAGCGCGGTCGAGGCCGCGTTGAAGATGGCATACCAGGCCGCCGCGCAAAGGGGCGAGCACCGGCCGTTGTTCGTCTCGGTCGCCGAGGGCTATCACGGTGACACTCTCGGTGCGGTCAGCGTGGGCGGCATCGACACCTTCCACGCCGCGTACCGGCAGATCCTGCTCCGTACCCGGCAGATCCCGTCGCCGCACCGGGTCGGAACCGAAGCCGCGCTTGCTGCCCTCGAGACCTTGCTGGACGCCGACGGGCAGCAGGTCTGCGCGGTCATCATCGAGCCGATGGTGCAGGCCGCCGCCGGGATACTCACCCACGACGCCGCCTTCGTGCGGGGGGTCCGCGAGCTCTCCCGCCGGGCGGGCGCCCTCATGATCGCCGACGAGGTCGCGACCGGCATCGGGCGTACGGGCACGATGTGGGCCGTCGAGCACGCCGGCATCACGCCTGACCTGCTCACCTGCGGAAAGGGGCTTTCGGCGGGCTACCTGCCCATCTCGGCGGTGCTGGCGACCGAGGAGCTCTACGACGCCTTCCTGGGCGCCCCCGAGAGCGACCGGACGTTCTTCCACGGCCACACGTACACCGCGAATCCGCTGGCCTGTGCGGCAGCGCTGGCCAACCTTCGCCTGATGGCCGAGCGCCAGACGGTCAAGCACGCGGCCCGGGTGGGTGAGCGGCTCGGCGCGCTCCTCGCACCGCTGTCGGAGATGTCCGGGGTGCTCGACGTGCGCCGCTGCGGGACCATGACCGGCATCGAGGTCGCTTCGACGGGCTCGCGTACCGGCTTCGAGGTCTGCCGCCGCGCCCGGCGCCGCGGGGTGCTGCTACGCCCGCTGTCCGACGTCGTGGTGCTGATGCCCCCGCTGGCGATCGGCGACGAGGACCTGGACGAACTGGCGGCGGTCACGGTCGACTGCGTGCACGAGGTCGTCGGTGCCGGTGGCTGACCGACCGGGCGATCCTTTCGGCTGGCTCACCGATCGGGCGGCGGCGCGGACGGCGGCCGGCCTGCGCCGGAGCATTCATCCGCGGCAGGCCGACAGCCGCGTGCTGGACCTCGCGGGCAACGATTACCTCGCGCTGACCCGCCACCCGGTAGTCATCGAGGCGGGCGTCGCGGCGCTGCGCACCTGGGGTGCGGGCTCGACCGGCAGCCGGCTGGTGACGGGCTCGACGCAGCTGCACGCCGACCTCGAGGATGCGCTGGCCGCTCACGTGGGGGCCGAGGCAGGGCTGGTCTTCTCCTCCGGATACACCGCCAATCTCGGAGCGCTGACGGCGTTGGCCGGCCCCGGCTGCCTGATCGTCTCCGACGAGCGCAACCACGCCTCGCTCGTCGACGCCTGCCGTCTCGCCCGCTCGCGCGGCAGCGAGGTCGCCGTCACCCCGCATGCCGATCCCGATGCCGTCGCCAAGTCGCTCGCTACCCGGCCGCCGGGTAGCCGGGCGATCGTCGTCACCGATTCGGTCTTCAGCGCCGACGGTGATGTGGCCCCGCTGGCCGACCTCGCCGCGGTGGCACGCGAGTCCGGTGCGGCGCTGCTGGTGGACGAGGCGCACGCGCTCGGCGCGGTCGGACCCGGCGGGTGCGGAGCCGTGGCGGCGGCCAGGCTGGCGGGAGCGCCGGACGTCGTCGCGACCGCGACGCTGTCAAAAGCGCTCGGCAGCCAGGGCGGCGCGGTCCTCGGACCCGCGCCGGTGATCGCCCACCTCATCGACTCCGCGCGCAGCTTCATCTTCGACACCGGGCTCGCCCCGGCCGCCGCCGCAAGTGCGCTCGCCGCCCTGCGCCTGCTGCAGGCCGAACCGCAGCGCGCCGATCGCGTACGCGAGATCGCCCACCGGGTTGCGGCCGGGCTTGGCGCTCCGGTGCCCGCCGCCGCCGTGGTCTCGCTGGTCCTCGGTGAGCCCGAGCGGGCGCTCGCCGCTGCGGCCGCTTGCGAGCGCGAGGGGATCCACGTCGGCTGCTTCCGGCCGCCGACGGTCCCCGAAGGCACCAGCCGGCTGCGCATCGCCGTCCGCGCCGACCTCACTGACGACGAGGTCGAGCGCGCGATCCGGGTGATCAGCGCTGCCATCAGTTCCTAACGCCTGGCGCAGTGCTCAGGCAGGAAGCAGGCCTTGCGCCTGCGCCAGCTTCAGCCAGCCCGGGTACTCGTTCATCATCAGGTCATACAGCTGCTCGTCGCTGAGGTGACCGGGATCGGAGACGGAGAAGAAGTCGGCGTTGTCGATGAAACGGCCAGGCATGTCATCGAGCTCCTCGAGGAACTGGAAGTCGCCGGTCATCATCGAGGCGAGCCGGGCGCTGAACCCGCCGCTCTTCTTTTTCTTCTTGCTCGGTGGGGCTGACCCACCAGCTCCCGCGTCGACGTTGCGGCTCGACTGCCCGATCGCCATGAACTGCCAGAAGAGCGGCTCGTAGGACGACCACTCGACCTGACGCTTGGTGCCTGCCTGGTCGGTCGTCTGGCCGTCGGTCACGAACATCACGTAGACCGGCAGCTTATCCGGACGCGGGCTGCTCCGCGGCCCACCGTCGGCGTCCGGGAAGTAGTGCCGGCGCACGGCCTGCATCGCGTGGTTGTAATTCGTGCCGCCCTCGAGCCGGCGCTTCTGCAGCAACTGGTTGATCCAGCCCTGGTAGTTGCGGAGGTCGAGCGGGCCCTCGTCGTAGCCTCCGGTGCCGAAGGTGAAGACGTCGCAGGCGCCGTCGTCGTCGAACTGCACAGCCATGCCGAGCACCCGCTCGCACAGCTCCTGCACCTTGCCGGACTTGTAGAGCTGGTTCATGGAACCGGAGATGTCGAGGCAGAGCGCGACGCGCGCGCGGTGCTCGGAGAGGCCGTTCTTCTCCAGCGAGATGCCGGCTTTCTTGACGAGGTCGACCATCTGCGGCGGTGCGGACGCGAGCTGCTTCTCCAGCCGGACGGCCTTCTTCATGTCGATGGTGCCGCCGGCAGGAGCAGCCGCGGCGACAGGTGCTGGGGGCGGCGGGGCGGCGGGCGCGGCGGCGGCGGGTGCCGGCTCGTCGTCGACGCTGATGCCGTAGTCCGTCGCGAGCCCGGCGAGCCCGGAGCTCCAGCCCTGCCCGACGGCACGGAACTTCCACGCGCCCTGGCGGCGATAGAGCTCGCCGAAGACGAAGGCCGTCTCGGAAGTGGCGTCGGTGATGTCGAAGCGCACCAATTCCGGACCGGCGGCGTCGCTGACCGTCAGGTAGAGACCCGTCGCCTGCCCGATCGGGGTGCCGTCGGTCGACGCGGCGATGGCCACGGTCTCGATCTCGGCAGGCAGCGCGGCGAGATCCACCTGCAGCGAATCCACCGTGCCGGCCTTGCCCTGATGCGTCACTGATCCGTCGGTGGAACGGGGTTGGTTGTAGAAGACGAAGTCCGCATCGCTGCGCACCTTGCCGGAGGCGGTCAGCAGGAGCGCGCTGGCGTCCAAATCGACGCCGCCGGCCCAGCCGAGCCGGACGAGAAGCCGACCTACGCCATCGGGGAGCGGCGTATTGGCACCCTTGGAGATTGTGGTCACGGCACCGGAGCCTAGCCCGCTCAGGTGACGCTGCGGGGGTCGCTGTCGGCCCGGTGTCAGTCGGGAGCCAAGACCGGTTCGGCGGTCCTGCGCCGGGGCCGACTAACCTGCGTTCGTGACGGTTTTGGCGGTCAGTGGAACAGGCACTGAAGTGGGCAAAACTATCGTGACTGCAGCGATTTGCACCCTCGCACTGCAGCGCGGAAGCACCGTCGCCGTCGTCAAAGCCGCCCAGACCGGCGTCGGTCCCGATGAGCCAGGTGATCTTGCCGAGATCGGGCGGCTCTGCGGACCGAAGTCTGCCGGGCTGTCGCTGGTGGAAGGAGCTCGCTACCCCGATCCCCTCTCCCCCGCCGCCGCGGCTCGGGTGAGCGGGCTGACACCGGTTGACCTTCTCGCCGTCGCCGGTCAGGTCGAGGTGTTACGCGAGAGCCACCGGCTCGTCGTGATCGAGGGCGCCGGCGGGCTCCTGGTGCGCTTCGATGAGGACGGCGCCACCCTCGCCGATCTCGCTGCCGCCTGTGAGGCAGAGGTGCTGATCGTCGCCGGCGCCGGGCTCGGCACGCTCAACCCGACCGCGCTCACCTTGGAGGCGCTGGCCCACCGGGGGCTCCCGCTCGCCGGGGTGGTCATCGGCTCCTGGCCCTCCGACCCGGATCTGGCGTGCCGTAGCAACGTCGCCGATCTGGAGATGCTGGCCGCCAGGCCGCTGCTCGGGGCGCTGCCGGCCGGGGCGGGCGGGCTGGCACCCGATGATTTTCGGCGGGTCGCCGAGGCGGGGCTGGGACCGGCACTGGGTGGCCGGTTCCAGGCGGCCACGTTCCGCGCAGCGCATAAGGCAGGATCGACAGGGTGACGACGATTTCCGACCCTGCTGGCACTGATGTCCACAAGCTGCCGCCAGCCGCCCGTGAGCTCCTCGACCAGTCGCGTCGCCAAGTTTTGGAGGAGGGGCGCGGTCTGACGCAGGAGCAAATCCTGCAGTGCCTGCAGCTACCGGACGACGCGATCCCGGCTCTGCTGGGATTGGCGCATGAGGTCCGGATGCGCTGGTGCGGCCCGGAGGTCGAGATCGAAGGCATCATCAGCCTGAAGACCGGCGGGTGCCCCGAGGACTGCCACTTCTGCTCGCAATCCGGACTGTTCGAGTCGCCGGTGCGGGCTGCCTGGCTCGACATCCCGTCGCTGGTGAAGGCGGCCGAGGAGACGGCGGCCACCGGCGCCACCGAGTTCTGCATCGTCGCGGCCGTGCGCGGGCCGGACGAGCGGCTGATGACCCAGGTGCGTGAGGGCGTCGCCGCGATCCGCGAGGCCGTCGAGATCAACGTGGCGTGCTCGCTGGGGATGCTGAGCCAGCAGCAGGTCGACGAGCTCGCCGAGATGGGCGTCCACCGCTACAACCACAACCTGGAGACCGCCCGCTCGCACTTCCCCGGCGTCGTGACCACCCACTCCTGGGAGGAGCGTCACGATACCTGCCGGATGGTGCGCGAGGCCGGCATGGAGCTGTGCTGCGGCGGGATTCTCGGCCTCGGTGAAACGCTCGAGCAGCGCGCCGAGTTCGCGGCCCAGCTCGCCGAACTCGAGCCCGACGAGGTGCCGCTGAACTTCCTGAACCCGCGCCCGGGCACCCCGCTGGAAGACCAGTCGCTCGTCGATCCGCGGGACGCGCTGCGCGCCGTGGGCGCCTTCCGGCTGGCCATGCCCCGCACGATCCTGCGCTACGCCGGCGGGCGCGAGATCACCCTTGGCGATCTGGACACGCAGGGCCTGCTCGGCGGCGTCAACGCCGTCATCGTCGGCAACTACCTGACCACGCTCGGCCGCCCCATCGCCCAGGACCTCGCGACCCTCGAAGAGCTCCGCATGCCGATCAAGGCACTCTCCGCCACGATCTGACCCTTCAAGATCAACGCTGCCATGATCTTGTTCTGCGGCTGTTGATCATGGTATTCCCATGATCATGGAAGCGTTGATCTTGGTCCGGATGGCCCAACCTCCGGTTAGGCCATTGCGACAGTCCGGGATTCCGGCTGCCGATGAGACACGTCAGTGTCGTCGGCTGCCCCAGGAGATCGTCTGTGCCCAACCCCGTAGAGGCTCCCGGCCGTCGCGCCGTCCTCGCCGCGCTGGGCATCGGTCTGGTCGCGGCCGGCTGCACTGCGCCCGCAGCCGGCGGGACGACGACGCTGGCCGGCGCAGGAGGCACCAAGCCGACCCCTAAGCCGACTCCCAAGCCGACTCCGAAAGCCACGCCCACGCCGACACCCAAACCGACGCCGACACCCACTCCCAAACCGACGGCCACAGCGACACCTACCCCGACGGCGACGCCCACCCCGACACCCACGCCCACCCCGCCGGCGTCAGCACTGCCGAACCTGGCCGGCACCGACCCCGTCTGGCACCTCCTGCGCCGCACGACTTTCGGCCCGACGCCGGCCCTCGTCGCCGAGGTGAAGACGCTCGGCATCAGCGCCTGGCTCGATCAGCAGCTGGCCCCCGCGGCCCTCGACGACAGCGCGTGCGACGCGTATCTCACCCGCTACCCGACGCTGCCGATGACGACGATGCAGATCCGCGCGGCCATCCCGCAGTACGCCTGGGACGCGATGTTCGAGCTCGGTCGCGCCACGCTCGCCCGCGCGCTGTTCAGCAAGCGCCAGCTCTTCGAGGTCATGGTCGAGTTCTGGTCCAACCACTTCAACATCGCCACTCCCGACGGCGACGTGTGGGACCTGAAGACCGTCGACGACCGCGACGTCATTCGCAAGCACGCGTTCGGCAACTTCAGCGACATGCTGCTGGCGAGCGCCCAGAGCCCAGCGATGCTGATCTACCTCAACAACCACGACAGCAGCGTCGACACGCTCAACGAGAACTACGGCCGCGAGCTCCTCGAATTGCACACGGTCGGGATCGACGCGGGCTACACGCACGCCGAGGTGATCGATTCCGCACGCATCATGACCGGCTATCGCGTCGGGGTGCACGGCGAGTTCGCGTACTACAACGACCGGCACTACGTGGGGCCGGTCAAGGTGCTCGGCTTCACCTCGCCCAATGCGGACGAGTTCGCCGGGCTGACGCTCGTGCCGCAGTATCTGAGCTACCTCGCCAACCACCCGAGCACGGCCCGTCATCTCGCCACGAAGCTCGCGACCCGCTTCGTCTCCGACACGCCGTCGGCCGCGCTCATCACGTCACTGGCGAACGTCTACCTCGCGAACAAGACGGCGATTGTGCCTGTGCTCAAAGCACTTTTTGCTTCCGCGGAGTTCACCGCGAGCATCGGGCAGAAGACCCGCCGGCCGATCGAGGACGTGATCGGCGGGGCCCGCACGCTCGGAATCACGCCGGCCGCCGGCGACGGCAACAGCCTGTCCGGCATCTACTGGGCGCTGAGCGAGATGGGCCACGCCCCGCTCGCCTGGCATCCACCGAACGGCTACCCCGACGTCGCCGGCGCGTGGCTCTCGGCCGGCGGTGTGCTGCGGCGCTGGAACGCCCACCTCGGCCTGGTCGGCGGCTGGTGGACCGATGGCATGAGCATCCCCGCGGCGTCGACGCTCGTGGGCGCGACCCCGCCCGCGACCATCGGCACGCTCATCGACGCGCTCGCCACCCGACTCATCGGCGCCAAGCTGGCCGGTGCGCAGCGCGCGGCGGTCGTCGCGTTCGCGTGCTCGCGCACGAGCGGGGCGACCGAGAACACCTCCTCCGCCAACACGATCCGATGGGACCTCGGCGCCGTGACCAGCCTGATTCTCAGCACCCCGAACTGGATCGAGCGATGAGTCCGGTGATCCCCGAGCCGCGTCGTGCCAGCGACCTCGAGACCGACTGCTGCGCACCGCGCCGCGGCGTCACCCGGCGCAGCGTGCTGGCCGCCATGGGCGTCACGGCGGGCGCGGCGGCGGTCTCACCACTCGCGTCGCGGATCGCCTTCGCCGCCGACGCGTCCTACAGCGGCGATGTGCTCGTGGTGCTGTCGATGCACGGCGGCTGGGACACGCTGTCGATCGTCCCGCCGATCGGCGACCCGAGCTACTCCAAGCTGCGGCCGAACCTCGCGATCCCCTCCGGCCTCGCACTTCCCGCCGGTGGCATCTTCGGCCTTCACCCGGCCCTCGCGCCGCTGAAGCCCTACTACGACAGCGGCCAGTTCGGCGTGGTGCACGCGGCCGGCCAGCCGAACGGGGTGCGCAGCCACTTCCAGGACGAGGCCGAACTCGAGCGCGCCGCGCCGGGCACCAGCGTGCGTACCGGATGGATCGACCGGGTGCTGGAACAGCGCGTGCCAGGGACGGCATTCCAGGCCGTGGAGCTGGGTTCGAGCATGCTGCCGAACTCACTCATCGGCCCGGCCGCGAGCCTCGCGATGGCCGACATCGCCGACTTCTCGCTGGCCATCTGGTCGGGCTACCAGCCGGCCTTCGGCGCGGCGCTCGCGAGCATGCACACCGGCCTCGCCCATCCCGTCGCCAAGCAGGCCGGGCTGACCCTGGACGCTCTCGGCACCACCGCGTCCATGCAGTCCGCCGGATACACGCCGAGCACAGGCGCCACGTATCCGACGAGCGATCTCGGCAAGGCGCTCAAGGACCTGGCCTGGATGATCAAGAGCAACATCGGCCTGCAGATCGCCTGCCTGGACTACGGCAACTGGGACATGCACGCCGACCTCGGCAAGCCCGGCGACACGTCCGGCTGGCTGCACAAGCAGCTGGCCGATGTGGCCGCCTGCCTCGCCGCCTTCGCGAGCGATCTCGGACCCGCATTTGCCAACGTGAACATCGTGACGCTCTCGGAGTTCGGCCGGCGGGCCGCGGAGAACGGAAGCGGCGGCGCCGACCACGGGCTCGGCCAGGCAGTGCTCGCCCTCGGCGGCGGGATCAACGGCGGTCACGTCATCGGGCAATGGCCGACGCTCGCCGCGGGTTCACTCGCCGACGGCGATCTGGCCGTCACCACGGACTACCGTTCGATCCTCACCGAGGTGCTCACCAAGCGCTGCGGGCTGACCGGCGCGGCGACCCTCTTCCCTGGCTTCACCCCAGCGGCCGTCGGAATCGCCAAGTAACGCAAGGATTCTGCGGCACTCCGCTAGTCCGCCTCGGGTTGGCCGAAGGTCGCCCGTTCGACGACGGCGCGCGTCAGCCGGCCGACGCCGATGACCCGTTCCTCGCTGTCACACAGCCGCACCGCAAAGGTCAACCGCCGCCCGCGCACCGTGAGCAGGCTCGCCGTCGCGCGTATCGACTCACCGATGCCCATGGGAAGCAGGTGCTCGATCTGCACCCGTACCCCCACGGTCGTGAGCTCCGGCTCGAGCAGATCTGCAAGGGCATCGAGGGCCGCACATTCCAGCATTGCCAGCACTTTTGGAGTGGCCAGCACATCCAGATCGCCGGTGCCGACAGACCTGCAGGTGTCCTGCGGCCCGACCACGGCCGAGCACACACCACTCAGTCCGGTCTCGAGGCCCGGCAGGCGTGCGGCGGTCGGCATAGCTCTATCCTTGCTGACGTGGGCGAAAAGAGCGGCGGATGATCGCCATCAGCGGCACGTTCTGCACCCGTTGTGGCAAGACACACGAGGAGCACGACGACGCCGGCCGGGCCATGTGCGCCGCCGGTCTGCAGCTGGAGCCGGCGCGCTATTGCCCGCAGTGCGCTCGCCGCATGGTCGTGCAGGTGACGCCAGGCGGCTGGAGCGCACAGTGCTCACAGCACGGGAGTCTGGACGCGAGGCAGCCCTGATCCCCTGTGATGACAGTGATACTCAAGCCACCAGGCCGAGGCGGCGCAGTTCGACCTGAAGGTCGTGCGGCGACGTGCTGGCGGCCATCGCATCCTCCAGGGTGATGACACCGTCGCGGATGAGCGTCACGAGGTGCTGGTCGAAAGTCTGCATGCCGTAGTAGGCACCTTCGCCGATCAGCGAGTTCAGCATCGAGGTCTTGTCGGGGTCGGCGATCGCATCGGCGATGCGGCCCGTGTTGACCATGATCTCCATGGTGACGCACCGGCCGGCCTCGTCGGCCCGGGGCACGAGCCGCTGGCAGATGACGCCGCGCAGGGCACCGGCGAGCGAGAGCCGGACCTGCTTCTGCTCGTGCGGCGGGAAGAAGTCGATGATGCGGTTGATCGTCTCCTGCGCATCGGTCGTGTGCAGCGTCGACATGACGAAGTGGCCGGTTTCCGCTGCCGCGAGGGCGGCTTTCACCGTCTCGGCGTCACGCATCTCACCGACCAGGATGACGTCGGGGTCCTGCCGCATGGCGGCGCGCAGCGCGGTCGCGAAGTCTTCGGTGTCGACCCGCACCTCGCGCTGGTTGACCATCGAGAGTTTGTCGAAGTGCAGCACCTCGATGGGGTCCTCGATCGTGACGATGTGGACCTCGCGGGTGGAGTTGATCTGGTCGACCATGCCGGCGAGGGTCGTGGTCTTACCCGAACCGGTCGGGCCGGTGACGAGCACCAGCCCGCGCGGCTCCAGCGCCAGCGCGCTCAGCACCTCGGGCAGTCCGAGTTCGGCCAGCGGGATGGCGCCGACGCTCACCCGGCGGAAGACAAGACCGGCGGCGCCGCGGGCGCGGAAGGCGTTGACCCGGAAACGACCGACGCCGCGTACCGAATACGCGAAGTCGGCTTCATTGGTGTGCTGGAACTCCTGGACGAGGTCGTCGCGGAGCACCTCTCGCACCATGAGTTCGGTGTCAGAAGCGGACAGGTCACGCGTCTGAAGCTTGCGGAGCCGACCGTCGACGCGGACCCGCGGCGGCGACCCCACCTTGCAGTGGAGGTCAGAACCGCCGCACTCCACGAGGGCGCGCAGGAAGGGTTCGACGGTGCTCACCTGAAGTGTGTCGGCACGCTCCCCGCATCACCTTGATGGTCCAGGAGAGGGATACCTGAAAGGATGACGAAAAGCGGCCACACAAATCAGTCGAGTCGGGCGATAAGGTCACCTTCTTGCACCACGTCGCCTTCGCTCACCGCGAGTTCGGTCAGCGTGCCGCCCTCTTCCGCAAGTACCGGAATCTCCATCTTCATCGATTCCAGGATGACCAGCGTGTCGCCCGCGGCAACGGTGTCCCCCGCTGAAGCCACGACCTTCCAGACGTTCGCCACCATCTCCGCCCGGATTTCCTCGGCCACTCGCCGCTCCCGTCGTCTCACCGCTGCGAGCACGAGCCCACGTGGCCGCTGGTCGGTCCTACGTTTCGCATCCTGTCACGCATCAAGCCGCACGCTGCGCAGCAGGTGCGTGGCTCAGCTGCGCCTTGTCGCGGATGGCGGAGTGCTCATCGCGCCGACGATCCCGGTGTCATACCGGCCGCTGACGAATGCCGGGTCGGCCAGCAAGCGCGTGAAGAACGGCAGGTTGACCTTCGGGCCCTCGATCACGTAGCCCTGGACCGCCGCGGCGGCCCGGTCCAGCAGCTCGGTCCGGTTGGGAGCCCAGACGCAGAGCTTGGCCAGCAGCGGGTCGTAGTGCGGGGTCACGACGTCGCCGTCCGCGTACCCGGAATCGACGCGGACGCCTTCACCCGACGGTTCCTCGTAGCGCGTGATGGTCCCCGGCCCCGGCAGGAAACGCACCGGATCCTCGGCATAAACGCGCATCTCGAGCGCGCACCCCCGGGGAGCCGGCGGCGCGGCGCCGAAGGTCGGCTCGTCGCCGGCGGCGATGCGCAGCTGCTCCTCGACGAGGTCGATCCCGCATGCCATCTCCGTCACCGGATGCTCGACCTGCAGCCGGGTGTTCATCTCCAGGAAGACGAACTCTCCAGTGCCGTCCGGGCCCGGCTGCACCAGACATTCCACGGTCCCGGCATTCACGTAGCCGACGGCGGCACCGGCCCGCTCCGCCGCGTCGAAGAGCGCCGCGCGCAGCTCCGGCCCGACGGCCGGTGAAGGGGTCTCCTCGGCGATTTTCTGGTGGCGGCGCTGCACGGAGCAGTCGCGCTCTCCAAGAGCGACGATCCGGCCGTCGTTGAGACCCAGGATCTGCACCTCGACGTGGCGGGCGCCCTGCAGGTAGCGCTCGAGCAGGATGTCGGCGGAGCCGTAGAGTCGCTCGGCCCGGCTCTGCGCGCCGGCGAACACTGTGCGCAGCGACTCGTCGTCGTGAACCGAGCCCATCCCGACGCCGCCGCCGCCGGCACTCGCCTTGACCATCAGCGGGTAACCCAGCCGCTGCGCGGCTGCCAGGGCGGCATCGACATCCGTGACGGGAAGGTCGGTGCCGGCAGCCACGGGCACGCCGGCAGCTGCCATGGTGCGCCTGGCCGCGATCTTGTCGGCCATCGCGGCCATCGCGGCCGGCGGCGGCCCGATCCAGACCAGCCCAGCGGCCTGCACCTGCGTGGCGAATGCGGCCGCTTCCGACAGGAATCCGTAGCACGGATGCAGTGCCTGCGCGCCGCTGCGCTTGGCGGCCTCGATCAACCGCTCCCCGTCGAGATAGGACTGGCGGGGATCGGCCGGCCCGAGCAGCACCGCCTCATCCGCCTCGAGCACGAACGGCAGCCCCGCATCGGCGTCACTGTGTGCGGCGACGGAACGAACGTTCAGCCGGCGCAGCGTCCGCATCACCCGCCGGGCGATCTCGCCTCGACCTGCCACCAGCACCGTGTCAAACACGGTTGGACTGTAAGCAGTCCCTACCCAAATGCGTCTGGCGGGTTATCTGCGACACTGTTGACATGGCAAAGAAAGCACGTCGGCGGCGGGCCCGGGCAAAGAGCAAGGCGAATCACGGTAAGCGCCCTAACGCCTGAGCTTGAATCACTCACGAGAACAGCATCAAGCGTGAAGCTCTTGGTCACCGGCGGCGCCGGTTACATCGGCAGTGTTGTCACGGCCCGGCTGCTCGAGGGCGGCCACCAGGTCGTGGTCCTCGACGATCTGAGCACGGGCCACGCTGACGCGGTGCCGCCGGGCGCACGTCTGGTCGTGGCGGGCATCGCCGACGACGGGGCCGTGCGCGAGATGCTCTCCGATGGCGTCGAGGCGGTGCTGCACTTCGCGGCACGCTCGCTGGTCGGCGAGTCCGAAACGGCGCCCGAGCGCTACTTCGGCAACAACGTGGGCGGCACGCTCGCGCTGCTGGAGTCCATGCGCGCGACGGGCGTGCGCGGGCTCGTGTTCTCCTCCACCTGCGCGGTCTACGGCGATCCGATCGTTCCCGGTCCGCTGGATGAGACCAACCCGTACCGGCCTCAAAGCGCTTACGGCGCCTCGAAGATCGCCGCTGACCTGATGATCTCCGCGTACACCCGCGCTCACGGCTTCGGCGCGGTCAGCCTGCGCTACTTCAATGCCGCGGGCGCGTACGGCGCGTACGGGGAGCGGCACGCCACCGAGACCCACCTGATCCCGCTGGCCCTGCGCACGCTCACCGAGCCCGAGCGCGTGCTGAAGATCCTCGGCACCGATTACCCGACCCCTGACGGCACCGCGGTGCGTGACTACATCCACGTGCTGGACCTGGCGGATGCTCATGTGCTGGCGCTCGAGGCGCTGGCGGCGGGCCGCCACGAGATCTACAACCTCGGAAGCGGGATCGGCACGTCAGTGCGCGAAATCGTCGACGTGATCGGCGAGCTCGCCGGCATCCCCGTCAACACGGTCGAGGCCGAGCGCCGGCAGGGAGACCCTCCGCTGCTCGTCGCCGCCATCGACAAGATCACCCGAGAGCTGGCCTGGAAGCCGCAGCGCTCGCGGCACCAGATCATCGGTGACGCGTTGGAGTTCGCCCAACGGGCTACGCCGAGCGCCTGAGCGGCGGCTGATCCCGGGCTACTCAGCCTGGAACTCTCCCGCGGTCCACTGGACCTCCACGGCCCGCAGCCGCTTCAGGACGGCAATACGTACCGATTCGGGGGCCCGGTCGCCGCCGCAACGGCGGGCGACCAGCAGCTTCACTTCCTGCTCGACGCCGAACTGGCGAAGGCACGGCGAGCATTCGTCGAGATGCTCACGGATCGTGTGGCGCCGCTCGGCGTCGATCTCACCATCGAGGTAGAGGTAGACCTCTTCGAGGACCTCTCGGCAATCAGTCTCATGAGGCGATCCGCAACTCACCGTGATCCCTCCGGCGCCGCAGCCGCGGCTGAGTCGGTCCCGGCGCCAGCCTCGGCCGGGATGAGCCCGCGCTCCTGTGCATAGTTCTCGAGAGCGACCCGCAGCCCACGGCGACCGCGGTGCAACCGCGACATCACCGTGCCGATGGGGGTGCCCATGATGTCGGCGATCTCCTTGTAGGAGAAACCCTCGACATCGGCCAGATAGACCGCCATCCGGAAGTCCTCGGGAAGTGACTGCAGCGCTTCCTTGACGTCACTGTCCGGCAGGTGCTCGAGCGCCTCGGTCTCCGCGCTCTTCAAGCCGGCAGGCGTGTGGGAGCCCGCCTCCGCCAGCTGCCAGTCCTCGATCTGCTCGGTCGGCGACTGCAGCGGCTGACGCTGGCGACGGCGGTAGCTGTTGATGAACGTGTTGGTCAGGATCCGGTACAGCCACGCCTTGAGGTTGGTGCCTTCCTGGAACTGGTGGAAGGCGGCGAACGCCTTGACGAACGTCTCCTGGACCAGGTCCTCGGCATCCGCCGGATTGCGGGTCATCCGCAGGGCAGCCGCGTACAGCTGGTCGAGGAACGGCAGCGCGTCACGCTCGAACCGCTCACCCCGCTGCTCGGGGGTCTCCTCGACGGGGACCACCTCCCGACCTGCCGCCCCGGATGTTGCGCTCAGCTGAACCTGACGTTTGGTGCGCTGATTACTAGGTGCCGACCCTACTGCCCCTGCGGAAACAAGGTCGTCACGGGAGGAGACGGTAGTGCGGTTCGAGCGGCCAGCCACTGGCGAGACGGGACGCACGGGGTCTACTCGACGAGGGCCTGCCTGAGATCCGGCGCGCGACCGCACGCGACTGCGAGCGGGATTGGGGGTCACGTCGACTCATAACACCCGTCGAGGTCGTGACGATTCCCAGGCCCTTTCCGAGCCGCTCGCCGCGGTGCCCGACGAGTGCGGCTGTGATCGCGAGCGCGCGAGGGGCCGGCCCCGTAACATCCGAGGCATGTCCAGCGGCTACCACCCTCCGGTCGAGGAATACCTGGAGACGATCCTCAGCCTCGAGGAGGCGGGCATCCGTCCGATGCGCGCCCGGATCGTTGAGCGTCTCGGGGTATCCGCGCCTGCCGTGAGCGAGACCGTGCGGCGGCTGGAGCGCGACGGCTACCTGACCCTGGACGATTCGCGTGCCATCACGCTCACCGCTGCCGGACGCAGTTACGCCACCTCGATCATGCGACGGCACCGGCTCGCCGAGCGACTGCTCGTCGACGTGCTCAAGGTGCCGTGGTCACAGGTGCATGAGGAAGCGGGCCGGCTCGAACACGCGATCAGCCCGTGGCTGGAGGAGCACCTGGTCACACTATTGGGTGACCCGGCTACCTGCCCTCACGGGAATCCGATTCCTGGCTCGGCCAACAAAGAATTCTTCGGTGATCAGCGCGCGCTTTCTGACCTGCCCGACGGCACCGACGTCGTGGTGCGCCGGATCGATGAGCAGCTCGAAGGCCAGCACACGTACATGCAAACGCTGGAGACGGCGGCGGTCCTGCCGGGCCGGGCGATCACGATCGTGAGCCGCGGCAACGACCGGCTGCAGCTCACCGTCGACGGCCGCGAGGTCGCTCTCGACCTGGCCATCGCCGAGCGGGTATTCGCCTCTCAGCAGTAAGCAATCTCCCAGTAATCACGTGGCCTGCATTTAGTGAATGTGGGTAGCGTGCTGATAACCGCTATTGCTCTTTTCGCCATTTCTGGGGGATGTCGGTGAGCTGCCGGTGACGGCACACAGTTCAGCGCGCGCAGGAAGTTCCGAGCCTGACGCCGGGCTCGATGCCGCGCTGCTCGAGGAGTCCGACGCCGACCCGTACCCGGCGTTCGCGGCGACGGTGGCACTGCGACAGCTCGCCCAATGGCTGCCGTTGACCCCGGTCAGCGTGCTCGACCTCAGCCTCCCCCTCCCGGACGCGAGCGCCGGCTTCGACAGCCGCGTCAGTGACGTCGTGATGGCCGCCGGCCACCGGGTCGTCTCCGTCAGCCGCGGTGCTCCAGAAGGCGCGGCGCGGCGCCACTCGCGCCCGAGCGTCGTCGGCGATCCCCGCAGCCTGACATGGATACGCAGCGAGAGCGTCGATGCGATCGTCGCCGAGGGCGGCGCATTGTCGGACAGCCTGGCTACCGAGGACACCCTGCGCGACATCGCCCGGATCCTGCGTCCCGGTGGCCGGCTGCTGGCCTCGGCCGACTCGCTCGTGCTCGGGCTTGCCCGCTTGGCCGAGCAGAACCGGTGGCCGGAGCTGGCCGACGCGCCTGCCGCTGACGTTGTCCTGGCGCCCGACCCGGAGCACGAGGGCAACTTCTTTCGCTACTTCGCTCCCGACGACCTCGCCGAGTTGCTGACCGGCTGCGGGCTCGAGGTCGAATGGGTCCGCCCGCGCACCGCGCTCCCCGCTGCCGCGATCCGCCGGACCCTGCTCTCCGAGCCGGATTCCATGGGCGATCTCGTGCTCAGTGAGCTGAGCCTGGCCGCCGAACAGGCCGGTGAGGCACACGGCGCCCGACTCGTCGTCAGCGGACGCAAGCCGGCCTAGCGCCGTAAGCGCTCGTATTTCTCCTGATCAGCGACGCATCGGGCGGATTCCGGACGGATCTTGAGGCGCGCGTCGGGGATCTTCTTGCCGCAATCGATGCACTTGCCGTAGGTGCCGGCGTCGAGCCGCTCGAGGGCCTGCTCGATCAGGCGCTGATCGGCAGCGGCGGCATCGAGAACGGCGACCTCACGCTCGGCGTCGGAGATGTCGGTCCCTTGATCACCTGGGTGCTGATGGACGTGGCTGAGATCACCGCCACCCTGCTCGGCGCCTTCGGCCGCCAGCACTGCTGAGCTGTGGCCGATCTCTGCCAGCCGTGCCTCGAGTTGCTTGCGGGCACGTTTGACGTCCACCAAGAACCTCCGATGCTGATCGATGCTTACCAGACCGAGACGCGCGGTGCGGCTTAGTCTGCCTACCCCGATACTGGAGATGCTCCCCACAGCTGCATCCACGCCTTTCGCATTCCCGTCTCGTGCCCGCCCCGACTCCGGAGGCTTTGATTCCCGCAGGCCCTGTGTCCGCCGTCACCCCCGAGCGCACGTTGCCGGCGCCGTGGGCGGCGCCGCACGTCGCGGGGCCGGTCAGCGGGCGCGTCGCGATGCCCGGATCGAAGTCGGCGACCAACCGGGCGCTGCTACTGGCGGCCCTCTCGCCGGGGTCCAGCAGGCTGCTGGCGCCTCTGCGGGCGCGTGACACCCTGCTGATGGCGGAGGCGCTGCGCCGGCTCGGCGCGGGCGTCGCGGATGCAGCAGCCGATTGGGTGGTTGAGGGCCGAGCCGAACCGGCTGATGTCGGTGCTGTGACCGCCGACGTGGGCAATGCGGGGACGGCCGCCCGCTTCCTGCCGCCCGCCGCTGCGGTGCTGGCCCGGGGGACGGTGACCATCGACGGCGATGACCGGATGCGCGAGCGTCCGCTCGGCCCGCTGCTCGACGCCATGCGTGCGCTCGGCGCCGGCTTGGCTGCTTCCGCCGAGCGGATTCCCTTCACGCTGCAGGCCACCGGCCGGTTGGGCGGCGGCACGCTGGAGGTGGATGCCTCCTCCTCCAGCCAGCTGATCTCGGGACTGCTGCTGGCAGCGCCGCGCTACGAGAGCGGGCTGGTCGTGTCGGCGGCCGGCGGTCGGGTGCCGTCCGCCCCTCACCTGGCGATGACCGTTGGGATGCTGCGCGAGGCGGGCGCCTCCGTCGATGACTCCGAGCCCGGACGCTGGATCGTCTCGGCCGGCGGGCTGCGGGCGACGACGTATGCGATCGAGCCCGATCTCTCCAGCGCCTCCGCGTTCCTGGCCGCAGCGGCGATCACCGGCGGGAGCGTGCGGCTGGCGGATTGGCCGGCCGGGACCGCTCAGCCCGGACGCCTGCTGCCGGAGCTGCTGGCGGCATTCGGGTGCCGATGCGAGATCACGGCGGCCGGTGAGCTCGAAGTCTCCGGTCCTGACCTGCTGCACGGCGTCGACCTCGACCTCAGCGACTACGGCGAGGCCGTTCCCACCCTCACGGCGATCGCGCTCTTCGCCGATACACCGAGCCGGCTGCGCGGCATCGCGCACCTGCGCGGGCAGGAGACCGATCGGCTGGCCGCCCTTGCCGAGGAGTTCGGACGGCTCGGCGCCGGGATCACCGTCACGTCCGACGGGCTGCAGATCACCCCGACACCGTTGGCAGCCGGCGGCGAAGTCGTGCTCGACCCGCGCGCCGATCACCGGCTCGCGATGGCCTACGCCGTCGCCGGACTCCGCGTCCCCGGTGTCCTGGTCTCCGACATCGCGACGACCGGCAAGACCATGCCCGACTTCCCCCAGCGGTGGGCGCAGTTGCTCGCCGGGGCCTGCTGAGAGCCAGGCCTTTTTCGCATGCCGCGCTCGCTGGATGAGGACGACGTACCGTTCCGTCCCGGTGGAGCGAACCGCAGGCGCAGCCGGTTACGGCCGGAGCACGCCGACGCGCGCGAAGCTCTGATCACGACCGTTGACCGGGGGCGCTCGACCTGCCGGCTGCTCGACACCGGGACAACGGTTGTCGCGGTCCGCGGGGCGGATGTCCGCCGGACCCCGGTCGTGGTGGGCGATCGGGTGCGGCTCGTGGGAGACGTGTCAGGACAGGACGGGTCGCTGGCCCGCATCATCTCCGTGGCCGACCGGGTGAGCGTGCTTCGTCGCACGCCCGACGACGACGATCCCGCCGAGCGGCCGATTGTCGCCAATGCCGACCAGCTGATCGTCGTCGTGGCCCTGACCTCTCCCCCGGCCCGGCCGCGGATGATCGATCGCATCCTCGTCGCGGCCTACGACGGCGGGCTGGCGCCCGTGCTGTGCCTCACCAAGCACGATCTGGCGGGCAAGCTCGCGCCTGATGACGCCGACCGGGATGCGCTCACCACGCTCACCGCCGCGTACGAACCGCTTGGCGTCCCGGTGGTGACCGCCGGTGTCGACGACAGCATCGATCCCATCAAAGCCGTCCTCGCCGGGAAGATGAGCGTGCTGTTCGGCCACAGCGGGGTCGGCAAGTCGACCCTGGTGAACCGGCTCGTACCGGGCGCCTACCGCGCCACCGGAGAGGTCAGCGGCATCGGACGGGGTCGCCACGTCAGCTCGTCGGTGATCGCGCTCGAACTGCCCGGCGGCGGCTGGGTAGTGGACACGCCCGGGGTGCGCTCCTTCGGCCTCGGCCTGGTTTCGCCCGCCAGGGTGCTGTCGGCGTTCGAGGACCTCGCGGCCGTCACCGAGGAATGCCCGCGCGGCTGCACCCACCTCGCCGACTCCCCCGACTGCATGCTCGACGTCTACGCCGCGACCGGGCCGGCTCAGGCTGCTCGCGTCGACTCGCTACGCCGCCTGCTGCTGTCGCGCGAGACGCCCGAGTGACGCGCTCAGCCAGCCGCGCCGACGGCGATCGTGGCGTCGACCTCGGCCTTGCGCGCTTCGATGGCGGCGCGCTCGCGGTCGAGGTTTTCGGCGATTTCCTCGTCCGCCCTCATCAGCGCACCGAGATCGACGCCGGCCATGTCGAGCACGCCCATGTCGGCGTAGGCCTTCTGCACCTTCTCGCCCCACAGGCCGATGTCCTTCACGATCGGGACGATCCGGGTGAAGAGCAGTGAGCGGAACATCTGCTGAAAGGCCGACCGGTCGGCGTAGTCCAGGCACTCCTCAACCGGGAACCCGAGGGACTCCCAGACTTCCTTGCCGCGCAGACGATCGCGCATCAGGTAGCAGGCTTCGACCACGAATTCCTCGCGTTCGTCGCGCTCCTTGCTCGTGAGGTCGGCGTACGCGTCCTTGAGGGCCATCCGCCCGAACGCGACGTGACGTGCCTCGTCCTGCATGACGTAGCTCAGGATCTGCTTGGGCAGCGGATTGGTCGTGGTGTCGCGCAGCAGCCCGAAGGCGGCGAGAGCCAGGCCCTCGATGAGCACCTGCATACCGAGGTAGGGCATGTCCCAGCGGCTGTCGGACAGCGTGGTGGCCAGCAGCTGCTGCAGGAACGGATTGATCGGGTAGACCATCTGCACCTTCTCCTGCAGGAAGCGTGCATACGTCTCGGCGTGACGAGCCTCGTCCATCGTCTGCGTGCTGGCGTAGAACTTCGCGTCCAGATCGGGGACGCCCTCGACGATGCGCGCCGAGCAGATCATGGCGCCCTGCTCGCCATGCAGGAACTGGCTGAACTGCCAGGCGACGAGGTGCTGGAACATCTCGTCCTTGTCCTTCTGGCCGAGCTTTTCGAACGTGGGTGAGCCGTAGATCGGGCAGGACTCCTCGCCGAGGCCGAGCACGTTGTACGGGTTGACCTCCAGCGCCCAGTCGATCCGGGTCGAGGCGTCCCACTGCTTGTCCTTGCCCTTCTGATAGAGCGCAAGGAGCCGGGCCCGGCCCTCGTCGTACTCCCAGGTGAAGCGGGCGTCACCAGCGGCGGGCACGTCCCAGGTCTCGTGGGGGGTCTTGGCGACGTACAAGTCATGCGTGGTCATGAACGCTCCTCCGGCAATCGATCAGCGAGGTTGATCAGCAGAAAACTCGGGGGGCAGCGCGCGGGCAACGAGGGTCGCGATGTCATCGGCGGTGCGCTCGATGGGGGCGAGTGGCAGCACCAGGTGCGAGACGGTGAGCCGGATCGCCGCGTCAGCCACCAGCGCGACGTCTCGAGTGGACAGGTGCGGCCAGTGGCCCGTCAGGTAGCCGGTCAGCAGCTTGCGGGACGATTCGAGCAGCGGTTCGGCGCGCGTCGTCAGCAGCGGCAACAGATCGGACGGGCCGCGCGCGCTGGACAGGATCGCTTTCAGCAGCGGATCGTCGGCCCCGGTGCGCAACGTATGAGCGACCGCCGCCCGGGTGCCCGCCACCGGATCGTTGGGATAGGACTCCAGGACCGTGGCGAGTTCGGCGAGGAAGATCTCGGTCTCGTACGCGGACAGGGCCTGCGCGAGACCGTCCTTGCTGCCGAACTCCTTGTAGAGCGTTTGGCGGCTGACCCCGGCGCGGCCCGCGAGCTCGGCCAGCGGCATCCGCTCCCAGTCGCCCGCGACGACCACCCGACGGGCGGCGTCGAGCAAGGACTCGCGAGCGGACGGCACCCCGCCAGGATTAACACTTAGCGTAGTTTTGTCAACCGGCGGATTGACAGATCTGGCGTTGGAGTCAAGCAAGCAGGGTCTGGACCGTCACCGGGGTGAGGTCGCGGGCCGCCAATCCGTCGAGGATGGCCGGTAGCGCCTGCACCGTGCCGGCGTGGCCGAGATGCATCGAGACGATGCTGCCGCGCTGCACGCCGGCAAGGGTCCGGGAGATCACGAGCGATGCTCCCGGGTCGAGGTAGTCCGACGGGTCGACGTCGAAGGCGACGACGGTTTGGTATCCCGCTGCGGCGGCAGCGGCGCGCACCTGCGGGGTCGAGCGGTTCATCTGCGACGGCCGCGCGTAGAGCCCGTTACTGCCGGAGATCTGGACGAGCACATCGCGTGCCTTCGCGAACTCCTGCTCCACACCCGTCTCGGAGAGCACCGAGAGATCGGGATGGGTGTAGGTGTGATTGGCAAGCCCGTGACCGGACGCGAGGATCCGCTTCCCGAGCGCCTGGTTGACGGCAAGCCAATTGCCCACCGCGAACACCGTGATGTGCGCGCCTTTTGCTTCCGCGGCCCGCAGCAGCGCCTCCGCGAGCGCCGGATCGCCGTTGCCGTGGAAGGTGAGCGCGACCTGCGCCTTGGCGCGGGACCCGTTGACGATCTCGAGTGCCGGGCCGCCCGCTACCCCCGTCGGCGCGGGTGACGCGCTCACCGCCGCGCTCGTCGGGGCCGCTGGCGTCGTCGCCGGTGTGGTCGAAGTCGCGGCAGGCACGCCGCTCGACGTGCTGCCTGTGGGCGGCGTCTTGGCGCGCGCCGCGTGAACGGCACCGCCGCAGCCCGCCAAGACCAGCGTGGTCAGGACTGCCCGCCGGCTCGGCGCCACCCAGCGGCGCTGCGACTGCTCACCCACTGGACGCCCTGCCCTTCCTCTCCGACTCCTCTGCTACGCCGTGAGTTTCCGGCGGCCTCGTAGTCTCGCGCTAGTGACTGCCACCCGCCGACCCGGTTCCGGCCCAGCATCGCAGGACTTCATGTCAAACGACGCCCCCGCTGACCACGCTGCTGACCTCGCCCTCGCGCTGGAGCTAGCCGCCGCAGCGGATGTCGTGACGCAGGACCGGTTCCAGGCGCTCGACCTGCGCGTGCAGACCAAGCCCGACACGACGCCGGTGAGCGACGCCGACCTCGCCGTCGAAGCCCTCCTGCGCGACAATCTCGCCCGGGCGCGGCCGGGCGACATGGTGCTCGGCGAGGAGCAGGGCGAACTCGGTGATTGCAGCAGCAGGCGCTGGATTCTCGACCCGATCGACGGCACCAAGAACTACGTTCGCGGGGTCCCGGTCTGGGCCACGCTGCTGGCGCTCGAGGTCGACGGCGAGATCACCGTGGGGGTCATCAGCGCGCCCGCCCTCGGCCGCCGGTGGTGGGCGAGCCGCGGCGCCGGCGCGTATGCGAACGGCCGGCGCATCGAGGTCAGCAAGGTGAGCGAGATGGGCGACGCCTCCTTCGCCTACTCCTCGCTCGCCGGCTGGGAGGAGCAGAACCGGCTCGCGGGATTCCTGGACCTCACACGCAACGTCTGGCGGGATCGCGCCTTCGGCGACTTCTGGTCGCACTGCCTGGTCGCCGAGGGTGCGGTGGACATCAGCGCCGAGCCGGAGGTCTCGCTGTGGGACGTCGCACCCCTGAAGGTGCTCGTCGAGGAAGCGGGCGGCACCTTCACCGACCTGGCCGGCGTAGACAGCCCGTCGGGCGGCAGCATCGTGTGCACCAACGGCCGCCTGCACACCGAGGTGCTCGGGATGCTGGCCCCGCGATGACGCCTGAGACCCCGGTGGCGCCTGAGACCCGGGTGGCGATCCGGTGATCGGCTTCGCCCACCGCGGGGCCCCGGAGGCAGGCACGCGCGAGAACACGCTCGCCGCCTTCAGCCATGCGCTGGCACGCGGCGCCCGGGCGCTGGAGTCGGACGTCTGGCTGACCGCCGACGGGGTGCCAGTGCTGGTGCACGACCACATCGTGCGCAGTGGCCTGCGCCGGCGGGCGATCTCGGCGATGCGTACCAGCGAGCTACCCAGCTGGCTGCCGACGCTCGATGCGCTGTACGCGTCAGCGGGGGGCGACTTCGACTTCAGCCTCGACGTCAAGGATCCGTCGGCAGCGCTGCCGACGATCGAGGTCGCCGGGCGCCACGGCGCGGCTGACCGGCTCTGGCTCTGCACCTCCGCCGGCCACGTACGCCAGTGGCGCGCCGCGAGTGGCGGGGCACACCTCGTTGTCTCCACAAGCCTGCGCAGCGGCCGGGCGATGCTGGACGAGCGCATCGACGAGGCGGCCGACGCCGGCGCGGACGCCCTCAATCTGCGCGCGCCGGAGTGGTCAGCGGATCGGGTGCGGCGCTGCCATGACCGTTCGATGCTCGCCTTCGCCTGGGACGTGCAGGACCCTGGCAGGCTGGAGATCGTCCGCGCCCATGGATGCGACGGGATCTTCTCCGACTTCCTGACTTTGATCGCAGCCGCGCAAAGTTCCACGAGCTAGCCGCCCGCGGCCGCCAGCGCGAACGGCAGCACCTGCGAGGCCCCGGCCTCGCGCAGCAGGCGGGCAACCCAGGTGGCGGTCCAGCCCGAATCCCAAAGGTCGTCCACCAGCAGCACGACGCGCTCCTGCACCGCGACAGCCACGTCAGGCGGGACCTCGAAAGCTTCCACCACATTGGCCAGCTTGTGGGCGCTGTTGTGCACCTCTTGCTGCGAACGGCGCGCCATCACCCGCCGGATCGTGCCGGCATGCTCGAGCCGCCCCACCGAGGCCACTTGCGATGCCAGCGAGCCGACGAGGGTCGGATGCCGCAGCGATTCGGTGGCGACGACGACCTCGGGCCGCCTCTCCCAAGGCCAGTCACTCAGCGCCGTCACCACTCCTGACATCAGCGCGGGGCTGACCTCCCCGTCGGCGGCCAATGCGGCCCCGAGCCGATCCCCCCAGCCGAGATCCGAGAGCCGGGCGAGCGCGCGCCCCTCGACGGCCGCGGTGCCTTCGGCGATCCGTCCCGAGAGCTGGATGCCGGTGGCCGCCATCCCGGTAGGCCAGGTCTTCTTCACCCCCAGCGGCACCCCGGAGCGCGCGAGTGCCCGTACACCGTCTTCGACGGCGCGCAGCTGCAGCTCCCGCAGCGGATGGCCGATGCAGCGCGAACACCGGCCACAGTCAGCCGCTTCGGGATCGTCCAGCTGCTCGCGCAGGAAGTGCAGCAGGCAATCCGGAGTGCGGAGGTACTCCTTCATGGCGGCGCCCTCACGATCGCGGGCTTCGCGCAGGGCGTCGTAGCGCTCCTTGTCATACGTCCACGCCTGGCCCGTGGAGATCCATCCGCCGCTGACCCGCTTCACGGCTCCGTCGACGTCGAGCACCTTCAGGACCATCTCCAGCCGGGTGCGACGCAGATCAACGAGCGGCTCCAGCGCGGCTGTGGAGCGCGGCGAATCATCGAGCTCCTCAAGGAGGCGGCGCACCATCGCCTCTTCAGGCATCGACACGGACGCGAAGTAGGACCAGATCGCCGAATCGGCCGGGGTCGGCAGCAGGAACACCTCGGCCCGCTCCGTAGCTCTCCCGGCGCGGCCGACCTGCTGGTACTACGCGATCGGGCTGGACGGGCTGCCGAGATGCACGACGAACGTGAGGTCGGGCTTGTCGTAGCCCATCCCTAACGCGCTGGTGGCGATGACGGCCTTGAGTTCGTTGACCGCGAGGGCGGCTTCGATGCGCTTGCGTTCGGCATCCTCGGTGCGGCCGGTATAGGCGGCGACGGCATGCCCGCAGCCGGCGAGAAAGGCAGCCGTGTCCTGCGCCCCTGCGACGGTCAGGGTGTAGACGATCCCCGACCCGGGCGCCTCCGACAGCAGGGCATCGAGCCAGGCGAGCCGCTCCGGATCGCCCGGCAGCTCGACGACATCGAGGGCGAGCGACTCGCGATCGAGCGAGCCCCGCAGCACGAGCGGCTCGCCGAGCACCGCAGCCACATCGCGGGTGACTCGTTCGTTGGCGGTAGCCGTCGTCGCGAGCACGGCGACGCCTTCGGGCAGCCCGTCGAGCACATCGCGCACCCGCCGGTAATCGGGCCGGAAATCGTGGCCCCAATCGGAGATGCAATGAGCCTCATCGACGACGAGCAGCCCGCAACGGCGCGCGACGTGAGGCAGTACCGTCTCGCGAAATCCCGGGCTGTTCAGCCGCTCCGGGCTGATGAGCAGCACGTCGACCTCGCCGGCTTCGATGGCCCGCTCGACGCGGCCCCACTCGTCGAGATTCGCCGAGTTGATCGTCTCGGCGCGGATTCCCGCGCGGGAAGCCGCCTCCAGCTGGTTGCGCATCAGCGCGAGCAGCGGGCTGACGATCAACGTGACCCCGGCACCACGGGCGCGCATGAGCGCCGTGGCCGTGAAGTAGACGGCGCTCTTGCCCCAGCCGGTGCGCTGCACCACCAGCACGCGCTCGCCTTGCAGCAGCGCCTCGATGGCGCGCCATTGATCCTCGCGCAGCACGGCCGACTCCCCCGCAAGCAGCGCGAGGACGTCCTGGGCGCCGGCGCGGTCAGCGGTAGGGGCGAGCGACGAAGTCATGGCTCCATCCTGGCCGCCGGGTCCGACAGAACGCCCGGGCCGACCGGTGTTGTCCACACCCGATCACGAATCGGGCGCGACTGCTCCGGTGGCCAGCAGCTCGGGGTGCTCGCCGGCGGCGAACCTGGACGGCCGGGTGGCCAGAAACGACCCCGCGAGGATCAGGGCGAATCCGACCAGCGTGCTGGCCCCGATGTGCTCGTGCAGGAAGAGCGCGCCGAGCACCACGGCGACGGCCGGGTTGA
The DNA here is from genome assembly GCA_036267695.1 of Frankiaceae bacterium. Lineage (GTDB taxonomy): Bacteria > Actinomycetota > Actinomycetes > Frankiales > Frankiaceae > DATAZK01. Next base: position 29,271 of record DATAVO010000032.1, read on the forward strand.
CGTAGGTGATCACCGTCGCGAGCACCGGTCCGACCTCGGAGATGAGGCCGAAGAACAGCAGGAACGCCGCCGCCGTACAGACCACACCGAGCACGAGTACCGACCAGGTCACCTCGCTGCGTGGCCAGCCGTGCGGGAGGCTGGTCAGGGCGAACGGCGCGTAAACGATGGTCACGAGCGTCAGTGACACAGCCACGACCCCGACGGGCGGGAGATCACCCAGGTAGCGCGCCAGGATGATCGGGCCGACCGCGTAACCGATCGCGACAACACCGACCGCGAGGGTGGAGCCGAGCTGCGCTCCGTGCACGTCGAATCCGACGAGCGCGGCGACTCCCAGCAGCCCGATCACCAGTCCGGCAAGCCGGGTACGGGCGAGCTCGTGCATGGCTCCGCGGGCGAAGGCGAGCAGGGCGCCCACCAGCGGCACCGCAGCCACCAGCAGCCCGGTGAGCGAGCTCGGCAGCTTCTGCTCGGCGATCGGAAGCAGCAGCCACGGGATGGCCACTTCGATCACCGTGTACGCCAGTAGTGGCTTCCAATGCGGCAGCAGCGGCCGCAGCTCACCCCTGGCAGCGGCGACCGGCAGCAGGAGCACCACGGCGACCAGGCAGCGGCCGAAGACCACATCG
>DATAVO010000033.1:0-36227 GCA_036267695.1 Frankiaceae bacterium
CGGCCTGACCACCGAGCGCGCTGGCATCCACGACGATGGCATCGATGCCCTCACGGGCTGCGTAGATCGCGGCCGCCAGTCCCGCCGGGCCGCCGCCGACGATCACGAGGTCGTACGCGCTTCTGTCGGCCTCCAGCGTCAGACCGATCCGATGAGCCAGTGCCTCATCGCTCGGATTGACCTCGAACGTGCCGTCGTCGTACACGACCGTGGGGATGATCTGCCCGCCGCCCTGCAGCTGCTTGAGCTGGTCGATGGCTTCGGGATGCTGGTCGATGTCGACGAGTTGGTACGCGACGCGGTGAGCCGCCAGGAACTTCTTCACCCGCTTGCAGTGCGGGCACCACGGCGCCCCGTAGATGGTGAGGGCCGGGCCGCCGGCGGAGCTCATCGTGCGACTGTAACCGCGGCGACCGACCGCTACTGTGCCGCCGCCACAAGGCCATACGGTCGCGTCCGGTCACGCCTGCGCAAGAAGGGATGCTCCACCCAGCGATAGCTGATGAACGCAAGCCCAAGCGCCATCGAGGCCGCGATCACCGGGCGCCACGAGTGAGCGACGCGGATCCACCCCTGCTGCTCGGCGGACTCGAAGAGCAGCAGCCCGAGCACGTTGTACAAGTAGAGGCTGTAGGACAACGTGCCGATGAAGCGCACCGGACGCAGGCGCAGGAGCGCCGTCGCCAGCGATCGTCGCTGTCGCTGCGCGGAGGGTGCCGTCACGGCGACGATCACGAGCGCGGTCGCGATCGCCATCACCGGCGAGAGCCGCGCCTGCGAATAACCGCTGTCGCGGGGATAGAGCCACAGCACCGCGAATCCCAGCCCCAAGCCCGCCCAGCGCGCGAATGCCGCTGCCCGGCACCCCGCCGGTCGGCCGCTGAGCGCGGACTGCCAGATCGCGACCGCACAGCCCAGCAGCAGGCCGCCTGAACGCGTGTCGGGTGCGACCGCGATCCGCATGACCGGCGCGTGCACCGCGGCGAGGTGGTAGGACCAGGCGGTCGACGCCAGGAATCCGGCGAAGGGCGCCAAGCCCAGCAGGAGCCGCCCCTGCCGGCCCCGCGCCACCCGCAAGCCGAGTACCAGAAGAACCGGCCACACCAGGTAGAACTGTTCCTCAGCCGCCAGCGACCAGGTGAACTCCCATAGCCGCGGGGATTGCGCGTCCCAGCGCTGCAGCGCGGTCGCGATGTTGCTGGTGTAAGTGAGTGACGTCGCCACACCGCGGCGGATCAGGGCGCCGCTGGCGTCGCCCGCCAGCGCACTGGAAGCGAGGACCGTCAGCCCGGTCATGACGAAATAGGCGGGCATCAGGCGCAGCGCCCGCCGGCGGTAGAAGGAACGGAAGGACACCCTTCCCCGGCGGTCACGCTCGGACACCAGCAGTCCGGTGATCAGGTAGCCCGACAGCACGAAGAAGACGTCGACGCCGAGGGTGCCGGGCAGGAAGCCGCCGAAGTGCTCGGCGAATACCAGGCCGATGGCGATGGCCCGAAGGCCGTCCAGGGCAAGGTATCGGGCCGGTTTCTTGGCGTCGGGACCGTGCTGCGCATGGGGCTGTGGGGGTTTCGGGAGAGCCTTCGGAGGGCGCAGATCATGGGAGCGTTCCTCGACAAGCGTCGCCACGCCTTTGTCAGTACCTGGCGGGTACAGGGTGCATGCCCAGGATCAGCTGATTTGTTCCTGCGAACTGGCGCGTGCCTGGTGAGAGGGGGTTAGGGCTGGAAAGAAGCGCGGGCGCCATCGCGCCCGCGCTTGGCCAGGTCCCAGAAATCCGGAGAACCGTTACGCAGGTCACGCGCCGCATCCACCAGGGCGCCAAAGGCGGCGTAAGCGAGCGACCCGCCAACGGAGATTCGGCTCACACCGAGGTCGGCGAGGTGGGCAACGCTCGGACCCGCCGCCAGCAGGAGAACATTCACCGGCGCGTCGACGGACGAGACCAGCGCCTCGATGTCGGCGACCGCCGTCAGGCCCGGCGCGTACAGCACGTCGGCACCGGCTTCCTGGAAGGCCTGAAGCCGGGCGATGGTGTCTTTCAGGTCGGGAGCCCCGTGCAGGTAGTTCTCGGCGCGTGCGGTCAGCACCAGCTTCCGCTCGCCGCTGTGGGCGGCCTCGGCAGCGGCAGCGACGCGCTCGACTGCGAGGCCCAAGTCGTAGATGGCCGCGTGCTCGGAGCCGGTGAAGTCCTCCACCGAGCAGCCCGCGAGGCCGACGCCGATCGCGTCAGTAACGGTGCCGGCCACCCCGGCCGGATCGTCGGCGAAACCGTTCACCAGGTCTGCGGTGACCGGGATGGAAACGGCGTCGACGATGCGACCGCACTCGGCGAGCGTCTCCTCGCGGCTCACGGCCCCATCGAGTCGCCCGAGTGATGAGGCGAAACCGCTGCTGGTCGTGGCCAACGCACCGAACCCGAGCCACTGGAGCAGGAGGGCTGAGCCGGCGTTCCACGGGTTCGGGACCACCAGCGGGGTGTCAGCGTGGTGCAGGGCGAGCAACGGCGACGAGCGATCCGGACCCATCCGCTCACTCCATCGCATGACGTGTGGCGGCACAAGCGAGTTGCGTCACCCGCGTGTCCTCACTGCCCAGCGGCGCGTACCCGGAGCCGATGAATCGCGTCGGCACTGGAGCGCGCCAGGACGATGTCGTACTCCCCCGGAGCCACCAGCCAGCCGCGCGCTCTACCGCTCGGGATGCCGATGCCGGCGGCCATGGTGCCGCCGAGCGCCGCGAGGTCGTTGAGGGGTTCGCCGACGATCGCGTGGCCGTCGCCGGTGTGCCAGTAGCTGAAAGCCCGCTCGTCGAGACTGATTTGCACCGTCGATTGTCCGCCGGCGGGGAGCTCGACCTTGGCGAAAGCCTTGAGCTCCTGGTGCGGCCGGCGTACGGGCGCGTCGAGCGGCACGACGTAACACTGCACGACATCGGTAGCTGCTCGATCACCCGCATTGCTGACCGTGAGCTCGATCCTCAGAGGCACGCCGGCGTCGATCGTCGTCGAGGAGAGGACGGGCTCTCCCCACGTCGTGGAGCCGTAAGAAAGCCCGTGTCCAAAGGGGAATCCGACGGTGATCTGCCTGCTGTCATACCAGCGGTAGCCGACGAAGACGCCCTCGGTGTAGCGCACCACATGGTTCTCCGGGGCGAACGAGGTGAAGGCCGGGGTGTCTGGCAGGCGGAGCGGGAAGGTCGTCGCCAGCCGGCCGCCGGGGTCGGCGGCACCGGCGAGGACGTCGACGACGCCCTCCCCCATCTCCTGTCCACCGAACGACACGTGCAGGACGGCGGCGACGTCGCCGGCCCATGGCAGCGCCACCGGCGATCCGGTGTTGACCAGGACCACCGTCCGCGGATTCACGGCAGCCACCCGGCGGACAAGTGCGTCCTGCTCACCGGGCAGCGACAGCGATTCACGGTCGCGCCCTTCGGTCTCCCACTCGTCATTGGTGCCGACAACGACGATCGCGACATCCGCTTGCGCTGCAGCCGATTCTGCGCGGTCCATCAGGTCTGACACGTCGACCGGTTGGCAGCCCACCCGAAAGCCCATCACCATGAACGACGCCTCGGACGTCAGCTCGATCGCAATGGCGTAATTGCGTCCCGCTGCCATCGGGATCGACGCCTCGAGGTCGGCGCTGCCCATACCGAAGAAGTGCGTCCCCGGACCGGGCGGATCGACCGTCCCATCGAGCAGCAACGCGCCGTCGATGTAGAGCCGCGCTCGACCGGCTTGCGAGAGTGACCAGCGATGTTCGCCGTCCTCGAGCGGGGTGAAGGTACCGCTCGCGCGTAGCGACCAGTCGGTCATGTCAAGGCCGCCGACGGGCGGCTCGGTGAAGGCCAGTTGGGTATCGGACGCCGTGATCTGCCCGGCCGGATCGCCCGCCAGTTGCGTACCCGCGAAACATTCGACCAGCAGGCCGGCCGAGCCGCCGGGAGTACGTAGCTGGCGGCCTTCGCACACCGGCGGCGAGCTGTCGAGACTGCAGCCGCGGGCGTAGTGGACGCGAACGCGGTCACCGGCGCGTTCGCGTAACGCATCGAGGATCGACGCCCGGTGGTACGGACGCACCTGGGCCGAGCCGCCGCCGGCGATCTGGGTGCGGGCCGCGTTGGGCCCGAGAACTGCAATGGAATCCAGGGTTTCCAGGGCGAGTGGGAGCACTCCGTCATTGGTCAGGAGCACGCTGGCCGCCGAGGCGGCCCGGCGCAGCAGCGCGCGATCCTCCGGCTGGTCTACGGCCGGCCGACCAGGCGGGTCGAAAACCCCTGCCCTGTCGAACATTTCGAGCAGCTGCTCGATCGAGGTGGAGACCGTGCGATCATCCAGCGCCCCGTCGGTGACTGCCGCTGCGACCGCCGGGCCGAACGCGCGTCCCGGTCCCGGCATCTCCAGATTGAGACCGGCGTTCATCGCCGTGACGGTATGGACGCCGGCGAACCAGTCGGTCATGACGACGCCCTCGAATCCCCACTCCTGACGCAGGATTCCCAGCAGCGGAGCGTTCTCCCCGCACCAGACGCCGTTCAGCCTGTTGTAAGCGGTCATCACCGCGCGCACGTCGCCGTCGCGTACCGCCATCTCGAACGGCAGCAGATAGATCTCGCGCAAGGTGCGTTCGTCGATCAACGAATCGGCGGTCATCCGCTCGCGCTCGCTCTCGTTGCCCGCCAGGTGTTTGACCGCCGCTGCCACACCTTCGGACTGCACGCCGCGGATGTACGCGACCGCCAGTGCCCCGCTGAGCAACGGATCCTCGGAGAACGCCTCGAAAGTGCGGCCGCCGAGCGGTGAGCGATGGATGTTGACCGTCGGCGCAAGCAGGACATGGCAGCCCTTGGCGCGGGCCTCGCGTCCGATCAGCGCACCGACGCGCTCGAGCAGTTCGATGTCCCAGCTGGCGCCGAGCCCGGCGCCGCACGGAGTGCACGCCGAGGCGATGACGCCGACGCCGGGCAGGCCCATCCCCCGTGCGCCATTGGGCCCGTCGGTGAGGCCGACCGCCGGTATGCCGAGGCGTTCGACGGGTGCCGTCGACCACAGGTCGCGTCCCGCGGTCAGGCTGGCTTTCTCTTCGAGTCGGAGGGCGGAGGTGAGGTCACGGACGCGCTGGCTGGTCACGTCGAGTTCAGGTGTCCCGTCGGGTCAGCAGGCCGATGATCTGCGGCGCCAGATCCTTGGCCACCTCGGCGATCTCGTCGGCAGTCCAGATGGCCAGCGGCACATGGGGATAGTCGACTGTGAGGTAGTCGTACTCAGGCATGCCGCTCACGCGTGACATCGCCCGGGCGGTGCCGGCCATCGTGTGATGGACGACGGCCACGCTCGGGATGCCGGCCCATTCCAGTTCCACGGCGTCGCGCAAACTGCGCGCGCTACAAGAGCCTCAACCACCGAAGCCGGCGACCGCGACCGTGACCTGATTGATGAGGCGCTCCCAATCGATCGGATCGGGCGGTACCGAGACACTGGGCTTGCGCACCGCGACGGTCCCGGCGAGCTTCACGTGCCGGCCGACCTCTTCGCCGATGGCGGCGAGAATCTTGTCGCTCTCGCCGAGGCCGTTGGAGATCAGGCCGATCGTCACGCCGTCGAGATCGGCGCGGCGCCGGGCCGGGCGTCCCTTCGCCTCCGACAGCGGGCCGCTGGTGGGATCGAGCCCGATCAGCGTCATGACGCTCTCCTCTCCGCGGGTGCCGGCACAGCCTGCGTCGCAGCTACCTCAGGCACGACCGGCTCTGTGATGGCCCAGGCAAGGTGGGGCAGCAGAAGCCAGCTCTCCGCCATCCCCGGACCGCCGGCGGCCACGAGCAGGATGCCTTCCGGCTTGGCCAGTTTGACGTTGCCCTCGCCCGGCTGCTGCGGCGCTTTCAGCAACGGCCACATCGCAGCGCGGACGTCGGCCTTCGACCAGCCGGCCTCGGTGAAGTAGCGGCGGTGCTCCGGGCCCATCACGATGACGACGTTGGTGTCGTCACCGAGCCAGACATCGCCGGCGGTGCCGCGCTGGCGGATGGCCTTGGCGATCGACGCGGTCACGCCTTCGGGCGTTCGGCTGGCAAAGTCGGTGGCTGACGCCATCGTCATCATCGACGCGACCGTCACCGCGCTCGTGCCCGCGGGGATCCCGCGCTCGACGCTCATCGGCAGCCAATCGCTGCCCTCCTCGTCCTCGCCGAAGCAGAACGTGTAGCGCGCCGGCGTGGAGAAAGTGGCGCGGTCGAGGAAGTTCGGGATGGCCCGGCAGACGTTGCGGATGACGAGCCGCAGGGCGCGGCCGATCGTGGCGTTGGCACGCCAGCCCGGCCCGAAGCATCCGGCGGTGCAGTTGATGTCGAGCGCCTGGCGCGCCGGTCCGTTCACGATGACCACCTGCGCCGCCCCCGACAGCGTTCCGGTCGTGCTGTGGCAATTACCCATCTCGGAAAGGTGCGCGCGCACGGCCGCGACCACCACGGGCATGTACTCGGCCCGGCAGCCCGCCATCACCGCATTGATCGCCGCGTGCTCGGCCGTGACCACGACCTCCCGGGTCGGCACCTCACCGAGCACCGTCTCGGGCGCGAGCCGCGCCGCTGCCAGGAACTCCTCCACCAGCGCGGGCGTGGGCGGCACGACGGGCAAGCCATCGGTCCAGCCCTTGGCGTAGTAGTCCTCGAGCAGGTCGGCGTAGCCGTCGTACTCCTGGCGCGGAGCGTGCAGCGCCACCGGTCCCGTGCGCTCGCTCATGCCCGCAGGTCTAGCAGATCGCGCGCCGTTCCGCTCGCATCAGGGGTCAGGGTCGGGGTTTACGCCCTAGATCCATGGCGCGTAGACGACCTCGCGGCCGTCCGGATCGCGAAAACGCTCCGCGCCGTGAGCGGCCCAATAGGTGACCGACGAGGGGGTCGGCCCGATCCCCAGATGGGGAGGCCTACTCATCTCCATATCCACTCCTCGTAGCGGCCCTGCGGCGTGAAGCCGAGCGAGGCGTACAGCGGTTGCCCCATGCGGGTCGACTGCAGGGTCGCCGTCTGCGCGCCGCGTTCCTGCGCCGCCGCGAGCAGATGCCTCATCAGCGATGTGGCCAAGCCGCGGCGGCGGAACCTCGGCAGCGTCTCCACCGCGTAGACCCCGCATTCGCCGAGGTACTCATAGCTCCAGGCCATCGAAGCGACCTCACCCTCATGCAGGATCGCCCAGCCATACAGGCCGGGCACGTCGTCCGGCGTCCCGACATCGGCGGACGTCATCCGCGACTCCTCGTCGAAGCGGGCCACGGTGTCGATCGAAGCGGGGATGACCGCTTCGTGAAACTCCAGCCCGGGTGGCATCGACAGCTGCATGACGAGTGTGGTCGTGTCGCGGGTGAGGGCACCGAGCTTGGCCCTGGCATCGGCGCCATCCAGATCTGCGGTCGGACTCGAACGCCAGAGCGCCCAGGCCGGGACTCCCGCCGCGGCGTAGACCCGGCGAACCGCGTCAGCGGTTGCCATCTCCGATGCCTGGTCGTGCCTGCCGACCAGGACGGCATTGTTCAGCGGCGCCCACGACGGGAACACCGCGACCGCGGCCCCTTCCGTCTGTACGAGCCGGGCGCCGGGCGACAAGCCGGCCAGCGCATTCCAGCAGGCGAGCAACGTCTGCTGCCCAGCCAGGTCGCCCACCTCGGCATCGATACTCCCAGGCGCTTCGCTATTCATGACGCTCATGGCGTGAGGTATCCCTTCGGTTCCCGGCGATACCCAAGGCCCGGGCCGCCATCGTCAGGGTCCGGCTGGTCGCGGCCGCGTTACGCGCATTTCCTGATTTCCCACGTAACGGCCATATCGGGGCGAGGACCACCCGATGAGAATCCGGCGTACGCCGGGTGTCAGCCTCATCGGAAGGAGCCACGTGAAAGGGGCCGCCGTGAAACCGCGTCGGCAGCAGCTCACGTCCGCAGCCGGAGAGGCCGACCTGGTGCGCCGGCTGCAGGCGGGAGACGAGGACGCTTTCGCCGCGCTGGTCGCCCGTCATCACCCGTCCATGGTGCGGCTCGCCCGGGGCTACGTGCGCAGCAACGCCGTCGCCGAAGAGGTCGCTCAAGAGGCCTGGCTCGGGCTCCTTCGCGGGATCGAGCGCTTCGAGAGTCGGTCTTCGCTGCGCACCTGGCTGCTGCGCATCGTCGTCAATCGGGCCATCAGCACCGGCATCCGGGAGCGCGTTCACCTTCCGGTCAGCGACCGCGACCTCGAGGACGAGAGCGGCCGATTCAGCCAGGACGGCTGGTGGACGACCCAGCCCGAGCACTGGGCCGACGAGGCGCTCGACCGCATGGTGGCGCCGCAACTCGCGGCCCGGGTCAGGGAGTTCATCGGCGAACTTCCCGAATCCCAACAAGCGGTAGTAACGCTGCGCGATGTCGAGGGACTCCCTAGCGCACAAGTGTGCAGCATCCTCGGGATCTCCGAGGGAAACCAACGGGTTCTGCTGCACCGCGCACGGACTCGGCTACGCAGCCGGCTGGAACAGGAGGTGAACCAGTGAGATCGCTCTGGATGCGTTGGCCTGGCTGGTTTCGCTCGCAGCCCATCGACGGGCATGCCATCACCTGCCGGCAGGTCGTCTCGCTCGTGACCTCCTACCTCGACGGGGAGCTGACGCGCAGCGAACATGAGCTTTTCGAGGCTCATCTGGCCGAGTGCGAAGGCTGCACCGAGCACCTGCACCAGATCAAGGTGACGGTCGCGCTCACCGGTCAGCTCCGCGACGAAGACCTCGAGCCGCAGGTACGCGAGGAACTCATGGGCCTGTACCGCCGTTGGAGCAGGGATTCACATGCATGAGCCACGCACACTTCGCGGGCGCACGGGCGCCATCCCCAGCCGCACTCTCGACATCAGTGCCATAGAAGTCCGGCGGTACCCCGGCGACCGATCGGCGCTGCGCGCGCTGTTCGAGGAGGCCGAGGATTCGGCCGAGCAGCTCGACAGCTACCAGCAGCTCGGCGACGTCCTCGTTGCCGTCCAGGATGGCGTTGCGGTCGGACATCTGCAGCTCATCGAGACCGCTGCCCAGGGCGAGGTCGAGCTGAAGAGGCGCATGGTCGTGCCGACCGCCGCGGCCGACATCGGCAATCTGCGTTTCTACCAGCGTTGCCGTTTGCGCGTCGAAGCGGTCGAGCGCGACGCCTTCATCCCGGAAACCGGCTACCCGGATCCCATCGAGATCGACGGCATCCCGCTACGCGATCGGGTGTGGCTGTCACAAGCACTGGCGCGATCACCGAAATAGCCTGCAGCTCAAAGATTTCGCTCGGCCTGGCTGATGGCCCACGCGGCGTTGACCAGACCGACGTGGCTGAACGCCTGTGGGAAATTCCCGAGCAGCTCACCCGTCTGGCTGTCCACCTCTTCAGCGAGGAGGCCGACGTCGTTCGCATACGCCGCCGCACACTCGAAGGTGGCTCTGGCTTTGTCCACATCACCGGCCAACGCCTGTGCCTGCGCCAACCAGAACGTGCAGAGCAGGAAGGTACCTTCGCTGCCGGCCAACCCGTCGACGCCCTCCTCGGTGCGGTAGCGGAAGACCAGCCCATGCTCGTCGGTCAGGCGCTCTGCAATCGCATCGATCGTTGCCTTCACCCGGGGGTCTGTGGCGGGAAGGAAGCCGACGATAGGAAGCATCAGGTTGGACGCGTCGAGCTCGGTGCCTCCGAAATACTGGGTGAAGGAATTCGCCTCCTCACTCCAGCACTCGGCAATCACGGTCTCGTAGATCTCGTCGCGTGATGCCTTCCAGTCGTCCACGCGATGCTCGGCGCCGATCAGTTTCGCCAGATTGACCGCACGATCGAGCGCCACCCAGCACATGACCTTGGAGTACAGGAAATGCCGCGGCTCGCCCCGCACCTCCCAGATGCCTTGGTCGGGCTCGTGCCATTGCACTGCCCCCGCGTCAGCGCACGCCACCAGAAACGCCTTGGTGTCGGGGTCGAGCTCGCCGACCTGATCGGCAAGGCGGCGCAGGCAATCGAGCAATTCGCCGTAGACGTCGGCTTGGCGCTGCTCCCAGGCGCCATTCCCGACGCGCACCGGCCGGCTGTCGCGCCACCCGCGGAGATGGGCCAGTGATCGCTCCGAAAGGTCGTGCTCGCCGCCGACGCCGAACATGATCTGCAGCGCCGCCCCGCTACCGAGCGAGCCGGCCGCTGCCGTGCACATGAACGCGAAGAAGTCGTTGGCCTCATCGGGGCAGGCGGCGACCCAGAGCGCGTCCATCGTGAAGCTGGAATCGCGTACCCACGCGAAGCGGTAATCCCAGTTGCGCTCGCCGCCCACACCTTCGGGGAGTGAGGTGGTCGCCGCCGCGACGATGGCCCCGCTTGGTTGGTAGTGCAGCGCCTGAAGGACCCGACCGGACTGGTGCACCAGATCCGCCCACGGGCCGTCGTATGTCTGGTGAAACTGCGACCAGGCCTGCCATTTCGCAATGGTGTCGTCGAGCCGGTCAGACAGCTCCCCCTCGGTCCAGATACGGGCCGGCACCTCGTCGAGGGTGCTGCGATGCAGGGCGAAGGTATGCCTGTCCCCGGCGGTCAGACACCGACGTGCGACGGCCGTCGCAGCATCACAGGTCATGGAGAACGGAATGGTCAGCACCAGCCACTCGGCCCCGCCGCGTGCCGTGACCCCGCCATCGACGTTCGACAGCAGCGGGTGGACCAAGCCGTACTCGGGCCGGGGCGCGTACTCGATCTCGATGTCGACCACACCTTCGACGCACTCGACCCGGCGGATGAGCAGATGCGGCGAACCCTTGCCGAGCTGATGCTCGTGGCTGTGCGCGCCCAACGCGAGCGCATCGGTCACCACCAGCCGCCCCGACGCGGTCGTGAATGTCGTCTCGAGAGCCATGCTCCGCTCGACGTAGCGACGGCTGGACTCGAACGCGGCGGCCGGCGCGATCGACCAGTGGCCGGCGGCGTCGTCGAGCATCCGGCCGAAGACGCTGGGGCTGTCGAAGCGCGGAAAGCAAAGCCACTCGACGGAACCGCTGCGGGTGACCAGTGCGGCCGAGTGGCAGTCGGAAAGCAGCGCGTGGTCGGCGATCGCAACCGTGCTCATGGGGCTCTCCTGCAGCTTCGCGGTGGCGTTGGTTCACGGAGTCAAGCGTCAGTGTCGCGCGAGGCGGAGTCGTTACGCCCCGCCGGACCCGAGCTGCGCCGCCCGCTGTGCGCCCTCGGCGAAGAATGCCGTGATGTGCGCCGAGGTCGGGGTCTGGGTCCAGGTGCGCGCCGCGCCGAACGGCGCGGTAAAGCACGGGTCTGCGGCCGGGATCGACGGCGGGCCGAGCATGATCACGCGCTCCTGAGAGCCGAATGCCGGTGTGGCAAACCCACCCGGGACGACCCGCAAGCCGATGCGCCCGGTCCCGGCAAACAGCGCGGCAGCGAGGACGTGTTCAGAGATTGCATGCAACGCGTCCCGCGTCACCGCGAGACCATCAGAGTTCATCGCGCGATCCTCCGCCTACGCGGACAGATCTCACCGACCGCCTGGAAGAAGCGTAGCGGCGCTCGGGAACTGCGCCTCGCTCGAAGCGCTACGCGAAAGGGGTCAGGCCGCCTTGCGGATGTAGTGCCTGACGGGAAGCGCACGAGACTCGTGGCGATAGCCGTCGGCCAGCTCGTCGGCGAGATCGTTGCCGCCGCTTTCGAGCGCACTGTTGATCGACCAGATGTAGGCGCGCTGGAGGTCCTCGGCGCTCGTGGCGCGAAGCGCCGTCTCGAGTGCGGGCGTGGACGTGAACATGGAGTGATCCCCCCTGGGGATGGTGGGTATTGCCGGTGCCAGCGGGCTGATCCCGCGGCAAGTGCTGGATGGCAAATGAGGGCTCCGGCGGCCGCGTGGGCCTCGCCGTCTGTCTGCTCTCTCATCACCGTGCTCGCTACGATACGTTGCGTTGTTAACTTCTCCTAAGTGGTATCGGCTAGCCAGACCCGGCCTATAGTTCTGAAGCCAAGTGTCTGGCTGGTAAACGCAACGCTACGTTTCGGAGTGTGAGCTGCGTGACTTCTGCCGCACCCTCCCGGAGCCAGCGCGCCGAAGCCGCGATCCTTTCCGCCACGCGCGAGCTGCTGGCCCGAGGCGGCGTCAGGGAGCTCACCGTCGAAGGCGTCGCCGCGCGCTCCGGCGTCGCCAAGACGACGATCTACCGGCGCTGGCGATCCAAGGACGAGCTGGCGCTGGCGGTCGTCATCGACATGGTCCAGACCGTGGTCGCGGTACCCGAATTGGCGGACACCCGATCGGAGCTGATCGCCTTCGTCGGCGGCGCCGTCCGGGTGCTCGGCAAGACGCTCATGGGTCCCGTCATGCAAGGCCTGGTTCCCGAGCTGGCAACGGATTCGGAGCTGGCCCGGTCTTTCCGGGATCGGGTGGTCGTCTTGCGCCTGCACGAGGTCGAGCGCCTGCTGCGCCGCGGTATCGAGCGCGGCGAGATCCGCGCGGACGTCGACGTCGGTCTCACCCACGAACTGCTCTTCGGCGCGGTGTACTACCGGCTCTTCCTCAGCGGGCAGCCGCTGGACCGCAAGCTCGCCGAACGCATCGTCGATGCGGTCCTCCCAGGGCTGCGCAAGCCGCCCGGGCGTACCCGGGGGGCTCAACAGCCCTCAGCGTGAGGCGTTGCCCGTGGTGCGTACGAGAACGCGCCAGGTGGCGAGGAGGAAGACGACTACGTATACGGCCAGGATGAGCCAGTAGGTCAGCGTGCAGGAGCGGCCGGCACTGCCGAACGACGCGAGCAGCGGCGGTCCGAGCCGCGAGCCGCCGTCGGCCAGGATGCGCCGGGCCCCGAGGTCATGGCCGAGCGCGTCGAAGGCCCAGCGGGACGGCATCAGAACGCTCAGCGCCGCGCCGGCCCGGGCCATCAGGTGCACGGGAAGCACCGCCCCGGCAAACAGCACCGCCGGAAAGCAAAGCATGGGCAGCGCGAGCGTCGCCTGAGCGACGTTGCGCACCGCCGCGGAAGTGAGCAGTCCGAGCGCCAGTGCTGCGATCGCGCACAGCAGCAAGGTGGTCGTCATCGAGGCGTAGGTGGACAGCGGGCGCTGCGGCAGCCGGTTCAGCAGCCGCAGGACCCCCAGCATGGCGACGATGACCACGAGCAGGAAGGGCACCAGCACCGTCACCTTGGACGCCACATAAGCCCCTAACCGCAGGCCTACGAGGCGTTCACGGCGAACGATGGTGTGCTCGATGCAGATCTGCAAGAGGCCGTAGGTGATGCCGAAGAAGAAGGCGGCAAAGACGACCCAGAAGCCGATCATCACCATCGAACTCGGGCTGGGATCGCGGAAGTCGAAGGCGCCCGGCCGGAAGAGGATGGCGAACATCCCGACCACCAACACCGGTGACGCGAGCAGGATCGCCAGCGTGAGCGGATTGCGGACAAAGGTCTCGAGGGTGCGCCGCGTCAAGACCGCCCATTGCGTAAGGGCATTCGCCACTGGTCGTCTGGGTACGGTGCTGGCGGCTTGGCGCACCAGGGGCGGGTGTGACACGGGCGGGCGAGGCGGGGCAGCCACCCGGCTTCCCTCCGCCAGCAGAAGGTAGATCTCCTGCAGCGAACTGGCCCCGAACTCGCGCAATGCCGCTTCCACGGTGCCGACGAAGCCGACGCGCCCGCCACGGGCCATGAAGACGATGCGGTCGCACCGGGCCAGATCGTCGATCGAATGCGTGGTGAAGACCACGGTGGTCGAGCGGTCTGCGAGACGGCGCAGGTGAGCCAGCAGTTGCCCGCTCGCCGCGGGGTCGAGGCTGGACGTCGGCTCGTCCAGGAAGAACACGCGTGGCTGGGTCAGGAGTTCCACCGCAATGCTCGCGCGCTTTCGCTGCCCGCCGCTCAATGCTCCGACCCGGACGCCGGCCTGCTCCTCGAGCCCGACGGTGCCGATCGCTGCCGTCACCGCATCGTCGATTTCGGCGGCCGTTGTGGAGGATGGCAGCCGGAGCCGCGCGGCATAGCGGAGGGTGTGCCGGAGCGGAAGGTCGGCGTGAATGATGTCGTCCTGCGGCACGTAGCCGATCACCCCGCGGAATGTCGACAGGTTGGCGTGCAGGTCGACGCCGTCGTAGGACACCGACCCGGCGAACGCGGGCGCGACACCGGCGATGGTCTCCAGCACCATCGTCTTGCCAGCTCCGCTGGGGCCGACCACCGCCACGAGTTCGCCCGGCGCGACCGAGAAGGACACGTCCTCGAGTACGGCGATGTCGCTGCGGCGGCGGACGGCAATGTGGCGGGAGACCGTATCGACGTCGATCCGCAAACCGCGTGATCGCCTGCGGGATTCCTGGCCGGGCGAAGCGAGTGTGGTGGTCACGGGACGGTCTCCTTGAGTCAGCTGTCTAGCGGGTGGGTGAGGTGGACGGGCAAGTCGGCAAGGCCGCGAAGCACCAGGCCGTCGCCGTGGCTCCAGTGCAGCTCGCGACGTGAAACGGCCAGCCGTAGCAAGGGAAAACGCTCGAAGAGCGCCGAGAAGGCGATGCGTCCCTCGAGCCGCGCCAAGTGCACGCCAAGGCAGAAGTGCGGGCCGAACCCGAAGCCGAGATGGCCTGCGGGAGGGCGGGTGATGTCGAACCGCTCAGGGCTCTCGCGCTGACTCGGATCGTGATTGGCACCGCCGAGGCAGACCAACACCTGCTTGTGTGCGGGGATTTCGATCCCGCCCAGCTCGACGGGCTCCGTGCTCACCCGAAAGGTCGCGTGCGGAACGGGCGCCGAGAACCGGATGAGCTCCTCGACGGCGGCGGGCATTCTCCGCGGTTCGGCACGCAGCAGCTGCAACTGCTCGGGATGGTCGAGCAGCGCCACAACCCCGTTGCCGATGAGGCTCGTGGTCGTGTCCTGTCCGGCCACGATCAACTGGAAAAGGCTCGAGAGCAGCTCCTTTTGCGTCAGGCTCGCGTACTCGTCGCTGGCTGACACCAGCACCCCGATCAGATTGTCGGCGGGATGCCGGCGGTGGTCGGCGACGAGTTCCTGGAGATAACTGACGATCGAGTCCGACGCGGCAACGGCCTCCGGCGGCGGCGAGCCGCTCCAGGGCTGGAACAGCGTCCGGAACCACCGGTGCAGCGCCGACCGGTCCGCGGTGGGAATGCCGAGCAATTCGCTGATCACCCGGAACGGAAGCGGATGGGCGAAGCCCTCGATCAGGTCGACCGGGTCGCTCGATCCGGCGTCCAGTTCGTCCAGCAGGTCGCGGGCGATGCCTTCGATGGCCGGCTCAAGCGCGGCGATCCGCGCGGGGGCGAAGGCGCGGGCCACCAGGTGGCGTAGCCGCGCGTGATCCTCGCCGTCGACGGCCAGCATGTGCCGGGCGAAGTCCGGGCCGGGCAGGCCTTCGTCCACGACCCCAGGGTTCGCTTCGAGGGCGGCCAGCATGTCCTTGGACAGGCGTGAGTCCTTCAGTGCCTGCCGGGCGGCCTCGTGTCCGATCACCAGCCACGCGTCGTGACCATCGGCCAGGCGTATCTGATGGACCGGGCACTTGGAGCGCATAGCGGCGAAGAGCGGATACGGATCGTCGCGATGCGCCGCGTCCCAGGCTCCCCAAACGATCGGGGCCGATTCGCCAGCGGTGGTGGGCGTTGTGGTGACCATGCGTCGGTTCTATGGCCGCGCCGCGTCGCCTCACATCGGGCAGCTGCCCCATCTTTCGCCGCCGGTCACGTCTGCGGCCTAGCCGGCCAGCGGATCCGTCAAGCCCTGTTGCATGGCGTAGAGAGCTGCCTCCGTGCGGGTCGTCACCCCGAGCTTGGCGTAGATGTGCTCCAGATGCGAGGACACGGTCTTGCGGCTGATGATGAGCTCCGCGGCGATCTGCGGATTGGAGCGTCCGCGGGCGAGCAATACCAGCACGTCGACCTCTCGGCGGGTGAGACCGGCCGGCAGGACCGCCCGGCGGCTGACGCGATGCCCGGCCGCGCTCAGCACCGCATCGACGGCAGAAGGATCGAGCCGGCCGGCCCGGACCTCCTCGCGCATGGTCGAGACGGCGTCGGCGCCGGTGAGGGCCGGTCGGTGTGGACGCGCCTCCCGCAAGGCGTGGTAAACGTCAGCAGCTGCAAGGAGTCGAGCCGATGTAGACAGCGCGTTGCCCGCCAACCCGTGCGGATATCCGCTGCCGTCGAGCCGCTCATGATGCTGCCCGGCAACGGCGACAACCGGCTTCAGCGCTGGGACCCGGGCGAACATTCGTTCCGTCAGGTACGGGTGCGTGCGGGCGCGTTCACTCTGCACGAGCGTCCATGGTTCGGTGGCATCCCATACGCCGCTGGGCACGCCGACCATGCCGATGTCATGGATCGCGCACGCCCGGCGCAGGTTCGCGGCGTCAGCCTCCGCCGCGCCGAGGGAGCTCGCCGCCTCACGCGCCAGCTCAGCCACGCCACGCGAATGGCCGAGCCGGAACGGCGACTTGAGATCGGAAAAGTCACCCAGCGCTTCGAGCGCCGCGTCAAGCCGCTCGGGGGCCAGCTCCTCCCCCAGCTTGGGGTCGAGGTCGATCACCTGGTCCCACGCTTGAAAAGTGCCGAGCCCGTCGAGGATCACGTCGGGTTGCGCGCAGAACGCATCGACGAATTCGGGATCGAACTGGGTGCCCCGTCGTTGGGCAGCGACCTCGACCGCAGCCTCGGCGCCGCCGGTGTGATGGAAGGCTTCGATGTTGTCAGCCAGGTGCACGAGCCTTATCGCGGGCGACAGCTGCGCCTGCCGGACGCGGCCGGGAACACCCTTGCCGTCCCAGCGCTCGAAGGCCTGGTTGAGCGGTACGGACACCGTCTCGCCGAGATCGAGGCGCAGCGCCAGCTCACCGGCGGACTGGCAATGCGACTGCATCAGTTGCTGTACGTGGCGACCTCCGGTGAGCAGGAAGCGGCCGACCATGCCGAGACGGCGGAGCCGAGGGCCGCCGTAACCGAGATTCTTGGCGAAGAACGCGGCCAGCGAGACGCCGGCGAGGTCGCCCTCGTGCGAATCCTCATACAGGTGCGTCTCATCGCCGAAGAGGTCGGCGATCTCGCTGGTGTCGGCAGCGCATCCGACCCACGTCAGCAGCGAGGTGTAGTAGGTCGCAGCGGACACTTCAGGCTCGACACCGGCGACCTCCGCCAGCCTCATGGCGATCACCGTCTGGCGCAGGACACGCTCCATCGGCCGGCCCATGCCGAGATCGGACAGCAGCGAAAGCGTCGCCACCAACTGCGACAGCTTCACCGGCTCGGCAGGCACGCGGGCAGCCTACTGATCAGCGAGCGGTTCGACGGCCATCTCGCCGAGCGGCGACCAATCATCCTGGGGAATCAACGTGTTGAGCACCCGCGGGGTCTCCACCAGCAGCGGCGGCAGATCGCTGCGCGCCTGCTGGAAATGATCCGACCGCACATGCGCTGCTCCGGCCTCCTCATCACGGAAGGCCTCGATCAGCACGTATTCCGTGGGGTCATCCAGACTGCGCGACCAGTCGAACCACAGGCAGCCTGGTTCAGCACGCACGGCCTCGGTGAAGTTCGCCGACAGCTGCGCCCACTGATCCGCGTACTCGGGCCGCACCCGAAATTTCGCAGCTATGAAAATCATCGCTGTGCTCCTTTCGGAAGACTCCTTACGATCTCGACCCGGATCCCGGCGGGGCAAGCCCATCGAGGTAGATCTTGGCCTGCCGGCGCGCCGCTTGCTTCCAATTGCGGATGTGCGGCAACGGCTGGGCGAGCAACGCCCCGAACAGGATGATGTCGGCAGCAGTGACATCGCGCCGGATGCTGCCATCGCGCCGGCCACGCTCCAGCGCCCCTTCCAGGGTCTCCCGAACCTGCGCCCGGAGCGCGGTCGTCTCGGCGTCGAGCAACACCGGCCCGCCGTGCATCGGCAGTACGAGATCGCCGCCATGAGCGATCGTTTCGGTGATGAAGCCGCGCACGCATTCGATTCCCTGACCGGCGGTGTCGGCGGCGCGCTGGGCGGCCCCCAGGACGAGCCGGAATGATCGCTGGGTGAGCGCAGCGAGCAGCGCTTCGCGAGACGGGTAGCTCCGGTAGAGGGTGGCGACGCCGACTCCCGCGTCCGTCGCGATGGTCGCGAGCGGCACTCCCGCGCCCTCTCGTCGCACAGCCGCCGCGGCGGCGGTCAGCACGCGGTCGCGATTGGCTGCTGCGTCGCTCCTGAGGCTGCGTTCCAGATCCTCGGGCATCGCCCTCGTTGCGCTCACGGGTCGATGATGGCAGGCACTTGACCCCCCGGCACCCCATCAGTAGCGTCCAAGTGGAGGATTCCTTCCGCTTACGTGAGGATCGGCGATGACTGCAGACTCTTCTGCCGCAGCTCCACAGCCTGTCCCGGCCGACGATCCGGAGCGCACGCTCACGATCGCCAAGCCCAACGACGATCAGGGCCTGCCGCACTTCAGTCTCGTCGGGGACACCTACACCGTTCTCGTCAGCGGTGCCGACACCAAGGGCAAGTACACGCTGATCGACATGCATGTCCCGCCGGGTGGCGGACCGCCGCCGCACCGTCACGACTTCGAGGAGATGTTCACCATCCTCGAGGGAGAGGTGGAGCTCAGCTTCCGCGGTGAACGCCTGGTGGCCAAGGCCGGGGAAACCGTCAACGTGCCGGCCAATGCCCCTCATGGTTTTCACAATGCGTCCTGCGGCGCAGTGCGGCTGCTCTGCGTGTGTGCGCCGGCCGGGCAGGAAGAGTTTTTCGCTGAGGTAGGCGTCCCGGTGACTACGCGCACCGAACCGCCTCCCCCGTTCGATGCGGACGCGCAAGCCGAATTCCTTGCCAAGGCGCAGGCATCGGCTCCGCGCTACCGCACCGAACTGCTCGGTCCTTGACGCGTGGACGGAGCGAACTATCTAGAGGAATACCCCCTCCCCTACGCCGGGGCCGCCGCACTCGCTTGGTAGCGTCACGCCTCGTGAGCGGGCAGAGCAGCAGCGATTGGGAATCCACGCTTGACGACCTAGACCGGCGCTACGCAGCGAGCCGGGCGATGGGCGGCGAGGCGCGCCTCGCGAAGCACCACGCAGCGGGCAAGCTCGATGCGCGAGCCCGGGTCGAAACCCTGCTGGATCCGGGCACTTTTCGCGAGATCGGCACCCTGACCGGCGGCGAGGTGCCGGCTGACGCCCTGGTCTGCGGATCCGGGCTCATCGACGGCCGTCCGGCGCTGGTCGGCGCCGAGGACTTCACCACCCTGGCGGGCTCGATCGGCGGTGGCAGCAACGCCAAGCGTTACCGCATCGCCGAGCTGGCGCTGCAGTGGAAGGCTCCGCTGATCATGCTGCTGGAAGGTGCCGGCTACCGGCCCGCGGGGCACACCGGCGGGCGTTTCCCCGTCGATCTCGGCATGCAGG
This sequence comes from Frankiaceae bacterium, assembly GCA_036267695.1. Taxonomy (GTDB): domain Bacteria; phylum Actinomycetota; class Actinomycetes; order Frankiales; family Frankiaceae; genus DATAZK01. Next base: position 19,411 of record DATAVO010000033.1, read on the forward strand.
CACGCTGCTCCGGTCAGGTGCCGGTGGTGTGCGGGGTGCTCGGCGCGTCAGCCGGCCACGGCGCCCTCATCGCGCCGATGTCGGACTTCTGCGTGATGACCCAGCAGGCGTCCATCTTCACGGCCGGACCTCCGGTGGTGAAGCAGTCCACCGGCGAGGACGTGTCCAAGGAAGATCTCGGCGGGCCCTCGGTGGCGATTGCGAGCGGTCTGGTGCACAACGTCGCGGGCGATGATGCCGACGCCCTCGCGCAGATCCGCCGCTATCTCAGCTATTTCCCGTCCAGCGCCTGGGCGTATCCCGGTCAGCGACCCGAAGACGAGACGACGCTGCCGCGGTCCACCCCTCAGCTGGTGGATCTGGTGCCCCGCGACAACCGCCGGGTGTACGACATGCGCCGGATCATCGACGCCATCGTCGACACCTCCGACTGGTTCGAGGTGCAGCCGACCTACGGCACCGCCATGATCTGCGCGCTCGCCCACCTCGGCGGCAACCCGGTGGCGATCGTGGCCAACCAGCCTCGGGTCATGGCGGGATCCATCGATTCGAAGGCGGCCGACAAGGCGGCCCACTTCATCTCGGTGGCCGACGCCTTCCACGTACCGCTGGTCTTTCTGGCCGACAACCCCGGCGTGATGCCCGGCACGCGCTCCGAGCAGGCCGGCATCCTGCGCAGCGGCGCTCGCATGTACGCCGCACAAGCTCTAGCGACCACGCCCAAGCTCGAGATCACGCTGCGGAAGGCGTACGGCTTCGGCTCGATGGTCATGGCAATGGCGCCGTTCGACAGCCAGACCGGCACGTTCGCCTTCCCCGGCGCCACCATGGGCGCCATGGGCGCGGCGGCACAGGGCCAGGCCATCAACGCCGACGCCGATCAGGCCGAGTCGTTGCGGCGGGCCGAGCTGCAGGCGTCGTACCGCTCGGCGGAGGGGCTGGGCTTCGACGAACTCATCGACCCGCGCCAGACCCGGAACGCGCTCCTCGACGCGCTGATCCGCGGGCTGTGGACCCGCCAGCAGCCGGCCGCCCCGGTCGCCCGGATCGGCGTCACCCCCTAGCTAGCCGACCAATTCGAAAGATCCCAGATCGCGGATCGCCGCCGCCGACCGCTCGGCCATGACGGTGAACATCGCCAGTCCGCGCTCGGTGGGGGTCGCCACCGCCTCACCCAGGATGCAGATGTACGGCCCCTGGAAGAGGCCGTACCGGTAGTCCTCCCAGCACTGCTCCATCGCATAGTCATGGACCCCCAGGTCCACCAAGCTGGCGTGGTAGGCACCGACGATCGACCGCTCGTGAGCGCGACGCGAGACCGGATCCAGTCCGGTGCCGATCAGGTACGCGACATCACGCAGCGGAAGACCGGTCGACAACGACTGCCAGTCCACCGCAGTGACGGCGGGCAACTGACTGCAGGCGGGTGCAAAGAGCAAATTGTCGAGCCGATAGTCGTTGTGTACCAAGGAGAATGGCTGCCGGCGGCCGGTCACCCAGTCCGTGAAGATGTCCGCGAATCCCTCGAGGACCGCGGCCGTTTCCGGAGCGAGCCGTCGTCTGCTCAGGAAGAGCTCCGCCGCGCCTTCGAGCATGGGTCCGGTGAGCTGCGCGAGGTCGCCGGCGCTCGGGATGATGGTGTCGAGCCGCTTGATGTCGGGGTCACACCAGCTGCCGGCGTGCAGCCCGGCGAGGGCGACAACGGCGGCGCGCGCCTGCTCGGGGCTGCATCCCGCCAGCTGATCACCGACGGCTGCCGGTGACATGTCCTGCAACAGCAACGTGAAGCTGCTCGCATCCTCGTTCACGACCGCGAGATAGGCCTTCGGCACGGGGATGGCGAGCCGCGCCGCGATATCGCGGTAGAAGCTCACTTCCGTCCGATACGTCATCGCTGCGCCGGCGCGCACCGCCGGGTCGGTGGACGGCAACTTCGCGATCAGCTGGGCCGGGCCCTCGCCACTCGCGTAGCGAATGACGAGCCGGTAGCACGAGGCCATCTGCCCCGTGCCGACAGCGGTCACATCGATGTCACTGACGACGACGTCGATCCCCGCCGAAGCCAGCACCTCGGAAAGCCAGACCGGCGTGATCTCTCCTGGCTCAACGACGATCCCCACGCCCGGATCCTGACACGGTGCCGCCCAGATGTCTAAAGGTAAGCGTGTCCATTCCTCTAGAGCTTTCCCGGCGACAAGTGGTAGAACTCGCTCGTGACCTATCGCGTTGTGCAGTGGACGACGGGCAATGTCGGCAAGCAGTCCGTCGCCGCCATCGTTGCCCATCCCGATCTGGAGCTGGTCGGGTGCTACGCATGGTCGCCGGACAAGGCCGGGCGCGACGTCGGCGAGCTGTGCGGTCTTCCGCAGGTCGGGCTCGCGGCCACGGATGACGTCGAAGCCCTGCTCGCACTGCGCCCCGACTGCGTCGTCTACAACCCGATGTGGGTCGACGTCGAGGAGATGGCCCGGATCCTGGAGTCCGGCAGCAACATCGTCACCACCGCCGCGTTCATCACAGGTCACTCGCTCGGCGCGGGACGTCAGCGCGTCATCGACGCCTGCGAGCGCGGCGGATCGTCGGTCTTCGGCAGCGGGATCAATCCGGGTTTCGCTGACCTTTTCGCCATCGTCGCGGCTGGTGCCTGCGATCGGATCGACAAGATCACCGTCACCGAGACCGCCGACATCACCGGCTACGATTCTCCCGCCACGGAGCTTCCGGTCGGGTTCGCGCGTCCCATCGACGACCCCGACCTGTTGTCCATGACGCGCCAGGGCACCGCGGTGTTCGAGGACGTCGTCAGGCTGATCGGCGACGCCCTCGGCATCGCCTTCGACGAGGTCGTCTGCGAAGCGGAATACGCTCAGACCACTGAGGATCTCGACCTCGGCTCGTGGAGCATCAAGGCCGGATGCGTCGCCGGCATCGCCGCCAGCTGGCACGGAAAGATCAAGGGCCGCACCCTCGTCGAGCTACGCATCAAATGGCGCAAGGGCCAGACCCTCGAGCCCGACTGGCAGCTCGATACCGGCTACCTCATCGAGATCGAGGGAAGGCCCAGGGTCCGTACCAAGGTTGACATCCTGCCCCCGCGCGACTTCCAAGGCCAGACCTTTGCCGACTTCATGGTGCTCGGCATGATCATGACGGCGATGCCCGCCATCAACGCGATCCCTGCAACGGTCGCGGCCGCACCCGGCATCGTGACGTACGCGAGCGTCCCGCTCCCCCTGCCGCGTGGTCTGGTATCGCTGGACCCGTGAGCCGGAGGAGGCTTAGTGCCCGCCCGCCCGGTCCGGGTCAGTGCTGGTGCTCGATGATCCCGCGCATGTTCAGCCCGTTACGCATGTCGCTGTAGCCCTCGTTCACCTGATCCAGCGTGTAGCGACGGGTGATGAGTTCATCGAGCTTCAGCCGGCCCTGACGGTAGTGGTTGAGCATCGCCGGGATGTCCTTGGTCGGGCTGCTCGCGCCGAACAGCGAGCCCTGGATCCGTTTCTGGAAGAGCGTGATCATCCCGGCCGAGATCGGGATCGAGGACTCGGTGAGATCGCCGAGGCCGGTGAGTACGCACGTGCCGCCCTTGCGGATCGAGTCGACACCTTCGGCAATATGCGCGCCGGTGGTGACGCCGACCGACACAACGCACGAGTCGGCGCCCTGCCCGTTGCTGAAGCTGCGGGCGATCTCCGCGGCCTCGGCCATGGTGGCGACCGCGTGGGTGGCACCGAGCTTGAGAGCCATCTCGCGCTTCATCTCGACCGGGTCGACCGCGATGAGGACGCTGGCACCGGCGTGCGCCGCCCCTTGCACGGCGTGGATGCCGATACCGCCGATACCCATGACGATGACGACATCGCCGGCACGCACCTCAGCGGAATTCACCGCCGAACCCCAACCGGTGCCGACACCGCAACTGGTCAGGCAGGCCACGTCGAGCGGGATGTCGTCGGGGCACGGGACGGCCGACATCGTCGAGACGGTCGTGTACTGACTGAACGTGGAGATGCCGGCCATCTGCCCTACCGGCGTCCCGTCGAGATGCATCCGGTAGCTGCCGTCCATCCGGATACCGGCCAGCGTGTTGGCGCCGTTGTCACACAGGTTCTGCATGCCCGACGCGCAGAAGCGGCAGCGTCCGCAGGCGGGCAGGAAGGACAGGATGACCCGGTCACCGACGTTCCAGTCGGCCGTACCCGGACCAACCTGCTCGACGATCCCGGCACCTTCGTGGCCGCCGCACATCAGCCCGGCGCCGATGGGAAGGTCGCCCGTCGCGATGTGGTCATCGGAATGGCAGAGGCCCGCGTACTCCAGGCGTACCAGCAGCTCGTCCTGCCGGGGCTCTTCGAGGTCGACCTCGAGCATCTCCCACTTGCCCGGTTGCTCACGGATGACGGCTGCCTGGGTCTTCATGGTGCTTCCTACCCTCGTCTCGGCTGGTGCTGCCACAAACTAACGCCCGCTCATTCTCCACGAAAGACGGGCGTGCGCTTCTCGTGGTACGCCATCATCGCCTCCGCCATGTCAGCCGTACCGACATTGACGTTCTGCGCCAGCGTTTCGGTCTCCAGGGCACTTGCCAATGAGCTGTTCGCGGCATTCGTCAGCATCCGCTTGGTGATGGACAGCGCGATGGGCGGCCCCGCAGCGATGCGGGCAGCGACATCAGCCACCTTGGCCTCGAGCTCCCCCTCGGGAACGACGCCGTTGAGCAGGCCGAGCTGATCGGCGCGCGCAGCATTCATCATCTCCGCCGTGAGCGCGATTTCCTTGGCGCGATGGATGCCGACCCGCTGGGCCAGGAACCATGACGTACCGAAGTCCAGGCTCAGCCCCAGCTTGGCGAAGATCGCCGAAAAACGGGCTCTGTCGGAGCAGAACAGCATGTCGGCCGCCAACGCCAGGCCGAAACCGGCGCCCACGGCGACGCCGTCGACCTTCGCGATGACCGGCAGCGGGCATTCGTGCACGGCCATCACCGCGCCCGCGAGCCGGCGCATGCCGTTGACCTTGTTGCCTTCCCAGCCCGGATCCGGCTCGTCGCCGCCGCTGAGGTCGGCGCCAGAGCAGAAGTCGCCGTTGGCGCCGGTGAGAATGACGACCCGGGCGTCGCTCGTGGCTAGGTCGCGGAAGGCATCGCGGATGGCCAGCCACATCCCCATGGAACACGCGTTTCGCCGGCCCGGGTTGTCGAGCGTCACGGTCGCGACATAGCCGTCGCGTTCAAGCCGGACCTTCTCGCTCAACGGTTTCTCGCTCAAGATCGCCCCTTATCCCGCAGCAATTCCTGGAGTGCTGCCTTGTCCACTTTGGCGGTCGCCGTCATGGGTACGTCGTTCGCCTCACCGATCAGCCAAAGAGTCGGAACCTTGAAGGCGCTCAAGCGCGCCCGCGCCGCGTCGGCGACCTTTTCCAGCGTCGCGGTGGTGACCACAAACGCTGCCACCTGGGCGGTGCCGGCGTGATCGCGCACATCGGTGACGAACGCCAGCCGCACCTCATCGATTGCCCGAAGCGCGGCTTCAACTTCGGCCGGGAAGACCGTGGCGCCCTTGACCTTGAACATGTCATCGCGCCGCCCGCCGTACCAGAGGTAGCCATCGGCATCGAGCGATCCGAGATCGCCGGTCGGGTAGAAGCCGTCGGGGCGGAAGACGTCCTCGCGGGTGCGCCCGCACATGCCGCGCATGACGTTCGGGCCGCGCACGCAGATCTCACCATTGACGCCAGGCGCGCACTTCTCGCCGGTTTCGGGGTCGAAGATCCCGGCCTCGAAACCCTCGAAAGGCTTGCCGCAGCTGCCGAATTTGTCCGGCGGAAGGTCGAGGTCGAGCCGGTCGCCGCAATACGGCCCGAAGGTCTCCGTCATGCCGAAGAGGTTCGCACGCGCGCCGGGTCTCGGGCGTTGTTCGGCGGGCAGGACGGCGGCAAGGCTGCCAGGGCGCAGGCTGGACAGGTCCGCTGCGGCGAAGCCCGGGTGCGACGCGAGCCGCGCTGCCTGGTCGGGCCAACCCCGAAAAAGCGTGGCCCGTTCACGTTCCAGCATCGCCAGGGTGCGATCGGGCTCCGGCACCGCCTCCGTCAGCAGCGTGGCGCCGGCGACGAGCACCGACATCAGGCCGCTGGAGAAACCACCGGTCCAGAAGAAGGGCATCGGGATGTAGAGCCGCTCGTCGCTGCCGATCCGGCGGCTCGCAAGACCGGACGCCGTCGCCCGCAATCCCCCACCGTGCGTGTGGATGACGCCCTTGGGTGTTCCCCTGCTGCCCGATGTGAAGAGCACGACGAGATCGTCCGCTGGACGAACATCGGCCTCCATCGCGGAGACAAGTGCGCGGCTGACGGTGTCTTCCGGAATCGCGTCGAGGGCCCAGACATGGCGCAGGAGCGGCAGCACCTGCGAGCGGCGCCCCTCGGGGCCCGCGTTCAGGGCACCGGGCGCGATGCTCTCGACCTCGTCGAGATAGACCCTCCCCCGGAACTCGCGCGCGACGACGAGGTGGGTTACCGCCGCAACACTCAACTGTGCTTGCAGTTCAGGTGGCTTCAGCAGCGTGCTGAGCGGGATGAGCACCGCGCCGACGCGCATCACGGCCGCCGCGGTCAGCACCCAGTCGATGCCGTTCGGCGCCATCAACCCGACCCGGGAAGCCTTCCCGACCCCGCCGGCAGCGAGCCGGCCGGCCATCTCCGAACTCCGCTCGTCGAGCTCGGCATGCGTGATCGTTCCCACTTCGGAAATGACCACCGGCCGGTCCGGAACGGTAGCCCGGTTACGGGCCAGCAGTCCGGGCAGCGTCATGTCAGTGGCCACGCAGACGCTCCTTCAGCGCGCGGGAATCGAGCTTCCCGCTCGAGAGCATGGGCACGTCCTGATCGGCCAGGAAGACGACGCGCTGGGGAACTTTGTACGCCGACAGCTTCGCTCGCAAGTCACGTCGTAGCTGCTCCCCGTCGGGCTCGCGCTGCCCGGCCGGCACGCGGATAGCGGCGGCCACCAGTTCGCCGCGCTCGGCGTCCTCGATACCGACGACGTGGGCGACGAGTCCGGCCAGATCGAGGATCGCCGCTTCGACCTCACGCGGCGAAACGTTGGCGCCGGCGGTCTTGATCATGTCTCCGCTGCGCCCGGTGAAGTAGTAGAACCCGTCGTCATCGACATGGAACAGATCGCCGGTGTGGTACCAGCCGCCGGCGTCGAACGTCTCGTGGCGCTCCCGGCCGTAGTACCCCTCCATCAGGAACGGACCGCGAAAGCACAGCTCCCCGACCTCACCGGTCGCCCGCGCTGCACCGGTTTCCGGGTCCACGATCTTCGCCTCGAAACCCGGGGCCGGGCGGCCGAAGGAACCCCGGCGGGCCTCGGGCTGATCCCCCTCGTCGTCACTGACGAGGCAGACACTTCCGGCTTCGGTCATGCCGAGCATGTTGTGCCGCAACTCCGGGTCGGCGGCGCGGACGTCGGCCGGCATGATCGGCCAGAGATTGCCGCGCCGGATGCTGCTGAGGTCCCGCTGGGCAAAGCTGGGATCCTTCGGCAGATGGGCGACCGTACCGGCGAAGCCGTTGACCATGGTCGGCTTGGTGGCCTCGAGCAGATCGAGGACGGCCCCGGGATCCACCGCGTTCGAGCACACCAAGGTGGCCCCGGCGAGGAGGGTGCCCAGCATCCCGTAGGCGAAGCCGCCGATCCAGAAGAACGGCGAGTTGGAGAAGAGCACGTCGCACTGGCCATAACGCCTGATGTCGTTGAGGTTGTCGAGGTGACGCAGCAGAGCGCCGTGCTGATGGATGACGCCCTTGGGCGCGCTGGTGGAACCGGACGTGTGCACGATGACGAGCCGGTCCGCCGCGCCGATGCAGGCTTGCACGGCCCCCAGGAAGGCGTCGGAAATCGTCTGCCCGGCCGCAAGGATCTCGTCGGGCGCGAAGATCACGTGGCGCAGCGCCGGGACGTTGACGTTGCGCAGCGGTGCGCCGGTCAGGTCGAGATCGGGCACCGCCTCGCGTAAGGAGTCGGCGTAGTCGCGCCGCCGGTAGCTCGGGGTCGCCAGCAGGATGTCGATGTCGGCGCCCCGCAACAGCCCGCGAAGCTCCGGTGCGGTCGAGAAAGTGCTCAGCGGCACCGCGATCGCGCCGATGCGAGCCGCGGCGAGGACTCCGACGACGAGGTCGGCGCCGTTGGGGTAGAGCAGCGCGACGCGGGTGCCCTTGCCGGCGCCGTAGGCCAGCAAACCCTTGGCCAGCGCGGCAGAGCGGGCCTCGGCGCCGGCGTAGGTGAGCACCTCGTCGTCGCAGATGAGCAGCGGATGGTGGCCGCGCGCAGAGGCCTGCTCGCGAAGCCGCTCGGGCAGGGTCGGGGAACGACCGTCGTTCATCGCGGATCCCGCCGCGGGGAGACGGGAGACAGCCGCGCCCGGTCGCCGGCCACCGCCTTCATCGTCGCGCTGCAGAGCGGCTTGTCAGGCCTTTCGCTACGCAGCAGTCGGGCTCGGGAGGTGATCCGGGTGTCGTCGGCCTCGCGGTCGATGTCGAAGATCAGGGGCTCGAAGAGCGGCGTGGGACGGTGGTACTCCACGAGGAGCGAGGTAGTCTTGCCTGCCACGCCGACATCGCAATTGTGATGCTGGATGACGCAGTCGAAGAAGGTGGCGAGCACTCCCCCGTGCGCGATGCCAGGCGGCCCCTCGAACGCGAGCGGGAAGGTCACCGATCCCGTGGCACGAGGGCCATCAACGTCAATCGCATATTCAGGAAATCCCGAGTTGTACGCGCCGATGTCACGGCTGTGGTCGAGATAGACGCGGCGTTCGGCTGAGGCGTCGGCGCCGACTCGTGGCCCCATATCGGCCGGCGCGACGGCCCGCAGCGACTCCTTCGCGGCCCGCAGATCGGCGATGAGCCGGGTCACGGCCGCCTCGTCGCCCTCCATGGCTACGACCAGGCCGGAGACCTCCCGCAGCAGTGCCGCCGCCTCCAGCGTCTGCGTGAGCGGTTCGACGCCGAACGTCCATCGCTGCGTCATGCGAGTAGCTCGCGGACGGCCGGCAGGTCGACCTTGCCGGAGGGGGTACGCGGAAGCTCGTCGACGATACGCAGCACGGTCGGAAGTTCATAGCGGGCAAGGACTTTCGACGCGGCGGCGAGCAACTGCTCGGAGGTCACCGAAGGCGAGCCGGCCCGCAACTCCACCGCGGCGACGGGCACCGCACCGAGGCGCGGGTCGTCCACTCCGATGACGGCGGCACTGTGCACGCGTGGGTCGCGCTCGAGCGCTACCCGGACGTCGTCGGGCAGGACCTTGAAACCCCCGCGGATGATGGCCTGATCGGCGCGGCCGAGGACCCAGAGGAAGCCGTCGCCGTCCAGCCGGGCGAGATCGGTGGTGCGGTTCCAGGCCATGTCGTCACCGAGCTGGCGCGCTCTCACCTCGAGCAGGCCAGGGGCGTCAGCGGGCAGCGGTTCGCCCGTCTGCGGATCGACGACGCGCAGCTCGCAGCCGGCATGGGCACGCCCCACACTCCCGCGCTTGGCCGCCCAGAACTGCTGGTGGTCCTTGAGGTTCCAGCCGGCGACGCCGCCGCCGAATTCCGTCGCCGCGTAGGTGACGAGCACCGGCACGCCGTACTTGGTGTAGAACGCATCGGCGTCCTCAGGCGAGAGCGGCGCGGTCCCGGAGATGACCGATCGCACGCTCGCCAGATCCTCCCGATCGAGATCGGCGTCCAGGATCATCCGCAGGGCGGTCGGCACCAGGCTGACGGTTGTAGGCCGGTGGCGGCGTACCGCGTCGACCCAGACGTCGACCGTGAACTTCGGGAGCAGGCAGAAGGAACGGCCGTCGGCGACGCACTGCACGGCCCGGAAGAGCCCGCCGAGATGCACGAGCGGCGCGTTGATGATGGCGACGCCGCTACGCAGTTTGAGCTCGATCTGCTTGGCGCTCTCGTAGTGCTTGGCGCCTGCTAACACACGCCAAAGTGTCTCGTACGTCAGGGGAATCCGCTTGGGTGGCCCGGTCGTCCCGCTGGTGAGCATCTCGACGGCGACGCCGGGCGCGTACGTCGTCGACGTCGCCGGGATTCGATCGGCCACCGTTACGGAGCCGAGCGCGTCGCTGCTGATCCATCGCACCGCATCCGGCGCCGGCGCGAAGGCCTCGAGGTCCTCGGCGGTTCCGGCCACCGTGCTCACTCCGAGCTCGGCCAGGTCGGTGCGCACCCGCTCGACCCCCCGGCCCGGATTCACCGTGACCACGCACGCGCCCGCACTGATGAGTCCGACGAGCACGCCGACATGCTCTGGGCGGTTGCGCAGCAGCAGCGCCACCCGCTCACCGGGCTCCACCTGAACGTCGAGAATGCCTGCGGTTTCAGCGATCTGACCCCAGCTGAACCACTCGCGAGCGAATTCCAGCGCGGGCGCAGAAGGGTCGAGCGTCAGGATCTGCTGGATCCGCCGGGTGAGCGCCGGCGGCGCCGCCGGGGTCGCCGGGCTCGAGGTGATCGTCACCGAAACCTCGGGGGTGGTCGATCGGCCCCGCGCTCGGCGACCTCCGCCGAGCCGAGGGGATTGCCGATACGGGTGTAGATCAGCCCCTGCTCCATGGCCGCGCGATACGGCCGGTCCAGCGAATCCCAGATCGCCCGGATGGTCCCCTGGGTCGCCACCGTCGGCTTGCGCGCGATACCGGCGGCGATCTCATGGGCACGCGCCCAAAGCGCCTCACGCGTCACGACTTCTGTCACGATCCCGATGCGCAGCGCGGTCTGCGCGGTCACCCGTTCGTCGTTGCCGGACAAGGCCATCCGCAGCGTCTCACCCAGGCCGATCTTGCGCATCAGCCCGATCGGCTCGAGCGCCGACACCAGGCCGTACGTCACGTGAGAGTCGAAGAACGTCGCGTCGTCGGAGCAGATGACGATGTCGGATTCGTTCAGCAGATAGAACGCGCCCGCCGTGGCGATTCCGTGCACGGCGCACACAACCGGCTTCCAGACCTGCAGCCACTTGGGGCTCAGCCGGCGTCCGGGATCCTCGTGGTTCCAGATGTCATCCACCGGTTGCCCGTAAGGCTTGCTGGTGTCGAGCCCGGAGCAGAACGCGCGATCCCCAGCGGCTCGCACCACGACCGCATGCACGGAACGGTCAGCCTTGACGCGCTCCCAGACATCCTGGATCTCCTCGCACATCTGGCGATCGAAGGCGTTGAGCACCTCGGGGCGGTTCAGCGTGAGGGTCGCGACGTGGTCCTCGCCGGTCTCGTACAGGATCGTCCGGTACTCGCCGCTCACTGGCTCACTCACCGGCTCGGTCATTGGCAGCGCCATTCCGGCTGGCGCTTCTCCACGAATGCGAGTGGCCCCTCTTTCGCGTCATCCGTGCGCACCACGCGCTCCCGGAACGCCTCAGCCAGGATCTCGGCCTCGTTCAACGGCAGATCAAGGCCTTTGCGGATCGCGAGCCTCGTGCCGCGCACGGCCAGCGGTGCATTGCGGTTGACCGTCGCGGCGATCTCGCGCGCCCGCTCCATCAGCCGGTCGTGCTCGACGACCTCGGACACCAGCCCGAGCTGGTACGCGCGGTCGGCCTTCATCCGCTCATGCCGGCCCATGATCGCCATGCGCATGGCGATGTGGGTCGGCAGCGCCCGGGCGAGCCTGACGACCTCGCGGGCGGAGACCAGGCCGATACTCACGTGAGGATCGAAGAATTCGGCCCGATCGGACGCGATGACGATGTCGCCGGTCGTCACCCAGTCCAGTCCCGCGCCGCAGCAGAGCCCGTTGATCGCCGCGAGCACCGGCTTGGTCATCGTGCGAAACGGCGGGGTGCCTTCCTGCGGCGCCTCCCACTGCGGGTAGGTCGACAGGTACGGCTCGTCGTAGATGACCCTGCCGTCTTCGGGGATTTCGGTCACGTCGGCCCCGGCGCAGAACGCGCGTCCCTTGCCGGTGACGATGCTGATCCACACGTTGTCGTCGGCCTCGGCCATCGCGTAGGCCTGCCGCAGCTCCCCCACCATTTCCGGGCTGAGCGCATTCAGCTGATCCGGCCGGTTGAAGGTGATCGTCGCTACGCGGTCGGCAACGTCGTAGTCGATCGTCGTGAAGTTCATGACGACACCCTCCCACGCCTGGCCAGCCGCCTCCGACACCTCGGATACTGCCTCGGAAGTGAGAGGTAGCCGACCGCCTGGAGCTTGGAAACATCCAGATATTAAGACTAGGCTCCGGGTCCGTGGATGCGCAACGCTGGAGGCGAGACAGGTGACTGATCCCCGAGTGCTTCTCGAGCGGGATGAAGCAACCGGTATCGCCCGGATCACGCTCAACAATCCCGAGCGGCGCAATAGTTATGACGCGGCGATGCGCGGCCAGCTGGCCGAATATCTCGACGATCTCGCCGACGACGATGCGGTCAAGGTTGTCGTGCTCCGCGGCGAGGGCGGCGTCTTCAGCACCGGCGCCGACATGGGCAATGCCTACGGCTGGTACGGCAAGGGCACCGAGAAGGCCGCCACCAATGGGGATCGGCCGCGGCGGCCGAGCCAGCGCCGGCGGCTCGCGGTCGATCGTGACGCGTTCAGCTTCTACCACAATCTGATGGGCTACCCGAAGGTCACCGTCGCCGAGGTGAGGGGTTACGCCCTCGGCGGCGGCTTCGAGATGGCACTCATGGCCGACATCTCCGTGGTGGCGCGCGATGCCAAAGTCGGCATGCCCGCCACCCGATTCCTCGGGCCGGCGTTGGGTTCGCTGCACCTGTTCTTCCACCGGCTCGGGCCGGTGCTCGCCCGCCGCATGTTGCTGACCGGCGACACCGTCGAGGCGTCCGCCTTCGAGCACCTCACGGTCTTCACCGAGGTGGTCGAGGACGAGCAGGTCGCCCCGCGCGCTGACTGGTACGCCCGCAAGATCGCCAAGATGCCCGCCGACGGGATCGTCATGGCGAAGGAAGCCTTCCGGCTCGTGGAGCAGCTGCAGGCGTACTCCGGCGAGGAGGTGGCGAGCTACCTCTTCCACGCGTTCGGCACCAACCTTCAGTTCGAGGAGAACGAGTTCAACTTCGTGAAGACGCGTGCGGCCCACGGAACGAAGCGTGCCTTTCAGCTGCGTGACGAGCACTTCGAAGTGCCGGAGCCCTGATCCGCGCCGACCCGAACATCTAGATCTATTCGCGCGCTGCTCGCAGGCCAGGGTCGGTCGGCTAGATTCGCCGCAAAGCCACGCCCTGCCCAGGAGAGCCCCTTGCTGGAACATGTCAGCGCCTACGCCGAAAGCGCGCCCGACCGGCTCGCGGTCGCTACGGCAGACGGCAGCACCTCCCTCACCTACGCGCAGCTGAACGCCCGGTCCAATCAGCTGGCGCACCATCTGCGCGCCCTGGGGCTGAAGGAGGGCGACCACATCGCCCTCGTGCTGGAGAACCGGCTTCAGTTCTTCGAGGTGACCCTCGCGGCGATGCGCAGCGGCCTGTACGTCACCCCGATCAACTGGCATCTGTCGGCCGACGAGGCCGAGTACATCGTCAAGGACTGCGGGGCGTCCGTCATCATCGCGACCGCGGCGCTGCCGGAGCTGACGAGCCGCTTGGGGCTCGTCGACCAGCCAGGGCGTCCGCTCATGATCGGCGGCGAGGCTGGGATATCGGCCGGCTTCGAGGACTACGACAAGGCGCTCGCCGCCCAGCCCACCACGCCGATCGACGACGAGAGCAGCGGCTCCTGGATGCTGTATTCGTCAGGCACCACCGGCAAGCCCAAGGGCGTCAAGCCCGCCAAGGTGGGCGGCGAGATCGGCGCACCGAGCGCTTTTGTCGGCTTGGTCCGGGGCCTGTACGGCTTCAACGAGGGCGACGTCTACCTCTCCCCCGCGCCGCTGTATCACGCGGCGCCGGCCGGCTGGACCGACGCGGTTCTGCGCCTCGGTGGCACGGCCGTCGTCATGGATCGCTTCGATCCGATCGAGACACTGCGCGCGATCGAACGCTTCAAGGTGACACATGTGCAGTTCGTGCCGACGCACCTGATCCGGCTGCTCAAGCTGCCGGAGGCCGAACGCCGCCAGTTCGATCTGTCGAGCCTGCGCTACGCCGTCCACGCCGCCGCGCCCTGCCCTCCGGAGGTCAAGCGCGCAGCGATCGAATGGCTCGGACCCGTGGTGTACGAGTACTACTCGGGCAGCGAGGGCGCCGGCTTCTGCGCCATCGGGCCCGAGGAATGGCTGGCGCATCCGGGATCGGTCGGTCGCTCGCTGCTCGGCGCGGTGCACATCACGGGCGAGGACGGCACCGAACTCGGGCCTCACCAGACCGGACAGATCTGGTTCGAGAGCCCTTCGCGCTTCGAGTACCACGGCGATCCGGCCAAGACCGCAGAGGCGTTCAACGACCGCGGCTGGAGCACCCTCGGCGATGTCGGCATGGTCGACAACGAGGGCTACCTCTACATCACCGACCGCGTCACCAACATGGTGATCTCCGGCGGCGTGAACATCTACCCGCGCGAGATCGAAGACGTGCTCGTCGGGCATCCGGCCGTTGCGGATGTTGCCGTCGTCGGCGTCGCCGATCCGGACTTCGGTGAGGCCGTCCGCGCGATCGTGGAGCCCGCCGGTGGCATCACCCCGTCCGCCGACCTCGAGCGCGAACTCATCGCGTACTGCACCGACCGGCTGTCGAAGTTCAAATGCCCGAGGTCGGTCGTGTTCCTCGACGAACTCCCCCGCCTGCCCACCGGCAAGCTCGCCAAGCGCCTCCTGCCTGCCGAGGCCTTCGCCGTCAGCTGACCCCGTCCCAAGATCAACGCTGCCATGATCCTGCTCAGAGCCGGATGATCACGCTAATTTCAAGATCATGGCAGCGTTGATCATGAGGCCCAAGCGTCGATGATGGCGTCGGTGGTGGTGACGGTCGCCAGCAGTTTCAGGGTGTTGTCGATGACCGCGTCGGCGTACTCGCGCGGCACCCCGGCGACGGCGTCGCGTGGGAGCACGAACTGATAGGACGCGTTCACCGCGTCCATCACGAAGTTGGTGATCGCGACGTTCACCGAGACGCCGACGCCGACGACGGTCGTGACGCGCATGTTGCGCAGCACGGCGTCGAGTTCGGTGCCGCCCATCGGGCCGAGGCCGTGCCAGCGCGAGATGATGAGGTCGGAGTCGGCGGGGCCGAATTCGGGGATCAGGCTCGCGCCCGGGCTGCCCGGAGCGATCGCGTTGCTCACGCCGCTGACGCCGCCGAAAAGGCGTGCATTGCTGTTGGCGCCGAGACCGTCGCGATGGCGCTGCACGAGGCAATGCACGACCGGTACGCCGGCCGCCCGGCCCGCCGTCAGCAGCCGTCCGATATTGGGGATCGCCTCACGCCGCGCCTCAGCCGCGAGCTCCGGCAGTCCCGCATTAGGCCCGACCACCGCCGGCTGACATTCCTGCGTGACGATCGCCGTGCGGCGCGGATCCACCAGATCCGAAAGCGCCGGAGCGGGCATCAGGCGCGCCCGGCGGGCACCGGCAGGTCGAGCAGCTCGAACATGTTGGCGGACATGATGCGCTGCACGTCGGCCGCCGGCAGATCGCCGAGCTGGTCGGCGAAACCGAGCGGCTTGTCCATGCCCTCGGGATGCGGGAAGTCCGAGCCGAAGCAGACCCGATCCGCGCCCATGAGGTCGATGAGCCCGTGCAGCGAGTCCTCCCAGAACGGGTTGATCCACACCTGCCGCTTGAACACGGCGACCGGATCCTCGGCGAACGCGTTGGGCATCTTCTTGTAGGCAAACGCCAGGTTCTTCACCAGGTTCGCGACCCAGCTGCCGCCGTTCTCCACGCTGATCAGCCGCACGCCCGGGAAGCGGTTCAGCATGCCGTGGCACACCGCGGAGGCGAGCGCATCCTGAATCGTGCGGCCACCGTCGGCGACCTGAGCGAACGGATTGGGCTTGAACGACACGTACTCCCCGCTGACGCCCTCCCAGGTGTTCAGGTAATCCTGGTAGCCGCTGTCGGACGCGTGCATCACGACGAGGATGCCCGCCTCTTGGACGCGCGCCCAGAAGGGGTCGAATTCCTCCAGGAACGGCGAGCGCAATCCGCGCAGCCCGCTGACCGGCGCGGGTCGCAGCAGCACCGCCTTCGCCCCGCGCTCGAGCGCCAGTTCGAGTTCGGCGATGCCCTTGTCCATGACGCACGGGTTCACGATCGGGGTGCTGAAGATGCGATCCGCGTAGTTGTAGGACCACTGCTCATACAGCCACTCGTTGAACGCCCGCAACGCCACCTGGGTCAGCTCCGGATCATCACGCAGCCGCTCCTCGATGAGGCTGGCGAGCGTCGGAATCATCAGGCAGGCCGTCACGCCCTGCTCGTCCAGCAATTCCAGCCGGGCGGCAGGCTCGCGGAAGGCCGGGATCGAGCGCATCGGCTTTCCGGTGAACTCGCGCAACGTCTTTCCCTCGGGGTTGTTGCCCGCGTAGAAGTCCATGTGCGCCCCTGGGGGCGCGACCACCTCGAACGTCGGATTCGGGATGAACTCCGTCAGGACGTTGCGCACCACCAGCTTCTTGCGCCCGTTGATCTCCGCGAACCGGAACAGATTGCGATGCTCCGCGGGCAGGTGGCGGGTGAACGCATCCTCGGTCTCGTAGAGATGGTTGTCAGCATCGAAGACCGGAAAATCTAGCGTCGTCACCCCTTGGTTGTAGCACCCCCGCCAAGGTCGGACAACGTAACTTTCCGAATCCGAAAGGCTGCCTGTACCGTGCAGGCATGGAGCTCGGATTCCAGGCGATCGACGCGGACAACCACTACTAC
>DATAVO010000034.1:0-11729 GCA_036267695.1 Frankiaceae bacterium
TTGTCGGTGACGCGAAGCCCTTCATCGCCTGCCTGATCACCCTCGACGCCGACGCGATCCCGGCCTTCCTGAAGGCGCACAACAAACCGCTCGACACCCCGATCGCCGACCTCACCGAGGACCCCGACATGCTCGCGGCGATCCAGGGCGCGGTCGACGACGCCAACCACGCGGTGAGCAAGGCGGAAGCGATCCGCAAGTTCGTGATCCTGCCGGTGGACTTCACCGAAGAGGGCGGTGAACTGACCCCGTCGCTGAAGCTGAAGCGCACTGTGGTGATGAAGGAGTTCTCCAGCGAGGTCGAGGCCCTGTACCACTAGCACCACTGGGCGACCCGTGGGCGGGCCCTTGCTCCGGCTCCTCACACTGGCTGCAGCAGTTCCTGCAGCCGCGCGCCGAGCGTCGGCCAGCGCCACTCGCGTGAGACCCATTCCCTTCCGGCGCTGCCCATGGCGATGCGCTTGGCATCGTCCTCGAGCAATTCACTGACGCGAGCGGCGACCTCGGCAACCCGGCGACCGTCGACCACATGGCCGGTCACGTCTTCCAGCACCGCATCCGGCGCTCCCCCACTATCGCCGGCAACGACGGGCAGGCCGCAGGCGTTGGCCTCGAGATAGACGATGCCGAGCCCCTCGACCTCCAAGCCGCCCAGCCGGCTGCGGCACGGCATGGCGAAGACATGGCCGGCGGCGTAGTGCGCCGGCAGCTCGGCGAACGGCACGGAGCCGCTGAAGACGACATCGCGCCCATGACCTCCCTCGCGCACCATCTCCTCCAACTGCTTGCGGTGTGGCCCGCCCCCGACGAGGAGCAGCGCCGCACCGGGTACCCGGCGCCGGATTTCGGGCAACGCGCGGATGAGCACGTCCTGCCCCTTCCGGGCGACGAGCCGGCTGACGCAGACCACCACCGGACGATCGGTCAGCCCGTAGCGGCGACGGATTCCCTCCCCGTCGGCGGACGGTGAGAACGCCTCGGTGTCGACGCCGCTCGGCAGCTGCTCGAAATGCGTCTCGGGGCCGCACGCGGCCGCGAGCCGCTGCCGCGTGAACTCACCGAGATACGTCACGATGTCGCACTCACGCCCGATGCGGGCAAGCAACTGGCGGGCCACCGGGAGCTTCGCCCAACCAACCTCGTGGCCATGAGTACTCGCGACGAACCGGGCGATGCCGGGATCGCGGCGCAGCGGCCCGGCCAACAACCCCAACGGCGCTGCTGCGCCGAACCACACCGAATCGCAGGCGTACTCCTTGGCTATCGCCCTGGCCCGGTGCAACGCGCCGCGAGTCGGCAACAGCAAAGAAGTGGGATGGCGAACGACGGGAAAGGGCTGCGCCTTATCGAAGGCCTCGGCCCCCTCATACCGAGAGGCGTAGACCACCAGCTGGTCGGGCGGCAGCTGGCTGGCGAGGCTGTGCACGAACGACTGGATCCCGCCGACTCGTGGCGGGAAGTCATTGGTGATGCAAAGGGTGCGGCTCATCCCCTGCGCCTGGCCACGCTGCGGATCGTACGAGAGCCAGGGGCGCCTGCAGCTGAACAGGGCTCAGCCGGCACGCGGGCGCCGCGACCACCGCGCAGCTGTACCCCGGTCTGCTGCCGGAGCCTGCGCGTCTCGCGGATCCCCGACCGGGATCTCGGCAGGCATCAGACGCAGGGGGGGCACCAGCCCCGAACCGGCGAGCACGGCAAGGGCCGTCTGCTCGTCGGCATCGAGATCGACGCCCCCGGCGTGAGAACCGAGCACGACGCTGACGACGCAATCGCCGCACTCAGTCGGACGACCGATGCACGTAGAGCAATCGATGATCATGACCCCACCTCCTCGCGCCCGGCGTCCTACCGGGACGTCGCCGACGCTAGGAGAGGGGTCCGACAAAACTGCGGGCTGCCCATGGGGTGGTCAGTCGCACGGTGCGTCGGCGGATCGCCCAACGCGATCGCTCATCCCCGGTCGAGCCGTCCCAGCAAGGCCGCCGACGGCAACGCCTCGGCGCCGGAACGGCGGACTGCCTCGATCACCTCACGGTCATTGGTGACGACCACCACCGGCCGGCCCTCCGGCTCAGCCGCGGCGAGCCGGACGATCAGCTCGTCGGCCAGCTCACCCAGCGCGCTGTAGAGCACCCGCACTCCCCGCGGCGCGCCCGCCGCCACCGGACGCGCTGACGCTGCGGTCGCATCGAAGACACACGTCAGCTCCACCCCCGACGAGCGCGCGGCGAGCGCTGCCAAGCCACTGAGCAACCGACTGCGCTGATCCTCGAGGGTCAGCAACGCGTACCCGAGCTTGGTGACGTTGTAGCCGTCGACGATCAGGTGGATGCCGGGCACGGCGAGGATCTCGTCGACCAGTGCCGGATCGTCACCCGCGCGCCCCCGGCGCAACGCCGCCAGCGTTTGCCCCAGAGCGGAGGTCTCCCCGCGGGACTCGCTGTCCGCGACGAGATCGGCCGGGCGCACCACGGCGGAAGGCAGGTCCAGCTCGCGTCGCAGTCCGGCTGCACCAGCCGTCACGGTGTCCAGGAGCATGCGCAGGCGCGCCGCTTCGACGTCACGTTCCGAACGCGTTCCCCGACGCGCGGCGGCGGCGCTGGCCTCTGCATCGCGCAGCCGCGCCCGCAGCCGTCGCACCTGCGCCGAATGCTCGCGTTCCGATGCCTCACGCGCAGCCTCGACCTCAGCCGCCCGCGCCTGCGCCTCGTCGAGCGACTGCCCCGCGCGCCGCGACACGTGCTCCGCTCTGCCGAGGGCGCGCCGAACCTCGTCAAGCTCGCGACGCAGCGCGGCCACCTCGTCGCGCAGCCGTGCCGATTCCTCGCGCGCCGCAGCCCGGGCCGCCTCACGTTTCTCCTGGCGCCGGTCCGCTGACGCTCCCTCGCCAGACCCGGGCCCCTGCGGTGGGCGCGCAGCCTCGACCCGGTCCCGCCAGTCGGGCGCCTCCAGCACGTACGCGACCGCGGCAACATCGGCCGCGGGTACGGCAGGCACTTGGCCTCCTGCGTCCACAGCGGCGACGAGGTCGGGAAGCCCGTCGCGCACCCGTGCCTGCACTGCCGCCCGAAACGCCCGATCGCTCTCCAGCGCGGCGCCGATGGTGGGCGCCGCGAGCCGGGTTCGCTTTGCCGGCGTGAAGCGCCGGATCGCCCTCAGCGACGCAGGGACGTCGTCCTCCTCCATGGCGACGAGCGTCTCGTCGGCGAGGGCGATGACGCGCGTCCGGACGACGGCGGGTAGTTCAGCGGGTCGCTCGGTCCCGGACTTCGAGGGTGGCTCCGGGCTCACGACTCGCCGTCGGGCACGGCAGCCGCCCGGTCGACAGCGCTCAACTGCTCGGGGTGATCCGGGCGGGGTTCGAGAACGACGCTGTCGACCGCGGCGCACCAGCGGCAGGTGACCCGCTCGATGGTCTCGGAGACCACCTCGCGCTCCTGGACCTCTTGCTCACCAGCGAGGGTCACGTGGACGAACTCGCGCGAGCGCAGCGTGCGAACCACGTCGAAGCGGGTGAGGTTGCCGCACGCGCCACACCGCCAGCGGCTCTCGGGACCGGGCTGGGCAACGGGCACGGCAAGCTCCTCGCGGATCGGGTGGCCGGCCGGCTGGCAGGCTCTTGGCACCGAGCGTAAGTCCGCGAGAGCAGCGCAATCGCCCGCGCGCGTCACCTTCTGCGGCGCCGCAGGTTATAGCGCACAGAACACCTCAGCTTTGCGCGGTCACAGAACCGGCGCGTTGCACACTTGGGGTGCTAGCTGTCCCCGACGGAAGGCGGCCACGAGGTGAGCTCGAACCGCTGGGCTGCCTCCCCGGCGACCTCCGCCGCGACCTGCCCCGCGGCCTCGCGCAGTTCGACGTATCGCGCTGACGATCCCGCGTTGGTGCGCGCGTTCGCGGTGCTCCGGGTGCTGGTCGGCGTGACGATCTGTATCGGCGCGCTGTTCATCCCCGCCCACAAGGCCGACACCCGGCTGTGGCTGCTGATCGTGTCGACGGCATGGCTACCGCTGTCGGTCCTGCTGCTGATCGCCAACTTCCGGACCCGCAGCCGGGCCGTCGTGCTTGTCGGCGCGGTCAGCGATCTGGCGATGCTGGCGACAGCCCAGGCGCTGCTGCACCAGGGCCTCAGCCTGACGTCCTGCTACCCGATCATCGGCGCCTTCGCCGCCTACACCTGCCCGGAAGTGCCGATCTGGCTACTCGGTGGTTTCACTCTCGCGTTGAGCCTGTCGGTGCAGTCGCAATTGCCGCGGGGGCAGCGCTTCACCGCGGCCCATTTCGGGCTCTTCGCCGCACTGGTCATCGGCGTGCTGCTGATCGTCGAGCGCGCCACCACCCGGTCGCGCGGAGCCGAAGAGCGTTTCGTGCAGGCCAAGACACGGGCCGACGTGGTGCTCGATGCCGTCGGCAGCGCCGTCGTCGTCACCGACACCACCAGCCGCATCATCACCGCCAACCCGGCCGCCGATCGGGTGCTCGCCGGCGATCATTCGCTGCAGGGCCAGCTGTGCGCCGAAGCCCTGCGGCTGCACGTCGGCGAACGCCGGCTGGACTGCCGGGAGGGATGTCAGCT
This sequence comes from Frankiaceae bacterium, assembly GCA_036267695.1. Lineage (GTDB taxonomy): Bacteria > Actinomycetota > Actinomycetes > Frankiales > Frankiaceae > DATAZK01. The sequence continues at coordinate 4,577 of DATAVO010000034.1, forward strand.
GCTGGCACTCACCTCGAGCGGCGCCGGGCAGGCGCCGCGCTCAGGCGACGACGCGACCGGCACCGATCCTCACCTTCCGCACGACACCGACCACGACTTCGAGGCCTGGCGCCCCGGCCAGGACGGCGAACGCCAGCCGCTGCTGGTGAGCGTCAGCCCGCTGCCGGCCGCCGACGGCCCCGACGTCGAGGTCGTGCACAGTATCCGTGACATCAGCCGGCTCAAGCAGGCCGACGAGGCCAAGACGCTCTTCCTCGCCACGGCTTCGCACGAGTTGAAGACGCCGTTGACCGTGATCAACGGGTTCGCCAAGACCCTGACCACGCGCACCCTGCCGCCGGAGAAACAGCGCGAGGCACTTGCCGCGATCCGGCGCCGCGGCGAAGAGCTCGCCCGCGTGGTCGACCGGCTGTTGCTCTCGAGTCGCATCGAAGCAGGCCGCGCCGAAGTGACTCGCACCGAGGTGGACCTGATCCCGCTCGTCTACGAGCGCGCGGCGGAGCTCGGCGAGGCCACGAACCGACCGTTCGAGGTCGACCTTCCCGACGACTTGCCTTCGGTCCTCGGCGATCCGTCGGCCGTAACGACGGTTGTCGACCATCTGCTCGACAACGCGGTCAAGTACTCCCCCGGCGGCGAACCTGTCGTGGTCCGGGCGCACCGCGACGATGGTGTCGCCGTCGTGCTGGAGATCACCGACGCCGGCGTCGGCATGGATGCTGAGACCGTCCGGCACTGCTTCGAGAAGTTCTGGCAGGCCGACGCGAGCGGCACCCGGCGATTCGGGGGCACCGGCATCGGGCTCTACATCGTCCGAAGCCTGACCGAGGCTATGGGCGGAAGCGTCACCGTGCGCAGCCGGCCCGGTGCGGGGACCACGTTCGCGGTGCGTCTGCTCGCGGCCGACGCGGGGCCGATCATCCCCTCGCCCACGTCGGCAGATGCGGCCGCCGGCCAGCTGCGCCGGCGCGGGCGCCTTCCCCGGCTGGGACGCGGCGCGGAGCCCGGTGCGGAGCCGGTCAGTCGCGACTGATGGCGGCGGAGATGGCCGCCGCAACCTCATCCATCGCCGCCGGGTCAGGGTTGGGGTCGGCGTTGGCGAAACTCAGCTGTGACTCGCTGTTGATCGGTATCAGGTGGACGTGCACGTGCGGCACCTCGAGGCCGACGAGCATCGCCGCCACCTTGCCGGGGTGGAAGACCTGATCGATCGCCTTGCCGACGGTCGCGCACGCCGCCCACAGTGCGTTGCGCTCGTCGGGCGTGAGCTCCAGCCAGTCGTCCACTTCGCGGCGGGTGACGACGAGCGTGTGCCCCGGGGTCACCGGCGCGATCGTCAGGAAAGCTGCGCAGGCGTCGTCTTCGTAGACGAAGCGGCCGGGTAGCTCCCGCTGCAGGATCCGGGTGAAGACCGAAGGCATGCGTCGCAGCCTATGGGGCGCGCCTGCACGATTTTGTCGGTGGCGACTCCTACCGTTCGGCCATGTCACCCGCGCAGGCGTCGCTTGCCCGCCAGCCGTTGCTCGACGAGGCGATCCCCGCCTCCGAGCGTCCGGTGCGCGAATTGCGGGAGCTCACGTTCGTGATCGTCGACCTCGAGACCACCGGCGGTTCGCCGGCCGGCTGTGACATCACCGAGATCGGCGCCGTGAAGGTGCGCGGCGGCGAGGTGCTGGGCGAGTTCGCGACCCTCGTGCGTCCCTCGGCCGAGATCCCGCCTTTCATCTCGGTACTCACCGGCATCACCGATGCCATGGTCGCAGGCTCACCCCGGCCGGCGGCGGCGCTCCCGGCCTTCCTGGAATTTGCTCGCGGCTGCGTGCTGGTGGCCCACAATGCCCCGTTCGATATGGGTTTTCTGCGCGCCGGGTGCGAGCAGCTCGGGCTGACCTGGCCGGCTTTCGAGGTGGTCGACACCGCCCTGCTCGCGCGGCGCATCCTCACCCGTGACGAGACCCCCAATTGCAAGCTCTCCACCCTGGCGCTGTTCTTCCGCGCCGTCGAGCAGCCCTGCCACCGGGCTCTTGCGGATGCGCGGGCCACGGTTGACGTGTTGCACGGCCTGTTCGAGCGGCTCGGCCCGCTCGGCGTCACCACGATGGATGAGCTGCGCACCTTCACCGGAATGGTTCCGGCGGCCGTGCGTCGCAAGCGTCATCTCGCGGATGATCTGCCCAACGGTCCCGGTGTCTACCTGTTCCGCGACGGACAGGGCCGGGCGCTCTACATCGGCACCTCGCGCAACGTGCGCACCCGCGTGCGTTCCTATTTCACCGCCAGCGAGTTGCGCACCCGCATGGCCGAGATGGTCGGCATCGCCGAAGCGATCGACGCTGTCCCGTGCGCCCACTCCCTGGAGGCGGAGGTACGCGAGCTGCGCCTCATCGCCGAGCACAAGCCCCGCTACAACCGTCGTTCGCGCTGGCCGGAGCGATCGGTCTGGTTGAAGCTCACCGTCGAGCCGTTCCCGCGGCTGTCGCAGGTGCGCGTGGTGCGTGACGACGGGGCCACCTATCTGGGTCCGTTCGGTTCCACCCGGCCGGCCGAGCTGGCCGCCATCGCGCTGCACGAGGCCTTTCCCTTGCGGCAGTGCGGGGGCCGGCTCGCGGTGTCACCGCACCGGGCCGCGTGCGTCCTCGCCGAGCTGGCCCGCTGCGGCGCCCCGTGTACGGGCGGGCAGAGCCGCGAGGAGTACGCCGTCCACGTCGCCGATGCCCATCAGGCCATCACGGCGAATCCGGGTGCCGTGGTGGATGCTCTCCGGCAGCGGATGGACCGGCTGTCGGGCGCGGGTCGCTTCGAAGACGCCGGCCGTCACCGTGATCGGCTGATCGCTTTCGTCCGGGCCGCGGCGCGCCGGCAGCGCCTCGCAGCCTTGACCGGCGTCGAGGAAATGGTGGCCGCGCTGCCCGATGGCGCGGGCGGCTGGGAGCTGTCGGTGATTCGCTACGGCCGGCTCGTTGCGGCTGGGCGGGCACCGGCCGGCGCCGGGGTCCGGCCGTATGTGGCGGCACTGAAAGCCACTGCGGAAACGGTGGTGCCGGGTCCCGGGCCGTTGCCCGCGGCGAGTGCTGAAGAGGTCGAGTGCGTGCTGCGCTGGCTGGAGCGGCCGGGGGCGCGGCTCGTCGAGTGCTCGGGCACCTGGGCCTCGCCCGCGTTCGGCGCCGCTCGCCACCGTGAGTGGCTCGTCTCCGCTACGGAGCGGTCGGCCATCCCGCTCGGCAAGCCCGAGCGTCGCAACACTCGCCCGACGGCCCGGCCCGCCCGCGCCGAGCCGGGCGCGGGGATGCGGCCGATGCGCCCCGCCGGTCCGGTCGGGCCCGGCCGCTGGCCCGCCGGATAGGGTCCTTTCGTGGTCACGGCAGTGGTGCTGATCAAGGCGGCAGTCGAGCGCATCCCCGAGGTCGCCGAGGCCATCGCGGCGCTCGAGGGTGTCAGCGAGGTCTACTCCGTCACCGGCGAGGTCGATCTGGTGGCGATGGTCCGCGTACGACAGCACGAGCAGCTGGCTGACGTGATCGCTGATCGGATGAGCAAGGTCTCCGGGGTCACGCACACCGAGACCCTGATCGCGTTCCGCGCTTACAGCCGCCACGATCTACAGGCCGCCTTCAGCCTCGGGACCGACTGAAAGCTCTGCTCAGGCGTTTGACGCCTTCGTCCACCGCTGCACGACGTCGATGCCTTCTCCCGACGCCAGCACCTCCTGAGCGCGGGCGAGAGCCGGGCGAAGCTGCTCGACGACCGGCTCATCGGTGGTGCCCTGCGCAGCGACCAGTGCGGCGGCCGCGTTCAGAGCGACAGCGGCGCGGATCGGCTCGCTACCGCCGCCGCCCAGCACCTCGAGGGCAACGTGGGCGTTGTGCTGCGCCTCGCCGCCCCGCAGGTCGTCCACGGTCGACGGGTTCAGCCCGAGCTCGGCTGGATGAAGCTCGTCCTCACGCACCCGGCCGCCGGCGACCACCCACACCGCCGACCGTGTCCCGGGTGTGAGCTCGTCGAGCCCGTCGTCACCGCGAAAGACGAGCGCCGAGGCGTTGCGCCGGGCGAGCACGCCGGCCAGCACCGGCCCCAGCCACGGCTGGGGTACGCCGAGGGCCTGCCGCGTCACCCGCGCCGGGTTGGTCAGCGGGCCCAGGACGTTGAAGACCGTCGGGACCCCGAGCTCGCTACGGGCTCCGGCAGCGTGCCGCAGTGCCGGGTGAAAGCGCGGCGCGAAGCAGAAGCCGATACCGGCTTGCTCCACGCAGCGAGCCACCCCCGCCGGATCCAGATCGATCGCGATCCCCAACGCTTCCAGCAGATCCGCCGACCCCGACTTCGACGACGCCGCCCGGTTGCCGTGCTTCACGACCGGTACGCCCGCGGCGGCCACGACGATGGCGGCCATCGTCGAGATGTTGACGGTGCCGGTGCGATCGCCGCCCGTACCGCAGGTGTCGACCGCGGCCTCCCGCCATCGCTCGGCGAGCGGCAGGGGCAGCGCCCGCTCGAGCATCGCGCTGACGAAACCGTCAACCTCCGCAGCGGTTTCGCGCTTGCTGCGCAGCGCCACGACGAAGCCGGCGATCTGGGCCCCGGTGGCGGCGCCGTCCATGATCTCGCCCATGGCCCAGGCCGTGTCGGCGGCCGGCAGGGGCTCGCCCGCCATCAGCTGCGCCAGCAATGCCGGCCAACTCGGCGATCCGGAGTCGGGGGTACTCACGGCAGGCTCATACCAGCGGGCGAACTAGTGGCGCCGGGCGAGCTCGTCACCCGCGGCCGGGGCAGCAATCGGTGTGACCCGCGCGCGCAGCAGCCCGAGGAGTACGTCGGTGAGCTCAACCGGGTCGATGGGCATCTGCACCCAGGCGTCGGCCAGCGACCAGCGCGCGAGCCAGCGATCGTCCTTGCGCATGACAAGGAGCAGGATCGCGGGGCACTCGGCGATCTCGTCCTTCAGCTGCCGGCTCAGCCCCATCCCGCCCTCGGGGGCCGCCTCGCCGTCAAGGATGCAGACATCGACGCCGCCCTCGTCGACCCGCGTGACGAGCGCCCCGCCGTCATCGGCTTCCTGCCAGTCGATCGGATCCATGGCCGGATCGGGACGGCGCCCTACGGCCATCCGTACCCGCTCCCGGACCGCCGGGTCATCGCTGTAAACGAGCACCGTGCTCATACGGGAATGGCCACCTCAGAGGGACGGACCGCAGTCCTGCTCGAACAGTTGCTGATCGCCGGAAGGCTACCGGACCGGGCGCGAAGGACTGCCGCATGGGCTGCGCGTTGCGCGTCGGCGTTTGCTTTGCCGCGGCTCATTAGTGATACTGATACTCGTTATCAACTTTGTCCCTCTGCCCCGGTGAAGGAGGTGGCCCCCAATGCTCGACACACCGACGTTCGAAGCGGACTGGCGGCTCACTCCCCAGCGGCGCGCCGTGCTCGAGGTCCTCGAGTCGGCCACCGACCATCCCACGGCGGCGGAGGTCTTCGAACGCGTCAGGGTGAGCGCGCCCGGCATAGGTCCGGCGACGGTGTACCGCACGCTGGCGCTGCTGGTGGCGAATGGCATGGCGCTCGAACTCTCCCTGGGAGAGGGCAGCTCCTCGCGCTACGACGGCAATACCGCGCGTCATGACCACCTGGTCTGCACGTCCTGCGGCGCCGCGAGCGACATCCAGAGCGCCCTGCCGGGTGAGCTGCTCGAGCAGATCACCTCGCGCACGGGCTACGCCCTCAGCCACTACGACCTGCAGTTCCACGGACTGTGCCCCGAATGTCAAGCTCGACGATCACCCCACCAGGAGGAAATGAATGGCTGACCTCGCAGGCAGCAAGACGCACGACAACCTCAAGGCCGCGTTCGCCGGCGAAAGCCAGGCCAACCGGCGGTACCTATATTTCGCTCGCCGCGCCGACATCGAGGGTGACAGCGAGACGGCCGGTCTCTTCCGCGACACCGCGGAGGGCGAGACCGGCCATGCATTCGGCCACATGGACTTCCTCGCCGCCGTGGGTGACCCGGCGACCGACGAGCCCGTGGGTGACTCGGAGAAGAACCTCGTCAGCGCCGTCGCCGGCGAGACCTACGAGTTCACCGCCATGTATCCCGGCTTTGCGAAGACCGCTCGCGACGAGGGCTTCGACGAGATCGCCGACTGGTTCGCCACGCTGGCCCGCGCGGAGAAGACCCACGCCGGCCGCTTCCAGAAGGCCCTCGACCGGGTTCGCAGTGAGGCCTCTGCGAGCGCCTGAGGCGCCTCGCTAGCCGTAGAAGTTCGTCCCGCAAGGGCCGGCGCTGGAGACAGCGGCCGGCCCTTGCGCTATTCACGCCGACCCACGCCGAACCGCAACCCAAGGGCAGGGAAAATGCTGACCGCAACGGAGATCACCACCGACCATCAGAGCTACGGCGAGCGTCGCGCCGACGAGCGTGCACGTGTCATGCCGATCCGGGCCGAGCGCCGGATTCGGATTGGCGACATGCTCGTCTTCGAGTTCGAGAATCTCGAGACCCTGCACTACCAGGTACAGGAAATGGTTTTCGTCGAGCGCATCACCGATCCCGCTGATGTCGTTCACGAGATCGAGCTCTACGGTCGCATGGCCCCCAACAGCCACGAGCTCTGCGCCACCATGTTCGTGGAGCTCGACCAGGACGCAGACGTGCGCGCCGAGCTGGCGCGTCTGGTCGGCATCCAGGGCGCCGTGAGCCTGCAGATCGGCGCCCCCGGCGCGGGTTCTGACGGCCAGCCGTGGATCGTGGGGGCCACCGAACTTCGCGGCCCGGACGAGGGTTCCGACCGGCCCAGCGACACGGTGAGCGTGCATGTTGTGCGTTTCACACTCGCCGACGACCAGCGCGACGCTTTCCGCGATCCGCAGGTGCCGGTAGAGCTGGTCGTCGACCATCCGGAATACGCCGAAAGCACCCCGATCACGGGTGCAACCCGGCTGTCATTGCTGGCAGATCTGGCTCTCGGAGGCCTCTCGGGCTGACACTCGGCGGCGTCCGTTCCGGATTGGCGCCCCCGTTGCCCGCAATAACCCTGTCGGTCTGCCAGAATGCGCCTGTGGCAGCAGCAGCAGCACCGGCACTCGATAAGGCGCCGCCTCATGGTTCGGCTACCCGTCCGTCAATGGTGTCGGTCGGAACGATCATTTGGCTGTCGTC
>DATAVO010000035.1:0-9013 GCA_036267695.1 Frankiaceae bacterium
AGGTCGGGATGGCGTTCGTCGTGCTCGCGCCGGGAGCCTCGGTCACCGGGGCGGAGATCATCGCATGGAGCCGTGAGCAGATGGCGAACTACAAGGTTCCACGGGCTGTCGAGCTCATCGCGGAGCTGCCGCTGAACGCGACCGGCAAGGTGGAGAAGCAGCAGTTGCGGGCACGTGCCGCCCAGGCTTGAAGCCGCTGCGCCCGGTGGGGACGGGTGGTCAGCGCTGCTGGGCGCGGGCCAGCAACCCGCGTGCGATGACCAGGCGCTGGATCTCGTTAGTGCCCTCACCGATGACCATGAGCGGCGCGTCGCGGTAGTACCGCTCGATGGGGTACTCGTTCGTGTAACCGACACCGCCGTGGATACGCATCGCCTCGGTGGCGAGCTCGAGCGCGGTCTCGCTGGCGAAGAGCTTGGCCATGCCCGCCTCCACGTCACAGCGCAGGCCGGCGGCTTTGCGTTCGGCGGCGCTGCGAGTGAGCAGCCGGGCCGCCTCCAACCGGGTCGCCATATCGGCGAGCTTGAGCTGGATCGCCTGGTGCTCGGCGATCGGCTTGCCCATGGTGGTGCGCACCTGGGCGTACGCGAGTGCTGCCTCGAAGGCGGCCCGGGCGACGCCGACCGCGCGGGCGGCGATGTTGATCCGGCCGATCTCCAGCACGCTCAGAATTTGGGGGAGCCCGCGGCCTGCTTCGCCCAGCAGGTTCGAGGCTGGGATCCGGTGGTCGGTGTAGGCCATTTCGACGGTCTCGACGCCCTTGTAGCCGAGCTTGCCGATGTGCTTGCTGACCGAGATCCCCTCGAAGCTCGGGCCGGGCTCCTTCTCGACGATGAGCGCGCTGATGCCCTCGCTGGTGCGGGCCGCCAGCGCGACGATGCTCGCCCGCTCGCCGTTCGTGACCCACGCCTTGGTGCCGTTGAGAACGAATTCCTCGCCGTCGCGCTCGGCCTTGCAGGAGATGTTGCGGGTGTCGCTGCCGGCGTCGGGCTCGGAGAGCGAAAGCGCCCCGCGCTTGGCTCCCGTCGCCAGCGTCGGGAGCCAGCGCTGCTTCTGCTCCTCGGTGCCGTGCAGCATGATGAGCGTCGCGGCCATGGTGTGCGTGTTGACGATGCCGGTCAGGCTCATCCAGCCGGCCGAGAGCTCCTCGATCACGCCGATGTAGGTCAGCAGATCCAGCCCGAGGCCGCCGTACTCCTCGGCGATCGTGACCCCGAAAAGACCAAGCTCGCGCATGCCGGCGACGATCTCGACGGGGAATTCGTCGGCCCGTTCGAGCTCGGCTGCCTGGGGCAGCACCTCGCGGGTGACGAAGCGGCGAACGTTGTCGATGATCTCCCGGCGGATCTCTGGATCGGTCTCGGCCGGGCTCAGGGTGGCCACGGCGGAAACATAACACGCAGGTTGTGTTGACCACGATCTCAGATCGGAGAACTATGTTTCCGGTGGCGTTGCCGGAGGGTGAGCGGCGGATGTCGCGCGGGCTGGAGGAGGCTGCGCGCCGCTTCGGCGAGCACGACGCCCTGCGTTTCGGGGATCAGCGGCTGACCTACGGCGAGCTCGATCGGCTCAGCAATGCTTTCGCCGCGGTGCTGCGCTCGCGCGGTATATCTGCCGGCCAGCGGGTCGCGGTGATGACGTCCAACCGTCCCGAGTTCATCATCGCCGTCTTTGCGGTCAGCAAGCTCAATGCGGCCCCCGTGCTGATCAGTCCGGCGTGGAAGGCGCGCGAGGTCGGCCACGCGTTACAGATCACCAGTGCCGCCCACGCGATTGCCGAGGCCTCGACCGCATCGTTGGTGAGTGCGGGGCTCGGGCCGGAGCGGGTCTACGACCTCGATGCGGAACCCCTCCTCGGCGGCGGGCTGGAAGGCGCCGACGCCGCGCCCGATCCCGGCCCGGTGAGCGAGAGCGACGAGGCGGTGCTCGTCTTCAGTTCCGGCACGACCGGGCTGCCGAAGGCGGTGCGCCACACCCACACCTCGATCTGCGCGGGGACCACGCACTGGGTGCAGTGCCTCGGCCTCGGGCCCGACGATCGTTTTCAGGTCGCGACCCCGCCGTCGCACATCCTTGGTTTGCTGAACCTGCTCGCTGCCGCCGAGGCGGGCGCTACGGTCCGGCTTCATCCCCGCTTCGATCTCGACGAGGTGCTGCGCCGCATCCAGCAGGAGCGGGTGACGCTGGAGATGGCCGTCGCACCGATTGCGCTGGCGCTCGCCAACCATCCGCGCCTCGAGGACTACGACCTCTCCTCGCTGCGCTACATCATGTGGGGCGCGACCCCGGTGACCCAGAGCGTCGCGGAGACCGTCACGGCGCGCTCGGGAGTGCGCTGGCTGTGCGGCTACGGCGCCAGCGAGGTGCCGGTGATCGCGGTCAACCCGGTACGCGAGCCCGGCCGCTGGCGGCTCGATTCGGCCGGCCTGCCTGCCGAGGGATTGCAGCTTCGCGTCGCTGATCTGGAAACCGGCCGGGTGCTCGGCCCGGGGGAGACCGGCGAGGTCCAGATCCGGGGTGCGTCGGTGATGGCGGGGTACCTGCCCGAGGAGGCGAATGCTGACGCGTTCGCCGACGGTTGGTATCGCACCGGCGATGTGGGGTGGCTCGAACCGGAGGGTTGGGTACACCTCACCGACCGGTCCAAGGAAATGATCAAGGTCAAGGGATTCCAGGTCGCACCGGCCGAGATCGAGGCCGTGCTGCACGGGCATCCCGGCGTGCTGGACTGCGCGGTCTTCGGGGTGCCCGACGAGAGCGCCGGCGAGATGCCCGTCGCAGCGGTGTCACTCGATCCGAAATCGCCTGTCACTGCTGAAGAATTGCAGCAATTGGTCGCCGATTCACTGGCCGGTTACAAGCGCCTGCGCGACGTGATCGTGGTCGAGGAAATCCCGCGGCTGCCGTCGGGCAAGGTGTTGCGCCGCATGCTGCGTGACACCTGGGCGCCGATCCTCGAAGCCCGTGGTGACGCAACCCGTACCGTCGGCTGATGGACGTCCGGCTTTCGCCTGAGCAAGTGGCGCTGCGCGAGTCGGCGCGCGTGCTCACCGACCGGCTTCGCGCGCGGTCGGTGCTCGACCTCGACGACGCCGAACGGACGCGCAAGCTCGACGCCGCGATCGCTACCGCGGGATGGCGCGAGTTGCGCACGGGTGATGACGAGGGCTCACCCTGGGCGTCGGCCGTCGAGGTGGCTCTCGTCGCCGAGGAACTCGGCCGCGGCGCGATGGATGCCGCGCTGCTCGGCCCGACGCTCGCGGCCGAGCTGCGGCGGCTCGCGCAGGCACCGCCGTCCGAGGCAGCAGAAACCGTTGCGCTGACGCCTGATCTGTCCCGGCTGGCCGTCGCCGGCGGGCCCGCAGTGGCCATCGACGCCGCCGGCGCCTCGAGCGTGCTCGGTCTGCGTCGTGAGAGCGGCGGCTACGCGCTCGCCGCAATCGCGCTCCCCGCCGGACGGGACGCGGAGGTCGACCTCACCCGCCGCTTCCGGGCGTTCGAGCTGCCCGCGCCTGCAACGCCCGCCGGCGGCCGGTTGCTCGCCGACGACGACCTCACCCGCTGGACCGCACTCGGCCTCGCCGTCACCTCGGCGGACCTCGTCGGCGTCATGGACGGCGCCATCCGGCTCGGCGTCGAATATGCCGGCACGCGTCAGCAATTCGGGGTGGCTGTCGGCTCGTTCCAGGCGGTCCAGCACCTGCTCGCCGATGCCCTGGTGGCGATGGAGGGCTCGCGTAGCGTCGCGCTTCATGCGGCCTGGGCGGTCGACGCGCTGGCGGCGGACGAGGCCTTGGCGGCCGGCGCGGTCGCCAAGGCCTATGGCGCACGGGCGGCCAGGCGGGTCTGCGAGTCGGTGATCCAGGTGCACGGCGGGATCGGCAACACCTGGGAGTGCTTCGCCCACGTCTACCTGCGGCGGGCGCTGGCTTCGACCGACGTGCTCGGCGGAGTCGGGGCCAATCTCGAGCGCGTGCTGGCGCACCACCAGGTCACGTAAGCCAGCGCCGACGGCACGGGTACCCGCGGTTTACCGGCGTCGTGACCGGGCGAGAGACTAAGCGGAACATCCTTCAGCCGTAAGGAGCCCACCATGAGCGGGAACGACCCGTTTGCAGGACTGCCCGAGGTCCCGTCGTTTCGCCTGACGAGCAGCACCGTGACCGACGGGAGCCCCTTCCCATCGGCCCAGATGTCAGGGTTGTTTGGCGTCCCCGGCGGCCAGGACATCTCACCGCAGCTGTCGTGGGACGGCGCCCCGGACGGCACTCAGAGCTACGGCGTGACGGCGTATGACCCTGACGCTCCGACCATGTCGGGCTTCTGGCACTGGGTGGTCGCCGACATCCCCGCGTCGGTGACCTCGCTCGCCGAAAATGCCGGCCTGCCAGACGGTTCGGGCCTTCCGGCCGGCGCGTTTCAGCTTCGTAACGACGGTGGTGCTGCTCGTTTCATCGGCGCCGCACCTCCCGCCGGACACGGCCCGCACCGGTACTTCATCACCGTTCATGCGCTGGACGTCCCCTCGCTCGGGGTGCCGCCGGAGTCGAGCCCGGCGTTCTTCGGGTTCAACGTCTTCAGCCACATTCTGGGCCGGGCGACCATCGTCATGACGGCGGAGATCAGCAGCTAGAGAGGCAGCATCTCGGGCACGTCGCGGGTGCGCAGGAGTTCGGCGCCGATTTCCCGCGTGAGGACGCTGCCCGCGCCGAGCAGTTGATCGAGGACGAGCACGCGACGCACGTACTGGTGCAGCGGGTGATCGGTGGTGTAGCCCATGCCACCGAGCACCTGCTGGGCGTGCTTGCCGACGGTGCGGGCGGTTGTTCCGGCGACGGCTTTGGCGACGGTCGCGCCCATCGTCCCTGGCTCGTCCCAGGCGGCGTCGGCGCACGCCTGCGCGGCCTCGATCGCCAGCAGGCTGTCCGCGAGGCGATGACGTACCGCCTGAAAACCTGAGATGGGGCGGCCGAATTGGACGCGCTGGAGGGCGTGCTCGCGGGCCAGGCTGAGCATGCTGCGGCAGGCACCGATGAGTTCGTACGCGAGTGCCACCCGTCCCGTCGCGATCGCCGCCGGCCAGTTCGCGGGCGCCGGCGAGAACGCGTGAAGCGGGAGGTTGGCGGTCACGTGGACCAGGCCCAGAGCAGGATCGATTCCGCTGAGGGAACGCAGGTTCAGGTCATCGGCAGGGACGACGGCGACCATCGGCTCTTTGCTCTCCCAGACCACGGCCAGGCCGCCCGTCAGCGCTCCCATCGCAAGCCCCTGAACGAGCAGTTGTTCGCCCGCGAGTACTCCAGGGGAGTGCCATTTCCCCAATGGCGGCAGGACAACGCCCACGCCCGGTCCGACGCCGAGGGCCTGGGCAAGCACCGACTGCAGCGCGGATGAGGTGACGTTGCCGGCACCCTGGAGTTCGAAGAGCAAGCAGACGGCGTCGCGGGCGTCGCCGGCCAGCGCGTCGGACCAGCCGAGATCATCGAGCGCCGCGTCGAGAGCCGCCCCGGTGTGCTGCTCGCTTGCCTGGCGCAGGCTCTGCGCGAAGAGCTTGCGGTCGTGTGTGTCCATCAGCGATCCATCAACGGTTCATCAGCGGTCCGGTCCGAGGTCGAGCAGCCGGCGGGCGATGACGTTGCGCTGGATCTCGCCGGTCCCGCCGTAGATGGTCGCCGCTCGCGAATAGAGATACTCGGTACGCCACGCCTGGCCGACGTCGTCGTCGTCGAGCAAGACCTGTTCGGGAAGGCCTTCTGCGGCCAGGTCGAAAACCGACTGCTCGGCCGTCGCCAGCAGTACCTTGTCGATGGAGGTCTCGGCGGCGAGCGTCTCGCCTGCCGCCATGCGGTACTGGGTTTGCCGCGAACGTGCCCGGAATGCGTACAGCTGGGCGAACGCCGTTCCCACGGCTTCAGCGGCGAGCTGCCCGTCACTGACATCCGTGAGCAATTCGCGCAGTCGCTGGCGCAGGAACGCGCCGCGATGCCAGAGCGCGGTGCTGCGCTCGTAAGGCAGCAGTCCCATCGCGATCGCCCAGCCCTGATCGACCTCGCCGAGCGTGCGTTCCGCCGGCACCGCGACGTCGTCGAAGAAGACCTCGGAGAACTCGGGGATCCCGTTCATCGTCTCGAGGGGACGCACGGTGATGCCAGGGGTGTCCATGTCGATGAACAATGCGGTGATGCCGCGATGTGCGGAGTCGGGAGCGCCGGTGCGGGTCAGCAGGATGCAGCGGTCGGCGTATTGGGCGAAGCTCGTCCAGACCTTCTGGCCATTGACCCGCCAGGTGCCGTCGGTCAGCGCGGCGCGGCATTGCAGGGCGGCTAGGTTGCTCCCGGTACCGGGTTCGGAAAACCCCTGACACCACGTCTCATCGCCGCGCAGAAGGCGCGGCACCATCGCCCCGGCAAGGCCGGCCGGCGCGTAGTCGATCATGGTGGGCGCGAGCACCTCGGTCATGCAGTAGACGCCCGGCTCGACGAGGCCGCGACCGGTGAGCGCCTCACCCAGATATGCCCGCAGGATGCTCGACCCACCGAGCCCGCCGACCCGTTCCGGCCATCCCCAGCGCATGAAACCCGCTCCGTACGCGAGGTTTTTCACCTTGGCGAGCTGCGCCATGTGAGCGTCGAGCACAGCAGGGCCACTGAGTTCAACCGGGTCGGCTGGGGTCAGCTCGTCGGCGTGTTCATCGAGCCATCCGTCCAGTGCCGAGCGGAAAGCTGCGAGCTCCATGCGCGCTAGTTTCCCGTAGCCTGGGATTGGGCGATGGGCCGGCGAGGGTCGTGCTCCTTGCCGGCGTCGCGCGCGCCGCTGCGCCGCAGGAAGGTCATCGAACGCGTGCGAAGGCGCCAACCCTGCTCGGTGCGCCGGTAGGCGTCGGTGTAGTAGCCGATGCGCATGTCGTGATTGGTCTGGTCGACGAAGCACAGCGTCTGCATGCCAGTGCCCTCGTCGCCCTCGAGATCGAGCGCCGGGGTGCCGGTCATGAACAGGCCCTTTGGCGCCGCTTCGACGAGCGCCGGGAATTCCTCGAGCGTGTAGACCGAACCGAAGGCGCTGTAGGTGCCGTCGGGGGTGAAGACGTCGATGACGGCGTCCACATGACCCCGCGTCATGCCGACCGAGTAGCGCGCGAGCAGCTGCTCGACTTCGAGGATGTCGACGAGGGGGGTCGAGCGCAAGAGCGCCTGCGCGTCCTTCATGTGAGGCCTTCTTCCGTCGTCGCCGCGCTAGTCGTCATATCCGTACCGCACCCGTACCGCCGGTGGATCCGGCACGGCCTGGCAGGTCAGGATCCACCCTTCGGCCACCTCGTCATCGGTGAGGGCGTTGTTCGCGTGCATCGCGGCGGTGCCGGAGACGAGCCGTCCCATACACGTGGCGCAGTCTCCGGCCTCGCAGGACGACGGCGGCGTCATGCCCATCTGGCGTGCCGTCTGCAAGATTGTGGTGCCGGCGCGGTGGGTGGTGGTCTGCACCTTGCCGTCGAGCTCGATCTCCACCTGTGTGGCCGTGCCGGAAGGCGCCTCGGCAGGCGGCTCTGGATCGAGGTCTGCGGGCGTGAACCGCTCGATGTGGATGCGCCCGGCTTCGATCCCAGGGCCGTGCAGCGCTGTCTCGACCAGATCCATGAAGGGACCTGGGCCGCAGATGAAGACTTCTGAAGCGGGTGCGGCGGCGGCGTGGCGACGAATCGTCTCGGGTGCGACGAACCCGCGTTCGGCATCCCAGTGATGGACGATCTCCAGCCGGCCCGGATGGTGCTCGGCGAGAGCGTCGAGTTCGGCCGCGAAAATGGTGCTCTCGCGATCCCGATTGGCGTACAGCAGGCGCACCCGGCGCGTGGTGGTGGCCAGCGTGGTCTTCGCCAAGGAGTAGACGGGCGTGATCCCGCTGCCACCTGCGTAGGCGAGAACGTCGCCGCTGCCTGATCCGAGGCAGAACACCCCGGCGGGACGGGTGGATTCGAGGATGTCGCCCGCGGTGATGGCATCGGCGATCCAGTTCGAGACCAGGCCACCGGCGACCCGCTTCACGGTGACGGCCAGCTCGTCGTCGACCTCGGGGGAGGAAGACATCGAGTACGAACGCAAATGCTGATGGTCGTCGATGGTCACCCGGAATGTCACGAATTGGCCGGCACTGTAGCCGAACGCCTCGGTGAGTTCTCCGGGCACGTCAAGTACGAGTGAGATCGCCTCAGGAGTCTCGGAGACAACCCGGCGCACGCGTAATGGATGAAAGCCGTGGTCCCGGGTGCCGCGGCGGGGCTCCGACTCAGTGGAGACGCCCATAATCGAAAAGGATAATAGGGTTCTCCACTGGTGGCAACGCCAGAGTGTGCGGCCGAAGATGCGAGAAGCTAGTTCTCCACAGAATGGGTGCTGCCGACCTGTTACCGAGTACGGTCCTCTCCACCGCGAGTACGCTGGTTGCATGCCCAAGAACGAGTCGGTAGCGCCCGATCGGGCGGCTTCCGGCGCCTCGCGCCGCGAGCTCGCTGTCGCGCGCGTGCTGGATCCCGCCCGCGCTCGCGCCGAGACACGCATTCAGCGCTTCCTCGATGCCGCGCTCGAGCTCATGACCGCCAGCCCTGATCGGGAGTTCACCGTTCAGGAGGTGGTGGAGCGCTCGGGTCAGTCGCTGCGCAGCTTTTACCAGTATTTCGAGGGCAAGTACGAGCTGCTCGTGGCGCTGTTCGAGGATTCGGTGCGCTCCACGGCCGAGTCGTTACGGCAGACCGTGTACGAGGTGGATGACCCGATGACCCGCCTCCACAACTTTGCGATCGAGTACTACCGGCTGTGCCGCCCGGCGACGAAGGGCCGCGGCGCGAAGAAAGGCCCCACGGCGTTGGCTGCGTTCGCCCAGCAGTTGCTCACCGACCACCCGCAAGAGGCCTCGCGTGCGTTCGTCCCGCTCCTGACACTGCTCGAAGAGCTGCTCGACGGTGCCGCTGGGGCCGGAACGATCCGTCCCGGCCTGCGCCATGATCGCGTCGCCGGCGTCA
>DATAVO010000036.1:0-1934 GCA_036267695.1 Frankiaceae bacterium
GACACCGTGACGGCGGTGCTGGTGGGGCGGGCCGACGCGGTGGTAGCGGCAGCTCGTGGCGCCGGGATCAACCTGCGCCGGATCGACGCCGATCGAATCGGGATCACGCTGGACGAACGCACCACTCGAGAGCACCTGGCCGCGGTGTGCCTCGCCTTCGGTGTTCCCGCGCCGGGGGAGACCGCGGCACCGGCGATCCCCGAGGCCCTTCGTCGTACCTCCCGGTTCATGGCGCATCCGGTGTTCCACGAGCACCGCTCCGAGACGTCGATGATGCGCTACCTGCGACGCCTTGCCGACCGCGATCTGGCGCTCGACCGGACGATGATCCCGCTCGGCTCGTGCACGATGAAGCTCAACGCGGCTGCCGAGATGGAGCCGATCACCTGGCCAGAACTGGCTGGGATGCACCCGTTCGCTCCGCTGGAGCAGGCCGCCGGGTACCTCCAGGTGATCCACGACCTCGAGAGCTGGCTGGCGGCGATCACGGGGTACGAAGCGGTCTCACTGCAGCCCAACGCGGGCTCGCAGGGGGAGTTCGCCGGACTGCTGGCGATCCGGGCGTATCACCGCGAGCGCGGCGACACCCATCGCGAGATCTGCCTGATCCCGTCGTCAGCGCACGGCACCAACGCGGCCAGCGCCGCCATGGTCGGGATGCGGGTCGTGGTCGTGGCCTGCGACGACGCCGGAAACGTCAGCCTCGACGACCTGCGAGGGAAGATCGCCGAGCACCGCGACTCGCTCGCCGCGATCATGGTCACCTACCCCTCGACCCATGGCGTGTTCGAGGACGGGATCACGGAGCTTTGTGCCCTCGTGCACGCGGCCGGCGGCCAGGTCTATGTCGACGGCGCGAACCTCAATGCCCTGGTCGGCCTCGCCAGGCCGGGCGAGTTCGGCGCGGATGTCTCGCACTTGAACCTGCACAAGACGTTCTGCATCCCGCATGGGGGAGGCGGGCCGGGCATTGGTCCGGTGGCTGTCCGCAGCCACCTCGCGCCGTACCTGCCCAACCACCCGGTAGTGCCCGAAGCAGGGCCTGAGACGGGCGTGGGTCCGATCAGTGGCGCGCCGTGGGGCTCCGCGGGCATCCTGCCCATCCCGTGGACCTACGTCCGGATGATGGGCCCGGACGGGCTGCGCGAGGCCACCGAGGTCGCGCTGCTGTCGGCCAACTACCTCGCCCGGCGGCTCGCGCCGCACTACCCGGTGCTCTACACCGGACGCGGCGGGCTGGTCGCCCACGAATGCATCGTCGACGTGCGGGGGATCACCCGCGACACCGCAGTGACGGCCGAGGACATCGCGAAGCGGCTGATCGACTTCGGCTTCCACGCGCCGACGATGTCGTTTCCGGTGGCGGGAACGCTGATGATCGAGCCGACGGAGTCCGAGGACCTTGCCGAGCTGGATCGGTTCTGCGATGCGATGGCCGAGATCCGCAGCGAGATCGACCGGGTCGCGGCCGGGGAATGGCCGGTCGAGAACAGCCCGCTGCGCAACGCGCCGCACACCGCGGGCTGCCTGCTGGGGGACTGGGACGCACCCTATGAGCGGGACCGGGCCGCCTATCCCCTGGCAGCCCTTCGCAAGGACAAGTACTGGCCGCCGGTACGACGGATCGATGGTGGGTACGGGGACCGCAACCTGGCCTGCAGCTGTCCGTCGCCTTCGGCGTACGAAGACTGAGCGGCGCTACCCGGCGTCGCGCTCTGCGCGCTCAGGCAGCGTCGCGCTCTGCGCGCTCAGGCGGCATGGTGGCGTTGCGGTGGAACCGCGCGGCCGTCAGGCAGCAGGTCGCCGCGGTCGTCGAAACTGACGACGCCGTTGCAGAGCAGGTTCCAACCTTGCTCGGGGTGGCTCGACACCACTCGTGCGGCGTCCCGGTCGGCTGCGTCAGCCGACGGACAGCACGGCTCGTGGTGGCAGCT
>DATAVO010000037.1:0-13067 GCA_036267695.1 Frankiaceae bacterium
GCACATCCAACCCAACACTCGTACGATTCCCGACCACTGGGGCCTCCCACATCTGTGGCTCTACCGACCAGGACCCACTCCTGCCCGGCAACCCACGATCACATGTGGTGAGGCCCCAGCCCGGACCTCCATACCGTCTAGCTCAGTGGCGATCGGCTGGCTGTCGTAGTTCGACACCGTGAGACTGAACAGGGCCGGGTCGAGCGGCACGAAGGTCGCGCCCGCCGGATTGATTGGGATCGTCGACTCGATGATCGCCTGGTAGCAGGCCTTTGTCGGGCAGCAGATGTCGCGGAACTGCTTGAGAAACACCAGCGTGGGGCTCTGAGCGAGCTGGGTGGCAAGTGTGTCGGGGTCCGCGTTCAGCGGCGAGCTGCGTCGCAGTTCG
Source organism: Frankiaceae bacterium (assembly GCA_036267695.1). Lineage (GTDB taxonomy): Bacteria > Actinomycetota > Actinomycetes > Frankiales > Frankiaceae > DATAZK01. The sequence continues at coordinate 389 of DATAVO010000037.1, forward strand.
ATGACCGGCCGCACGTACGGGGGTGGCGGAGCCGGCCGGGCCGGCGGCGGAGCGCCGCCCACCGTGATCGTCGCCGAGGGTGGCGGCTTGGGGTTGACCTCGAACCCGCGGTCGTCGTCGATGGAGAAGTCGCCGGGGAACAGGTTGCGCAGCACCTCCTCGCGCGGAGTTCCCTCGGCCGGTACCGGTGGCGATCCGGGACCGGCCTTCCTGGTGATCGACACCATCGTGCGCGGCACGGCCTTGGCTGCGCACCCGAACTTCTCGATCGCCAACGCGTTGATCTTCGTCGTGGCCCCGGCGGGCGTGAAGACATCCGGGAATCCGCCATCGAAGAAGCCGAGCTCCTTGGGATAGCCGTACACCTCACGGCCGGTGGATACCGTCTGGCCGGAGTCGGTGAAGATGTAGGGCAGGTAGCAGACCAGCCGTTCCCCCGCGTTCCGGTCCGCCGCCAGACACCAGATCGACAGCTCGCGCTCGGCGAGGAAACCGCGCTGCGAGTCGAGGGGATCGGTCGAGCGCATCTCCACGATGTCGGCGAGCATCACGATGATGTTGCGGTGGGCGCAGCGGTACTCCACAGCACCACCCGCCGGGGCGTTGAGATCGCGGTCGAGCAACGTGTCGATGGCGGTCCGGTCGGCCTTGACCACCATCCCCAACAGCTGGGCCTTGCGCGCTCGGTACGGCGGGCGCCAGACCTGCCGCCGGCCGCCGCCATCGACATAGTCGGGCAAATTGCGGATCGTCATACCGGATCCTTGGTGTTGTCGAGGGTCCTGCGCAGGGCGCGCAGCGGGCCGTCCCAGAAGTGCTCGCCGTTGGCAGCCGTCGCTTCGAGCTGGGCCGCGACGATCGTGCCGGCGCCCGCGAGATCGCCTACCGCGTGCCGTACCTGGGCGAGGCGACCGGCGAAGTACGGGGTCATCAGCACCGGGTGCCGCTGGTGACCATCGGCGTCTCGGCCGGCGCTCTGCCAGGCGCCGACCACCGCGGCCAGCGTCGGCAGGCCCTCGTCGGTCTGTCCGAGCGTGCACTGGGCGATGCTGCGGTGCAGGGTGGCCGCAGCGAGCCAGGTCGAGTAGCCGTGTTCGGTGGAGATCACCACCGCCCGGTCGGAGAACTCGATCGCGGTCGCCGGGTCGCCGGCGAGCTCGGCGCGCCAGGCCAGCATGCAATACACCCAGGCCCGATTCAACGCGGTCCGGCGGTTGCCCGGATCCATCCCGCTGGCCCGCTCCGCCGCGGCCTCGGCGACCGAGGCGCTGCGCTGGTACTCACCGAGGAACCACAGCGCGACGGAGAGCGCCGCATGGCTCACCACCAACGGGTCGTTGGGGAAGTCCGCAACCGGCTCGCTGCCGACGTGGCGCGCGGCCAGTTCCAGCTTGTCCCGCGCGCCGGCGAAGTCGCCGAGATAGAGCAGCTCGTAACCGACGATCCCGGCGGCCGTCCAGCGGAACCGCTCGTCGGCGGTCTCCTGCTCGGCGATCGCCACGCAGCGCTCGCCGAGGGCCAGCGCGGTGTCGTGCTCGCCGAGCACGAACCAGTAGCTCCAGATCCCCCACAGCGCCGGGAAGATCGCGGTGTTGTCGTCCAGCGCATCGGCCAGCTCCCGTGCCCGTTCGAACGCGGCGCGCGCCTGCGGCGAGGTGTAGCCGTGGATCGTGGACAGCGCGGTGCCGAGGTTGAGCTGCGCCTCGAGCTCGGCTCCGGTCAGTGATGCGGCGGCCGGCAGCTGCTCAATCGCCCGCAGCGCATTGGTGAATAGCTCGATCGCCTCGTGCCGCGCGCCGGTCGCGGTCGCCGCCCGGCCGGCTTCCAGCCAGCTCGCCAGCGCGCCCGCGTGATCGCCGCCGAGGGTGTACTGGCGCGCGAGGTCGTCGGGTCGTGCCGTGCGGGGCACCTGCTCGGCGAGGATCCGGGCCAGCTTCAGGTGCTGCTCGCCACGGCGGGCGACGAGCAACGTCTGGTAGGCAACCTCGCGGAGCACGTCGTGACGGAAGGTCACCACGTCGCGGCGCCCGTTCCGTGTCCGTCGCAGCACCCCTCGGGCGGTCAGCTCGGCGATCTGGACACCGAGCCGCTCGGTGCTCTGGTCGGACAGCCGCGCCAGGGTGGCGACGTCGATCTCGCTGCCGGCGATGGCGATCTGGCCGGCGAGCCTGCGCAGCGGCGCACCGAGTTCGTCCAACCGGGCCGCGACGAATGCGGAGAGCTCGATGACCCCGGAGCGCACCTCGGCGTGCGTCTCGACGGCAGAGTGGGCCAACTCCTCGACGTAGAACGGCAGACCGTCGCAGCGCTCAACGATGCGGCCGATCGTGCCGTCGTCGAGGTCCGGTGCGACCGAGCGCGCGAGCGCCGTGGCGTCGTCGGCTCCCAACCCGGTGAGCTCGACGACGGCGTCGCAGGCGGCGCTGTCGGGCAGGGTGCGCCCGGCGAGTATGACCAGCAGCGCGGCGGTCGACGGACGGGCCAGCAGTTGGAGGAGCAACTCGGCGGTCGAGGGGTCGGCGGCATGCATGTCGTCGACGTGCAGCACGACCGGGCCCCGGGCGGCCAGCCCTTCGAAAAGATCGGTCAGTGCGTCGAAACCGCGCCGGCGCAGCACATCGGGCTCCACGTCGACGACCGTCGGCCCGCCCAGCAGCGAGGCCAGGATCGGCGCCACCTCCTCGGCCGGCAGCCGGCATCCCGGCAGCTGCTCGAGCTGACGGTGCACCGCGACGAGCACCTCGGCGTCGCTGGCCTCGCCCTCGGCGGTGATCCGGAACTGGCGCCGCAGTGCCCGCACCACCGGACGCAGCGGGCTTGCCCGGTGCAGCGGTGAGCAGGCCAGCGTCACCGGTGTCGCCCCACACGCGACCGCCACCGCGATCATGTGCTCGGCCAGCCGCGACTTGCCGATACCGGCCGGCCCGGTGAGCCCGACGACCCGACGTTCGCCGGTGTCGTTGACGTGGTTCCAGGCCCTACGCAGCAGCTCCAGCTCGACGACGCGGTCGACCATGAGAGGGCGCGGCCGGGTGCTCGCCTCGAGGCGGTTCTCGGCGTCGGTCGCCTGCAGGACCCGGTGCAGCAACACCTGCCTCGGGTAGTTGCGCAGGTCGACGAGCCCGATGGGCTCGGTACCGAACCAGCCCACGATCAGCCGGCGGGTGGCCTCGGTGACCCAGACACTCATCGGATCAGCGGTTGCCTGCACCCGGGACGCGATGTTGGGCGGGTCGCCGGCGATCTCGTCGATCGACCAGGGACTTGCATCGACGGGCCCCACCGCGACGATGCCGGTGTCAAGACTGATCCTGACCATCGCCCTGGTGCCATAGCGCTGCTCCCAGCGCGCGCCCCGGCGCTCGACACTGTCCAGGATCGCCAACGCGCACAGCGTCGCACGGCGTCCGTCGTCCTCGTGGGTAATCGGATGGCCGAACTGCGCGAGCACGCCGTCCCCGCTGTACTTGACGACCCGGCCGTCATAGCGCCCGACCGCCTCGACGCAGACGTCGTAGAGGTCCATCATCAGCTCGCGGTACCGCTCCGGGCCGATCCCGGCGGCGATCGCGGTCGAGGCGCACATGTCGACCGCGACGACCGTCAGCTGGCGGAGCTGGGCGTCGCCAGGGCTCAGCCCGCCCAGGCGATGTCGGGCGATGCCCACGACCGCCGCGGCGTCGTCGAGGCTCGGATCGGCGACCAGCGCCTGCGAGCCGAGGTCCAGCGCCTCCATCCAGCGCCGCGCGGTGACCGCCTCGCGCGCACGGGCCACCAGCGAGGCCGCCGCGCTCGCGCGCTGCGCGCCCTCGCTCGCTGCCCCTCCGCCGCCGGCCACCAGCGGAAAAGCTAGCGCACCCCATGGCCAGGTGTGAAGCAATCATGGAGCGGGTGCCCGGGTCCTTCATCATTCTAGATGAGCAGGGTTCTACAGACCCCGGATCATCGGAGTCGAGCGATCTCCCCGGGCCAACCCACACGGTCGGTGACTCGGCCGGTCGTAACCGAGCTGTCGCTGACCAGCGCGGCCAGCGCGGCCCGGTCGGTGAGCCCGAGCCGGGTGCAGGCGCGGTAGACGTGGCCCTCGACGGTGCGTACCGAGACGTAGAGCCGTCCGGCGATATCCCGGTTCGACAGCCCGGTCGCCGCCAGCGTGGCGACCTCGCGCTCGCGGCTGCTGATCTGCAGCGGTGCGACGCCGGCCAGCAGCGCCGGGGTGCGGGCACCGTCGCAGTGCTGCGCCAGCCCGCTCGCCCTGGCCGCGGCGAAGGCGGCCTGGGTGGTGGCACCTCGGGCCCGGAAGCGAACAGCGGCCTGGGCGGCCGCGTCGGCGGCGGGCAGCAGCAGATCGTGGCGCTCGAGCTCGGCGGAGACCGCCAGCAGCGCATCCGGGTCGTTGGCGGCCAGCGCGTCGGCGTGCTCGGCGGCCGCCGAGGCCCTCGGTCCGGCCACCGTCGCGGCGAGCGCAGCGAGTCGATCGGCCTGGTCGGTGGCGCCGAAGCACACGGAGGCGTGCCGGGCGAGCACCTCGACAGCGAACTGCCCGCACGACGCCGCCAGCTCCGCTGCGTGCTCGGCCTGCGCAATAGCTTCCCCGACCGCACCCTCGGCCGCGCTCACCCAGGAACGGGCCAGGGCCAGCTCCGGCTCGTGCAGCCGAACGCACGGGTGATCGAACTCCTCCGCCGAGCAGAGCGCCTCCCGGGCGCCGAGCGCATCGCCGGCCATCCCCCGCGCAAGTGCGATCGCGGTCTCGAAGACCGGTGTCCAGGCGCCGCCATCGTTGGCCCGGAGTGCCCGGCTGCCCTCCAACAGTCGCGCCGCCGTGCGCACCTGGCCGCGGTCCAGCGCGAGCCGCCCGGCGGCGGCGTCCCTGGCCATCACCGCGTGCTCGCCGGACATGTCGGCCAACGACTCGACGCAGTCCGTCGCGCGGTCGAGCAGACCGGCCAAGCCGAGTCCGACGACCTGCAGGTACCGCAGGTTCAGCCCCAGCATCGCCGTCTCCGGAGACCGGGCGGCAACGTCGACCAGCCGATCGGCCAGCGCAACGATCCGGTCGCCCCGGCCGGCAAGGCCGTGTTGCACCATGAGCGCGCAGCCGGCCCAGACCTGGGCGAACGGAGCCGCGTCGGGTGAGTCGAGGATGGGCGTGGCGAGCTCCTCGGCTTGATCGAGCCGGTTGCCGGCGGCGGCCAACGCGGCCCGCACCCCGCGCAGGTGGGCCGAGTTGATCCGCCCGACCTGCCCGACCTCGTTGAGCAGCGTCCACGCCTCGTCCGGGCGGTTCAGCTGAAAGAACAGGGTGATCGCCCTGGCACAGGTACTCCGCACCCGCTGCTCGTCATTGGTGGCGATCCGGATCGCCTCGGCGATCTCGGCCTCGGCCTCGTCGACGCGCAACATCCAGGCCAGCAGAAGCCCGAGCGCGAGCCGGGGCTCGAATCCGCCACCGCCGTCGCACGCCGCCCGCAGCAGTCGGTTGGCGAGCGGCAGGTCGGCCGCCGAGGCCGCCCTCGCGGCGGCCTCGGTCATCAGCGCCGGTTCGACCGTGCAGTCACCATCGAGAGCGAGCACCGCACGGCGCGTGGTGTCACCGGGCCAAGAAGCGGCCCCGGCGAGCGCCTCGGCGACCAGTCCGCGCACCCGCCAGGCCCGCAGCTGGCTGGTACGCAAACGCACGGCGTGGCCGTAGAGCGGCTGGGTCAGCCGCAGCCGCACGTGCTGCCCGCACATCTCGGTCGCGACGAGTCCGCGCTCGGCCAGTTCGACCACTGAGGCCAGGTCGGCCGAGACCGTTACCAGCTCAGCGCTCAACGGCCCGCCGAAAGCCAGCAACTCCAGCACCAGTCGATGGGCGGCGTCGAGCTGACCGAATCGGGTCTCCACCAGGTCGGCGAGCACCGGGGTGATCTCCGGCTCGCCCGACCAGCGCCACTGGCCGACCCGCTCGATCAACCGCCCGGCCGCGCACTCGCCCTGCACCAGGTGGCGCAGCCAGAGCACGTTTCCCACCGTGGCGGCGTGCAACCGCCGCGCGCTCGCCGCATCCAGCGGACCGCCCAGAACCGTCTGCAGCAGGGTCGCGGTGTCCGCCTCCCCGAGCGGGGCCAGCTCCAGCTGCCCGAGCAGGTCGTCCTTCCACAGCGCGGTCACCGCATCCGAGGCCAGCTCGCCGGTGCGCACGGTCACGACCAGGGCGATCGAGCGTTCAAGGGCCAGGGTGTGCAGCAACGCCGCCGACGCGTCGTCGAGCAGGTGCGCATCGTCGACCACCAGCACGGCTGCCTCGTCACGTAGGGCCGCGGCCGCCTGGGCCAGTGACGGCACCTCCGCCGACCCGTCGGCACCGCCGAGCAGCACCGCAAACGCGCCGAAAGGGATACCGCGCGCGGCCGCCGTCGCACCGATCCAGTGGCCGGAGCGTCCACGCCGACCGGCGTCCCGCAGGATCTCGCGGGCCAACCGGCTCCGGCCGACCCCGGCCGCGCCGGCCAGCACCACACCACCCTCATCACGCAACGTCTTGATCGCCCGGGCCAGCTCTCCCTCACGTCCGGTGAGCGGCCAGCAGGTCCCGCTCATCGGTGTGGCATCGCTACGTCGCCGTTGCATCCACCGCTGCTCCCCGTCCGAAATTTCTGAGGCACCCACCGTCGTTCGTCGGCGCGTGCAGGGCCACGTACCGCGGCTCGCTCGGTCTGCGTACTTCGACGCACTCCGGCGGGCGACCTCCGGATCCACCTGATCACCCACACTGACCGGCCCACGACTACCGACCATCGAGTGCCTATTCGGCTGTCAGCTCCAGATCCACCCGGCACCCGACTGTGGGCATTTCTACCCATCCCGGAGGTGTCCTTCGCCCTACTCTTCGCCGCGGCGTGGGACGAGCATTCGCTCACTGAGCCAACGGGACCGACGGCTCATAACCGGCGGGCAGCCAGGAGCGCCCAGACAGCGACATAGTTCAGCCAGGCCAGAGGGGATCCCTTCAGTCATGAAGGCATACGTAGCCATATATAGCTCAACGGGCCAAGAGACCCTGGCTGTCAATGTCGACGACTATGACCCTTTCATTGTCCTGAACATCAGGAACATCACGGTTCAGCTAACACGAGAAGAGAGCCGTCGAGTATCGGACGCTTTGCGGGCAGCTGCAATTCGGCACCCCCACGAGGAATCATCACTTTGGAATGACGGGGACCACGGACCACCGATGTCAGACTGAGCCACCCCACCATCCTCGGGATAGCCAGGCGCCGGGATTCCTCCGCCGCATGACATCAGCCATTGAATTCAAATTCTGATCGGCGTCATACGCGGGCCGAGCGAGAAACTCGATGCGGCCCGCCGGAAGTCACGAGGATCAACGATGACTGATAGCGATGTCGAACTAGATACTCGAGCGACGGTTCCTCGCCGGATGATGGCCTGGCTGCGCCGTTACCTCCCGCTCGAGGTAGCGGGCACTGCGGCAACATTGTTGGGCGCGCACCTGACATACCGCCAGACCGGTTCACTCGCCGCGGCCGCGATCGCGGGAACGGTCGCGGAGAGCGTCGGCTACTACGGCCTTTCGGCGGCTCGCTCATGGACGACATGGCGCCGCGCCTCACCCCGACCGGCACGACGCCGCCGATTGGCAATGTTCTGGTGTGTGTTGCGCGCAACGGTGCTCGAATTCGGACTGGCCGAGATAGCGGACGTGGGCGCCCGCACTGTCCTGCTCTATCTCCTGCCATCCGTCCTGAATGACACCACCAGTGGCTGGCTCGTGGGGAAGCTGCTGGCCGACATCGTCTTCTACGCCGTCGCAATTCTGAGCTTCGAGCGGAACCGGAAACTGATCGTTCCGGTTCGGCTCCGCCCGCAAGGAGATTCCTGATGGACGTGACGCGTCGCGCGGCCCTTCGTCACGACCTGCGGGCCTGGGCCCGCAATGTCGATCTGCCGGAGTTGATCCGCCGTCATGGGACCCCGCTGCTGGTCCTCCAGCCTGAACGAGCGGCTGCCCGGTACCGCGCCCTGCGTAGCGCGCTCCCCTTCGTCCGTTTCCACTACGCGATCAAGGCGCTCGACCATTGCGCGGTACTACGTGCCGTGCACGGGGCAGGGGGTTTCTTCGAGGTGGCGTCCCGCTCCGAGCTCGATTCCGTCCAGACGGTCGGCTCGGACCTGAGTACCTGTCTGTACACCCATCCGATCAAGCGAGCCTCGGACATCGACGACGCCTATCGTCGCGGCGTCCGCACGTTCGTGGTTGACAACGCCCGCGAGATCGAGAAGTTCATCGGCCGACCGGACGATATCCAGTTGCTGTTGCGGCTGTCGTTCCGTAACCCTGAGGCCAAGGTCGATCTGTCCGCGAAGTTCGGAGCGGAACCCGCCGACGCGGTCGACCTCGTCGCGTACGCGATCGAGAACGGCGTCCGAGTGAACGGGCTGAGCTTCCACGTTGGAAGCCAGACCAACAGCACTCGACCGTATCGCACTGCCATCAGCCACTGCCTGCGACTCATCGACCAGATTCGCCTCGGACTCGACCACGAGTTGGAGATTCTTGACATCGGTGGTGGCTTTCCCGTTGCCTACCGCGACGGAGTCTGCAATGCGGACGACATCATCGAGTCCATCAGGACATTGCTCGCACCGCATGCAGATCGCCTTACCGTGCTTGCCGAGCCCGGGCGATACGTCGTCGCATCCTGCATGACCCTCATAACCACCGTGATCGGTGCCGGAACGCGACAGGCTGTGCCGTGGTACTACCTGGACGACGGAGTGTATGGCGGGTATTCGAATGTGGCGTGGGAAGACGTCCATCCGCCGATTCTCTCGCTGGACGAACTGTGGGAGCATCCACTTTCCCGGGTGGATCCCCACTCACCCGCACTAGAGCCATGTGTACTCGCCGGCCCCACATGCGACAGCATCGACGTCATCGCGACGGATTACCCTATGCCGCACCTCACTATTGGTGACCACCTCATCAGCCCAATGATGGGAGCCTACACCCTGGTGACCTCCTGCGGATTTAACGGACTTCCGCCTCCTGCCGTTGTTCAGGCCAGAGGACGCCGAATTGACACAACCGGATCACTCAACGGCAAAATAACGCAGATCAATACATTAACCTGCAGACCGTGAACAATTTCGCGTCACACTTCGAGACGGTGACGAAAGCAATGACGGCACGGGCGACGCTGGCGATCCAGAGAGGTGAAGTATCCATGCCGAACGCATCTGCCTCTCCGGCCCTCGTACCTCCCGCCCGGCCGCTCGGCTCGGGCGGCGGACAGTCGACGGACCTAGCTGGTACCGGAACCGGGCGGAATACCGCAGGTGGCGGTTGTGGGGCCGATTGGCAGGCAGGGCCAGCGGTGGGGCGCGGCAGTGCGGATCAACGGGGTCGAGGTGTCCTCGAGGGCGCGTTCGACGTACTGGATACGGTGTCCCGTGTCCCGAACGGTGCGGGGTTGTCAGAGGTTTCGCGCAATTCCGGGTTGCCGAAGGCAACTACTCACCGACTCCTCGAGCAACTTGTCGACCTCGGCGCGGTGCAGCGCGACGGGCACCGATACTACGTGGGCGACACAATCGCCCAGATCGGACAATCCTGGCAGCCGCACCCAAAACTGCGCCGGGCTGCACTCACACCGACTCGCACACTGGCCCAGCTCAGCGCGGGCGCAGTCACAGTCAGCGTCCTGCACGACAACGCCATACGGGTCGTGACCAAAGCCGGCAATGTGTCGGGTCCGCTGCCGCAGATGGCTCCAACCGAGGAGTTCGCCGCGCGTACCGCTGCCGGCCGGATATTGCTCGCCGCCCAGCCCCATCGTGACCCACCAAGACGGTATACCCGTCCGGAATGGAAACGGGTGCGCGACAGCCTCTCGCAGCACGCAGCGGTTGCGCTCGACCACCAGGAAGTACTGCCCGGAATATTCTGTGCGGCGGCGGGAATCACCCTACCGGGCGGGACCATGGCCTCGATCTGCGCGATTATCGTCAACCGCACCCCACCACCAATACTGCCGGACCTCCTAATACGAGCTGCACGGGAGACCACCCACAATCTTACCCATCAATAACGACAGGGCATCGATGTCGGACCGACCCCGGAACCGCTTACTCCTCATGACATTCTCAATGTCGGAACTCAAACTTTGACGGGCGGGATCGCAGAGATGCGCAACACATATTGCTAGACCCCGCTCGTGACGCCCTGAATGATATCCACCGATACCCGAGCTTGGATGCCGCGGATCTGAGGAATGCGATTAGCGTTGCGGACATGGTGCGCACCGACGCCCCGATCGGGCCCGCCGGCTGTCGCGCTCGCGGATCACCGCCGCGCTACGGCGGGCGCGCCGCCACGACGTCGTCCCGAAGGCCGAGCGCATCCAAGCGGCGCTGCGCAGCGAGCAGCTCGCCCGGCCGCCTGAGCTGGTCGTCGGCTACGCCGCAAGTGTGCGCGCGACGGCTGCGGTGATGCGGGCGTTCAACGCCGAGATCACCAGCTTGCAGGGGCAGCTGAGCGAGCATCTTGATCAACACCCGGACGCCGAGATCTATCTCGGGCGATGCCGCCATTGTGGGCTGCGTGATCGTCGCCTTCTCAAGGCTCTAGGTTGGGATGCACGCCGGCTGCCAGACCCTGCGCCCGGGCCAGGCGCTGCAGCAACGAGATCAGCGTCGAGCGCTCCGACACGTCGAGCGCGGTCAGTAGCTCGTCCTCGTCCTTCTCCGCGAGGAGCTCAAGCTCGGCCAGCACCTCGCGGCCAGCGGGGGTCAGATAAAGCGTGTACGCGCGGCGGTCGACGGGGTCGCGCCGCCGCTCGGCGAGCCCGCGATGCTCGAGGTCGTCGACAAGCGCGACTACCGCGCTGCGGTGGAGGCCCAGCGCAACGCTCAGTGCCTGCTGGGACTGGCCCTCGTTCACGGCCAGCTGGCTGAGCATCCCGAAATGCCGCGGGTGGAGGTCAAGCGGGGTGAGGCGCTCGGTAAAGCGCCGGTGCCTGTGAGTGCCCAGCTGGACCAGCAGGAAGCCGGCCCGTCGGCTCAGCCCCTGCGCCGGGGCAGCCCGCGGGCGCGTGGGCTGTCGGGAAACACCACTCATGATATCGCACTCCCAGTACTGTTCATGCTATAAACTGTTCACGCAACAGCATACCTTGGAGAAGGGGCTCGGGATGGCCACAGTGAGCGTCCGCTACATCACCGACGACATCGATGCCGCAGTCGCCTTCTACGTCGAGCGGCTGGGCTTCACCGTCGAAGCGAGGCCCGGACCCGGCTTCGCGGCGCTCATCCGTGATGACCTGCGGCTGCTGCTCAACCGGCCCGGGGCAGGCGGCGCGGGGCAACCGATGCCCGACGGCCGCCGACGGGCGAGGCGGCAGTCAGGTGCTGCTCGACGATCCCGCCGGCAACCCGATCGAGCTCTTCCAACCCGCAGACGCCTGAGCAGTGGTCTTCGAACCCGGACGCGAAAGAAGCATGAACCAATGGAGGCTGTGCCCGACCCCCGCACGAAGGTTCTGCTGCGCAGCGAAGAGACCGGCGGTCACGTGTCCATGACCGAGATCATGGTTCCGCCGCACAACGCCGGCCCTCCGCTCCACACGCACAACTTCGATGAAGCCTTCTACATGCTCGAGGGCGAGCTGATCTTCCAGATCGAGGACAGGCTCGAGGCCAAGGGCGTCGGCCAGCTTGCCTTCGCTTCGCGCAACGTCGCGCACGCGCTGGCCAACCACAGCAGCGCGCCCGCGCGCTATATGCTCGTCTGCACGCCCGCCGGATTCGAGCGCCACTGGGCCCGCGTCGCCGCTCAGGCGGCCGGGATCGACCCGCCGCGGTGGGCGATGCAGGCCATCCCGGAGATCACCGTAGTCGGCCCGCAGATCGCGCGAACCTGAGGCAGCGGCTCGCGGCACGCGCAACGGCCCGCTGAAGCGATCCCGGTGAGACGGGCCGAGCAAACACCCGGCCAGGCCACCTACGGGGCGGCCCATGAGCCAACACTTCTCGACGCCGCTTCCTACCTAGGCAACGGCGCCACCGGCGGCGGCACCGATGCGAGCGCTTCAAGATCCACCGCACACATCGCCGACAGCTTGCTGGCTAGCCAATCATCGGGTGGTCAGCTCAAGCTTGGCGCTCAGGAGCGTGATATTGGACGGGTCGCAGTGCAGTTGTCCGGCGAGCTTGCGCAGCGGCACCGGGTCCGCGGCGGGGTCGATTGCCCAGATCAGCCGGGCGAATTCCGGAGCGTTGCCGGCGAGATGGTCATGGTGTCGCCGCCATCGGCGAACCTGGAGTTGACGGCCTCGGAGTCAGAGTTGACGTTCCGGCCGAATGGTCCGGTGAATGGCCTGCGCGCCCTGCCGATCACGTGGGGATGATCACGTGACGACGGCGGGCTCGACGGAGCCGGCCGAACCCCAGCGGGCTCTGCGCCTCCCATCGAGGACGACATCTGAACCCGCCAAGACCAGGCCCGTGCCACCGGGCTCATCGTAGGGAGAACCCGCTGGTCGGACCGGTGTTCGCTCCCTACACTCCGCCCGGTGCGGCTGCTGGAGCGGGACCATCCCCTGCGGGTGCTGCTCGAGCGCGCCCGCCGCGCCACCGGGGGCCGGGGCAGCCTTGTGCTCGTCGCCGGCGAGGC
>DATAVO010000038.1:0-14756 GCA_036267695.1 Frankiaceae bacterium
CGAGCCGTGACTTGCCGACCCCGCCCTTGCCGGTGAGGGTCACAATCGTGCGGGATTGCAGCGCATCTCTCAGTTCGGCAAGCTCATCGGAGCGACCGACCATGTCCGCGGTCGGTGTCGGCAGGCGGCCCGCGCCGAGCAGGGTCCGGTCACGCAGCGAGCTGAGGTAGAGCTCGACGGTCTCGCGGCTCGGGTCGATACCGAGCTCGTCGCCGAGCACCGTGCGGCATTGCTCGTACGCCCGGACGGCACCGGCGCGGTCGCCCGCTCGGTCCAGCGCGGCGATCAGTACCTGATGCCCGCGCTCGTTCAGCGGGTCGAGTTCGACGGTGAGCCGCGCGGCCTCGATGGCGCGCGAATGCTGGTTCAGCCCGCTGGCGGCTTCGGCGATGATGCGTAACGAATCGAACCGGGTCTGGTCGACGGCCCTGCGGTGGGGGGCGAGCCAGGGCTGGTCCTCGCCGGGCAGGAGTTGCATCCCGCTGAGCCGGCTGCCCGCTTCGACCGCATCAGCGGCTTCGGCCAGCTGACCGGCATGCAGCAACGCGTCGCCGCCCCGCCGATCCTGTGCCGCCACAGCGATGTCGACCTCTGCCGCATCGGTGAGCGCGTATCCGCCAGGCACGGTGGCGATCAGCGCCTCGCCGCCGAGTCCGATGGGCGCGAGCGCGTCGCGCAGCCCGCGGATGATGCCGCGCAGAGCGGGCCGCCAGGTCGCCGGAGGCACTTCGCCCCACAGGGCTTCGGCCAGTTGCTCGGCCGGCACCGATCCCGGAGTGAGGGCCAGCAGCACGAGCGCCAGCTGCGCGCGCCGACCGCCGAGCTGTCGTCCGGAGGCGACCCCCTCGTGGGTCACGGACAGCGTGCCCAGCAGGTCGACCCGCACGTCAGGGAGTTTAGGGGGCGCCAGTGCCCAGCTATGAGGCGCCTGGCTTTGTTGAGACGCTGATGGGAAGAATTCCTAGCGCAGCTCCTGCTCGCTGACGGTCGAGCCGGGCCGGGTGCGTGTAGAGCACCTCTTCGATTTCACGGGGATAGACGTTGTAGCCGCCGCGGATGATCAGCTCTTTCTTGCGGTCGACGATGAAGAGGAAGCCTCCTTCACTACACATCGTTGTCCCGAAAAGCCCTTTCCCGCTAGGGACTTTTGGCAGCACTCGGCAGGGAGATCGGCGCCGTCCACGCGCTACGGTCAGGACGGGATGTCGGGTGCTCCGGTGAGCGCCAGGCTGATTTCCCAGAGCTTGGTGCGCACCTGCGGGTCGTACGCCGATGCGTCGACGCGAGCCTCGCGCAAGCGGTCGAAGAACGTGCCGGTGACCCCTGAAAGCTCCGGATCCTCGACGAGCCGGCGCGTGGCGATCTCGCCCTCTTCCAGGCTGTCGACGGTACGGCCGTACTCGGCGACCACCATCTTCGTGGGCATCATCGTCGAAGGATGCAGGCTGTTGACGGTGACCACCTCCGGGTCGAGGCGCCCGGCCATTGTGAAGCCGCTGGTGATCTGAGCCAGCTTGCTCTGCCCGTACGCCCGCGATCCGCTGTAGTCCCGCTCGATCATCACGTCGTCGAAGTCCACGGCTGCCTGCCCGAGGGAGGCCACGTGGATGACGCGGGCCGGCCGGGCCGCGCGCAGGAGGGGGAGGAGGCGCAGCGCCAGATCGAAGCCGGCGAGATAGTTCACGGCGAAGCGCAACTCGTGGCCGTCGACACTGGTCTGCCGGGCGCGCCCGTCCGGTGCTCCGGAGCCGATTCCGGCATTGCTCACGAAGACATCCAGCCGATCGGTGAGCTCGAAGACGCGCTCGCTGAGCCGGCGTACCTGGGATAGGTCCGCGAGGTCGGCGACCACGGTTTCCGGCGCAGGACCTTCAATCAGCGTCCTGATCTGGGCGGCGACCGCGGCGAGGCGCTGCGGATCGCGGCCGTGCAGGATGAGCCGGTTTCCCGCCGCCGCCAGTCGCTCGGCCACCGCGCGCCCCAGCCCGTCGGTGGCGCCGCTGATCAGGATGGTGCGCGGCGCTTCGGCGGTCATGTCACCTGCATACACCGGGGGATACACCGAGGAATGGCCGACACCGGGCCCCCCGACACGGGCGGCCATCCCTCGGGTTGTCGCGCTCCCCATCCCACCACCTGGCGGGGATCGGCGAGAAGGGGGACGCTGCCTTAGTTGGCGGACTGTGAGAATCCCGAAGGGATGCTTAGAGGATGTAGAGCATTTCCTGGTAGGTCGGGAGCGGCCACAGGTCGTCGGCGACGATCCCCTCGAGCGCGTCAGCCGCCGAGCGGACCGACGACATGGCCGGGAGCAACTCGTCCCGGGCGTGCTCGGCCGCTTCCAGCGCGCCAGGTGCGGAGTGGGCGAGAGCCGAACCGAGCTCGGCCAGGCCGCCGCGCAACGACGTGACGAGAGCGGTGATGCGCTCGAGCTCCCCCATGTCCGCGTCGATCCCGACGGCCTTGAGCGCGCTGGCATTCACGGCGAGCTCCGTCTGGTAGCGGACGGCTGCCGGGAGCACGATGGTCGAACCCATTTCCAGGGTCGTCTTCGCCTCCACGCCGATGCTGAGGGCGTAGTGCTCCAACGCGATCTCGTAGCGGCTGTGCTGCTCGCGATGGCTGAAGACGCCGTAGCGGCTGAAGAGTTCGAGCGAATCCTCCTGGATCAGCACGGGCAGCGCGTCGAGTGTGGTGCGCAGGTTGGGCAGGCCCCGGGCCGCGGCCTCGACCTGCCACTCCTCGGAGTAGCCGTCGCCGTTGAACACCACGCTGCCGTGCATCGTGATGATGTCCTCGAGCACCTTCTGCACGGCCGTGTTGAACTCGGCGCCGTCGGACAGCCGGGCTTCGATCTCGGTCGCGATGAAATCGAGCGCCTCGGCCAGGATCGTGTTGATCGTGACCATCGGCCCGGCGATCGTCTGCAGCGAACCCGGCGCGCGGAACTCGAAGCGGTTGCCGGTGAAGGCGAACGGGCTGGTGCGGTTACGGTCGCCTGGATCGGTCGGCAGGATCGGCAGCGTGTCGACGCCGATCATCAGCGTGCCCTTCTCCTTCGAGGAGGTGGCACCCCCCTTGGCGACCTGATCGAAGACATCGGTCAGCTGGTCGCCGAGGAAGATCGAGATGATGGCCGGGGGAGCCTCGTTGGCGCCGAGGCGGTGGTCGTTGGTCGCCGACGCGACCGACGCGCGCAGCAGTCCACCGAACTTGTGCACCGACCGGATCACCGCCGCGCAGAACACCAGGAATTGCGCGTTGTCATGGGGGTTGTCGCCGGGGAGCAGCAGGTTGCCCTCGGTCGCGTTACCGAGGGAGAAGTTGACGTGCTTGCCCGAGCCGTTGATGCCCTCGAAGGGCTTCTCGTGGAAGAGGCATTCCATGCCGTGCTTGTGGGCGACCTTGCGCAGGATCACCATCAGCAGCTGCTGGTGGTCGGCCGCCACATTGGAGCGCTCGAAGACCGGGGCAAGCTCGAACTGACCCGGCGCGACTTCGTTGTGCCGGGTCTTGGCCGGGATGCCGAGCTTGAAGAGCTCACGCTCGCAGTCGAGCATGTACGCGAGCACGCGGTCGGGGATCGCGCCGAAGTAGTGGTCGTCGAACTCCTGGCCCTTCGGCGGCTTCGCGCCGAACAGGGTGCGCCCGGAGTTGAGCAGATCGGGACGGCTGTAGAAGAAGCTCTTGTCGAGCAGGAAGTACTCCTGCTCGGGACCGGCGAAAGAGACGACAGCGTCAGGGTTTTCGTGGCCGAAGAGCTTCAGGACGCGCTCGGCCTGAGCCGCCATCGCCTGCTGCGAGCGCAGCAAGGGAGTCTTGTGGTCGAGCGCATCTCCGGTCATCGAGACGAAGACCGTCGGGATGCACAACGTGTTGCCGTTCGGGTTCTCGATCACGTACGCGGGGCTGGTGACATCCCAGCCGGTGTAGCCGCGGGCCTCGAACGTGGCGCGCAGGCCGCCGTTGGGGAAGCTCGAAGCGTCGGGCTCGCCCTGGGTCAGCGTCTTGCCGGCGAACTCGGCGATGGACGAGCCGTCGCCGCCTGGCTCCAGGAAGCTGTCGTGCTTCTCCGCCGTGAGGCCCGTCAGCGGATAGAAGACGTGCGCGTAGTGCGTCGCGCCCTTCTCCATCGCCCAGTCCTTCATCGCGACGGCGACAGCGTCTGCCACCGTCGGGTCCAGCGGCTTGGAGTGTTCGATCGTCGCGATGACCGACTTGTAAACGGCCTTCGGGAGCCGCTTCTGCATGACCGACTTGCTGAAGACGTTTTCGCCGAAGATCTCTCCGGGCACCTCGGCCGGCGCGAAGCTGGCCGCGGGGGGCTGGTACGCCTTGACGGCGTTGATGGCCTCCTGGCGAGCACTACTTCCACGCATGGGTCACTCCTCGAATTTGCTCGATGACATTAGGCAGCGCGGAAGGGTGTCAGGGTCCGCGCCGGTCGCTGCAAAGTTAGGTGTGCGATGTGCCAAACAGGTTTCCGGCGCGTGAAACGTGGGGTTGCGAGGTTTGCCCGCGGCGTAAAAGCGGGTACCCCTGCCCGTTCCTACGGGGAGCTGTGCGTCGCCTGTTTGTTACGCCAGCGCCAGCATCGGGTTGGGGCACGCGGGCGATGTGACCGGGGTGAAGGTCGGCAGCGTGAACGTGTCCCGCTTCTTGGTGAAGTCCAGAGCCATCGCCAGATTCCGGGCGTTGGCGTCGCGCGCGGTCATCGGTGCCAGACCCCAGCGCCACTCGATCATCCGCAGGATCGAGCAGTGCTCGTACGGACCGGCTTGCTCGACCTTCTTGGGGGCGTACGGGCCCATCGCGATCGCCGGCACCCGGAAGCCGAGCTGCTTGTAGTTCGGGTGCGGGCCCGGATTGGGGTTCACGTTGTTGTCGATGCACGCCGGCGGCTTGACGTGGTCGTAGAAGCCGCCGTTCTCGTCGAAGTTCAGGATGAAGACCATGCGCTCCCACTGCGGGCTCTTGGCCAGGGCGTTGTAGACCTCGCCGATGTAGCTGTCGCCGGCGTTGATGTCGCCGTGCGGGTGCATGTCGTTCGAGGTGCCGAGGAACTCCGAGCGCGTCGTGTAGTCCGGGTCGATGAACGTGACGTTAGGCAGCGTGCCCTTGGCCGCCGCGGCGAAGAACTCATCCTTGGGATGGGTGATGGCGTCGTATTTCTTGGACGCGTACAGCTCGGTCATCGGCTCGCCCCAGGTGTAGTACCCGGCGGTGAGCTTCGCTTCGGCGACCCGGTCGAAGATGGCCAGTTCGAGGTTTGACGGCCGCTGCATTCCGGCGGCGGGGAACAGGCCGGTGGCGTCCACGTCGGTCGCCGCGCTCAACTGGTAGAAGCGGTTGGGCCAGGTCGCGTCCATCAGCGAGCAGTGGTAGGCGTCGAAGAGCGTGTAGTTCTGGGCGAGCGCGCCGAGGATCGGCACCTGACCTTCTTCGTAGTAGCCGATCGGGAACTGGTCGCCGGTGAACTGGGTCGTCAGCCAACCGTCGAGCTTGCCGCCGTTGTAGTGCTGGACCATCGACTGCCAGGTGTGGGCCGGGTCCTTGTCGCCGCACGCCTGGGTGTTCGAACCGAGCGCGAAGGTGGAGTGCGTGCCGCCCTTGTAGCCGGGGAACGTCAGGCCCGCCTGCTTGCCGTTCACGCCCGGCAGCCAGCCCAGCAGGTGGTCAAATGACCGGTTTTCCATCATCAGTACGACGACGGTGTCGAACGGTGCCTTCGAAGGGTCGGTGATGCCGCCGATCCCAGAAGCCGCGGGCGCAGCGGACGAGGAAACAGGCGCGGACGGCGAGGTCTTGCCCGAGCTGCTCGAGCCGCACGCCTCCATCGCGAGTAGCGCAGCGGAACCCGCGGCCCCGGCCATCAGCCCTCGGCGAGTGACCGCGGTCATGAGATCCCCTGTCTGCGTGTGTTCACTGTCTGTTCAGAAAAACACATTGCAGGCATGTATCGCGGATGATTCAGGTTTGCCGGTGTCGGAGAGTGCCGGACGGCACCGCAATGAGCGCGGCCAGCAGCAGCACGCCGGCGATCGTCGTCCAGAGCGTGAACGGCCATGCGGCCAGCCGCTCGACGGCGGCTCGGCCGATTCCGGCTCCCGATCCGGCCAGCGTCAGCAAGGTCCCGACAAGCGAGGCGCCGCCGAGAACGAGCGCCAGCGCCGCGACGCGCGGGTAGCGGCCGCGCAGGGCCAGAGCGCTGGCCACCATTGCCAGGGCTGCCGCGGTGAAATGCA
This sequence comes from Frankiaceae bacterium, assembly GCA_036267695.1. GTDB lineage: Bacteria > Actinomycetota > Actinomycetes > Frankiales > Frankiaceae > DATAZK01. Next base: position 6,246 of record DATAVO010000038.1, read on the forward strand.
CCGTCGCCGCGACGGCATGCCAGGGTTTGCCGGTGTCCTCCGGGAACGCGCCGACGAACGGGAGCGCTGCTCCGGCAAGCACCAGCAGGGCGGCGGCTGCTCGGCCACTGCGTGCGTAGCCGAGCAGCGGCTGCAGCAGCAGGGTGCCGAGCACCACCTGGACGCCGAGCAGCGTCAGGCCGCCGTTGAGCAAGGCGTGGCGCGGAGAGCAGACCAGCACGCCGCCGCCGCCGGAATACCTCCCGCAGGTCTTGGCGCCCAGGTCGCTGATCCAACTGGTGCGCAGGCTGTAGGAAGCCGAGCCTTTCCAGGAGCTTTGAGCCAGAGCCTGGACGACGAAGAATTGAACGGAGCTGGCCCACAGGACCCCGCCGGCGATGAGGCGTGCGCGCGCAGCCGGGAGTGGGTTCACGCGTCACTGTCGCATGAGTGACAGGAAGCTACCGCCGGTAGTCAGTGCGGGTTTATGGTCGCGCCCATGACCGCCCCCCGAAAGGTCACCGGCTACGGCTGGGTGCCCCAACTTCCCGACATTCGCGACGCGCGGCTGGCCCTGTCAGCCGTCACGTCGCTGCCGTCATCGGTGGATCTGTCCGCTCAGCCGGACATGCCGCCGGTGTACGACCAAGGACAGCTCGGCAGCTGCACGGCCAATGCCATCGCCGCCGCCGTCGACTTCCAGAACCACCGTCAGGACCAGAAGTGGATCACGCCGAGCCGGCTGTGGATCTACTACCAGGAAAGAGTCATCGAAGGCTCGGTGTCCCAGGATTCCGGCGCGCAGATCCGTGACGGCATGAAGTCCGTCGCGAAGCTGGGCGTCTGCCCCGAAACCGACTGGCCCTACGACATTTCCACCTTCGCCGACAAGCCCCCGAAGAAGGACTACAAAGACGCGCTGAAGGACAAGGTCCTCACCTACGAGTCTGCCCCGCAGGACCTCTTCGGCCTCAAGAGCGTGCTCGCCAGCGGGCTGCCGGTCGTCTTCGGCTTCACCGTCTACGACTCCTTCGAGAGCGCCGAGGTCGCGAAGTCCGGCATCATGCCGATGCCGTCACCGAGCGAGTCCATCGTCGGTGGCCACGCCGTCATGATGGTCGGCTACGACGACGCCAAGGACCGCTTCAAGGTCCGCAACTCCTGGGGCACCTCGTGGGGCCAGGACGGCTACTTCGAGATGCCTTACCAGTACGCGACGAGCACCAAGCTCGCCTCGGACTTCTGGGCCGTGCAGACCACCAGCGCTTCCTAGAACAATCCCGTCCGCCACGTGGCCGGCAGCGTCGGGGGAGCTGTCGGTCACCGCTGTGCTGTGGGGTTTCGGCGGGACAGCCGGCGGGGTAGTCGGGCGCGCCGCTGGGCATGAAGCTGCTGTGGATCTACTTGGTGACGCGCTCGGGACCGATTTCGTACGGATCAGTGACGAGTTCGGTGAGCAGGAGCGCGCGTATCTCGAGATGACGCGAAGCTTCGTGCGTGATGAGGTGCTGCCGGTCATCGCCGGCTACTGGGAGCGCGCGGAGTTTCCGTTCGCTCTGGCGCGGCGCATGGGGGAGCTGGGCCTCATCGGGCACGGGTCTGACAGCGAGGTGATGAGCCCGGCCTCAGCCGGACTGGTGGCGATGGAGCTGTCCCGGGGCGACGGCAGCCTCGCCACTTTCGCCGGTGTCCAAGCGGGACTGGTGATGCGCTCCATCGAGCTCTTCGGATCGCCGGAGCAGAAGGCGAAATGGCTGCAGCGCCTGGCCACTGTCGAGGCGATCGGCGCGTTCGCACTCACCGAGCCCGACCATGGCTCTGACTCGCTGCTTTTGGAAACCACCGCAGTGCAGGACGGGGACGAGTACGTCGTCAACGGCGCCAAACGCTGGATCGGAAACGGGACGATCGCCGATGTGGTCGTGCTGTGGGCGCGCGGCGAGGACGGTGAGGTCGGCGGCTACCTCGTCGAAAAAGGCACGCCGGGATATGACGCGACCGTCATCACCGGCAAGGGATCACTGCGGGCGATCTGGCAGGCCGACATCGAGCTCAACGACGCCCGAATCCCTGTGGCGGCAAGGCTTCCTGGCGCCCATAGCTTCAAGGACACGGCGCACGTCCTGGCGGGCACGCGGAGCCAGGTGGCCTACAGCGCGCTCGGTCATGCCGTCGCGGCCTACGACGCAGCCCTCAGCTACGCCCGCCACCGCAGCCAGTTCGGCAAGGAACTCATCGAGTTCCAGCTGATCCAGCAGCGGCTGGTCGGCATGCTCCAGGAGCTCGTCGGGATGCAGCTGTACTGCATGCGGCTGGCCCAGCTGGAGACCACCGGACGGATGACCGACACCATCGCGTCACTGGCGAAGCTGAACAACACGAGCAAGGCCCGCCAGATCGTCGCCGACGCGCGAGATCTGCTCGGAGGCAACGGAATCCTGCTCGAAAATCACGTGATTCGCCACATGATGGATGTCGAGGCGATCCACACCTACGAGGGCACGGAGACCATTCAGACGCTGCTCGTCGGACGTGATATCACCGGCGTCGGCGCCTTCACCTGACGAGTCCTCGCAGCTGTTCCCGGATGGCGGTCTGAAGCGCCTCGGGGTCCTCGTGATCGAAGTGCAAGGCCGCGCGGATGAACGGGTTGAAGAAGCGCCATCCGAAGGCAAAGGCGAGTGCTCCGGCGGTGCGAAGGCGCGCGGCATTTTCGGCGTCGGGGTTCGCTCCGGGGGCCAGCGGCGGCAACTCGTCGAGCGTGGTGTGGCGCCGGTAGCTCTCGCCCTCCCGGTCGGTCGCCCCGGTCAGCAGGCTCCAGGCCAGCAAGCGCAGGTACGGGCCGGTGTCGAAGCTCGGGCCCATCAGATCCTCGAGCGCCCGCCCGTAGTCCGGCTCGTCGCCGAGATGCTCGCGCCAGCGGTCGGCGTAGCGCGCCAGGAGCCGTTCGAGGAGCTCGTCCTTGGTGCCGAAGTGGCGGTAGACGAGGCCGTAGGTGACGCCCGCTTCCTGGGCGATCGCCCGCAGTGAGACGTCCGCCGGCCCAGCCGCGGCGAAGAGCCGTTCGGCGGCGTCCAGCACGGCGTCGGTGATCGCGTCGCGGCCCGTCGGGCGTGCGGGAGCGGTCATGTCGGGCGGCCTCCTTGACAGGTGTAGCCAATGGCTACACTATAGCTCGTGCCAGCCGAACAGACGCGAAGGAGCGGTATCCGGTGCGATTCTCCCTGATCTACGAAGCTCAGACCGCCAACCCGAGCCGCGAGGGAGACCACCAGATCTTCCGTGAGGTACGCGAGCAGGCCCTGCTCGCCGAAGAGGTCGGCTTCGACGTCATCTGGGCCGTCGAGCACACCGCGCTCACGATGTACGCCCACATGAGCGCACCCGAGACGTTCCTGGCCTATGTCGCCGGCGCCACCAAGCGCATCCGCATCGGGCACGGCGTCATTTGCCTGCCGGTCCAGATGAACCACCCGGTCAAGGTCGCCGAGCGCTGCGCAACGCTCGACATCCTGTCTGACGGCCGCCTCGAGGTCGGCTTCGGCAAGGGCGGCACGCAGCAGGAGTCCGGCACCTTCGGCTACCAGATCGACAGCATCCGCCCGATGATCGCCGAGTCGATGCGCCTCATCCCGCGCTTCTGGATGGAAGACGTGGTCGAGCACCACGGCGAGTACATCGACGTGCCGCCGCGCCCGGTCCACCCCAAGCCGCTGCAGTCACCGCACCCGCGGCTCTACATGGCCTGCACGCATCAGGACAGTCTTGTGGATGCCGCGGACCGGGGGATCGGCGCGCTCGTGCTGGGCTTCGGCGGTCCGGATGCAGTTGCGGAGAAGAACCGCGTCTACCGCGAGGCCTTCGCCAAGCGCGATCCCGAGCAGCAAGTCGGCTACTTCCCGAACGAGCACTTCGCCGCGCTCTGCCCGGCGGTCGTCCTTGACGACGGGCAGCGCGCCCGCCAGCTCGGCATCAAGGGTCAGCGCTTCTTCATGGAATCGATCGGCCACTGGGCCAGCGGCGGCAAAACCCCGCTCCCGCGTCCCGAAGAATGGCCGGACGACGTCACCACGACCACCGGCGACGGCACCCAGGTCATCTCCACCACCATCGGCTCCGAGCGGGTGACCGTCGACTTCTCCGACCCTTCGATGGCGCTGCTGAACCCCAACCACGCCTACGGCACGGTCCAGGACTGCATCGGTTACGTCGCCCGCCTCATCGACGCCGGCGCCGACGAGATCCTCTTCCTCAACCAGATGGGCACCATCCCGCAGGACGCGATGATGGACACCATCCGCAATATCGGCGAGCACGTGATCCCGTACTTCCGCACCGGCCCGGGCAAGGCGCAGATCGACGAGCGCAACGCCGCACGCGCGGCCGGCTCCGGCGCCGCGCTCACCAACGCCTGAGGTGCCTTCGGCGAGGTCCGCGCAAACGATGTGATGCCCGCGGAGGGGTGTGTCCTTTTCGCTAACGCAAGCGATCCGGTGCACGGCCAACCTCGTGTTGGCGCGCACCGGATCGTTTGCCTAGCGAGAAATCGTTCCCCGGGTGGCGCGAACCGGATCGTTTGCCTCGGAGGGACGTGCCGACTCGGGGAGGTCAGGCGGGCTGAGCTCCGGCGGGTTTAGAGCCCGGACTTTTCGAGGACGTGGACGCCGCAGGCGGAGCCCAGCCCGATGACGTGAGCCAGGCCCGTCTTGGCGCCCTGGATCTGCCGGTCGCCGGCCTCGCCGCGCAGGTGGTGGCAGACCTCCCAGATGTTGGCGATACCGGTAGCTGCGATCGGGTGGCCCTTGGACTCCAGGCCGCCGGACACGTTGACCGGGGTCTTGCCATCACGCCAGGTAGCACCCGAGTTGAAGAAGTCCACCGCGCCGCCGTGCTCGCAGAGTCCGAGGTTGTCGTAGTGGACGAGCTCGGCCGTCGCGAAGCAGTCGTGCAGCTCGACGAGGTCGAGGTCGGCGGGAGAGATGCCGGCCCTCTCGTACGCCTGGGCAGCTGCATTGCGGGTCAAAGTGTTGACGTCCGGCAGGACCTGGCACGCCTCTTCCCACGGGTCGGTGGTGAGGATCGATGCCGAAACTTTGACCGCTCGCCGCTGCTGCTCGCGCGACAGCGTCTTCAGCTTCGCATCGCTGACCACGACCGCGGCTGCCGCACCATCACAGTTGGCCGAGCACATGGGCCGAGTGTTGGGATACGCGATCATGATGTCGCCCATGATCTCGTCCAGCGTGAAGCGCTTCGAGTAGGCCGCGAGCGGGTTCAGGGTGGAGTGCGCGTGGTTCTTCTCGGAGATCTTCGCGAAGAGCTCGAAGTTCGTGCCGCCGTACTTGTGCCCGTACTCCATGCCGATCTGCGCGAAGACGCCCGGCATGGTCTGGGTCCCGATGCGCCCGTCTGTGGGGGCGACGGCACCGGTTCGGCCGGACGGGGTCCAGTTGGGGTTTTCCTTGGCCCGGGCACCACCGGCGAGCAGGCCTGCGCCCGAGAGCTTCTCGACACCGAATGCCAGGCCCATGTCGGTCTCGCCGGCCTTGACCGCCATGATCGCCACTCGCAACGCAGTGGCGCCGGTCGCGCAAGCGTTGGTGACGTTGTAGACGGGGATCCCGGTCTGACCGACCTGCTTCTGCAGCTGCTGGCCGATGCCGGCAGCAGCACCCATGAGGTTTCCGGCGCCGATGACGCCGATGTCCTTCATGGTCACGCCGGCATCGCCGAGGGCGCCGAGTACCGCCTCGGACGCCAGATCGACGACGTCCTTGTCGGGATGCTTGCCGAACTTCGTCATGTGGATCCCGAGGATCCAGGCGTCTTCACTCATGGCTGATCCTTTCGCGCGACCCGGCGGATCAGGCGGGTTCGAATCCGAAGCCGACTGCCTCCGTACCCGCCTCATCCGTTCCCACGGAGTAGGTGGCGAGCTTGACCTGCATCCCGAGCTTCACATGCTCGGGATCCGGGGGGCAGTTGATGACGTTGCAGGACACACTCGTGCCCTTGCAGTCGACCACGGCGGCAACGAACGGCACCGGGATGCCAGGCGCCGCCATCGAAACGATGGTGAACGCGCGCACCTCACCCTCGGTGGGTACGTCAGCAGTCGTGAAGTGGATGCCTCCACAGGAGGCGCAGGCGTTACGACGGTCGAAGAACCTGGCGCCGCAGCTGGTGCACTCGTGAGCTACGAGATGCGGACTATCGCCCAGCACGAGGTAATCGACCAGCGGTATCTGGCTGGGCACGTCTTTGGTCTACCAACTGGCGACACGACCGTCAAACGAGACCACCTATCGCGATCTGTTGTGGAATTCCTGCATCCTGCGTGGGAGAGATGGGTCACACCCGGGTAGGAGGCAGATGTGGACCTGCGTAGGAGCTCGCCTCCGTCCTCGCCAACCGACCTCAGATTTGCCATCCCGGCGGCGCGAGAACCGCTCCCGCTGGGCGGCGGCGCGCTTTCCGGCCGGGAGTCCACCGCTCTGACCGGCTCCGTGGCCGGATCGACCAGCGTCCGGGCGCGCCATTGCCTCAACCTGGCCGAAGGCGCGCTCGTGCTGGTCGGTGCGTACATGCTGATCGGCGCCGGCATCGGCGAGGCGGCGGGTTCCGCGCTGGTCGGAGTGGCCGCTGGACTCATCGCCGGCGTGTGCGCGATCGCAGCCATTTTGCTGATCACCGGCTCGGCTCGGGCGGCTCGTGACGCGGACCCTGGCCGGCATGAAGCTCCGCTGTTTCGCTGACACCTTGAGCTGCTCCTAAGCGAGCCTGACGCGAAATGAACCGGATTGGCGCGCGGAACGAATAACCGACGTGTCGTGCGTCGCGCAGACTGTCACCGTGCCGTCTCCCCCCACCCTCGGGCCCGGGGATCGTCATGGGATCGATCAGGACGCGCTGCTCCGGCGCCTCGTCGGTGGTGATCCGCAGGCACTCGCCGAGGTCTATGACGCCTACGGCGGGCGCTGCTATGCCCTCGCCCGCCGCTTGCTGCGCGATCCGAACCTTGCCGAGGACGCGGTTCAAGAGGCGTTGCTCGGTCTCTGGCGCGCCCCCGAGCGCTTCGATGCCTCGCGCGCGAGCCTTGCGACCTTCCTGCTGACACTCACCCATCGCCGGGCGGTGGACGTGCTGCGTCGAGAAGCCCTTCAGCGGCGGGGTCGCGTCGCGTCGGACGAGGGGCTGGTCGAAATGCCGTCGACAGACGCGGGCACGGCCGAGCAGGCCGAGGCCCACCTCGCCGGTTCGGAGGTGCGCCAGGCGTTGAAAGAACTGCCCGCGCCTCAGCGGGAAGCGCTACTGCTCGCCTACTTCCAGGGCTACACGCAGCGCGAGATCTCCGCACTCACGGGCGCCCCGCTCGGCACCGTGAAAACCCGCATGCTTGCCGGGGTGCGCGCGCTGCGCGTAGCCCTAGGCCCTCGCTACAGCTTGGGTGAATTCTGATGTCCGACCCGACCGACCACACCGAGTACGAGGCCCTCGCGGCCGGATACGCGCTGCACGCCTTGGAGCCCGAGGACGAGCAGCAGCTGTCGGTCCATCTGCTGACCTGCTCCGCGTGCGCCCGGCTCGTCGCCGATACCGCTGCCCTCGGGTCGGCTTTCACCGGCCTGCTCGGACCCGAAGAGCCGCCTCCCGGGCTACGCGAACGCATCCTCGCCGCCGCCGCGGCCGAACCCCGCCGGACAGACGTCGAGGTAGTCCCCGCTGAACCCGTGACGCGCCCTGCCCGTAGCGAGGCCGTTACGCCGCCCGTGGTGATTGCGCGCCCAGGGCGGCCGCGCCGGCGGGTGCGTGAGCGGTTCCTGGTGGGTGCCCTGGCGGCCGCCATCGGCGTCGGCGTCGCCGTTCCCGTCACGCTTGCCGCTTCCAACCACGGAGCGTCGTCGACGACCAACGATGCGCTGGCCCAGGCGCTGCTGCAGGCCAACGCACACGAAGTCACGCTGAAAGGCACGACCGGGACCAGCCTGGCCAAGGCCGTCCTCAGCGACCAGGGCGTGTACCTGCTGGCCGACGGGCTACCGGTCAACGACCGTTCGCGCAGCGTCTACGTGCTGTGGGCGGCCAATGCCGCTGGGCAGCGGCAGCCCGTCGCGACGTTCGACGTCCGCAGCGGCTCTCCGGTCCAGCTGACCGCGTCCAAGCTGCCGTTCAGCAGCACGCAGATTCATCAGCTGGCGATCTCCTACGAGCCGGGCCGCAGCGCCCCGACGCAACCCTCCGACGTGGTGCTCAGCGGTTCCACCGCCTGAGCTGGCCGGCCTGCTACTTGCGGGGTGGCAGGGGGATGAAGCCGCTGGTGCGCCTCACGTACTCGCCATAGCCCGGGCGGCGCTCGGCCATCCCTTTTTCGAGGGTGGGCTTGCCGGTGCCGTTGGCGAGTGTGTACGTCATCGCCGCGGCCGACAGGATGGTCAGCGCGCCCTGCCATTGCTGGGCGGCGATCAGGTAGAGCCCCCACCAGACGCACGCATCGCCGAAATAGTTCGGATGCCGGGTGTAGTGCCACAGGCC
>DATAVO010000039.1:0-23096 GCA_036267695.1 Frankiaceae bacterium
AGGTAGGACGCCGCCATGCCGGGATGCATCCCGAGTGCGGCGAATGGCGCCCCGAAGCGCGCAGTGGGCGACGCGTACCTCAGGTCGCACGCGAGGGCCAGGCACAGGCCCGCCCCGATCGCCGGCCCGTTCACCGCAGCCAGTACCGGAACCTCCAGGTCACGGATGGAAAGCCAGGTCAGGTAGAACGCGCGCATCTTCGTCCGCAACGCGTCGACCTCGGCCCCGCCGGCCTCGATCCACGACAGATCACCGCCGGCGCAGAACGCGGTCCCCTCCCCCGTCACGACGACGGCCCGCACCGACCGGTCCGCCGCAAGCTCGGCGACGGCTGCGGCCCATGCCGCGGTGAGCTCCTCCGTCATGGCGTTGCGCCGTTCCGGCAGCGCCAGCGTGAGCACCACGACACCAGGGGAAGGGCGCTCCACCCGCAGCGGGCCGTGGGCCCCTTCAGAGACGGCGCCTTCAGCGGAGGCGGTCATGACATCAACTCCGGTCATTTCGTTGACAGATGGCCAGGCGGATCTCAGGTCCGCCTCGTTCATAGCCGATACGTCGCTAGGTAGGCGTATTTGCGGTGCTCCATTCGGCGCAACACATCCTGCCTGCGATTGACCCGAATGGCCCTGCACGGGGTGGTACTCGCGCGACGACGCACATGACGAGCAGCGCCCTCAGGAGGCAACACCATGACGCAGACGTCGCGCCCTTCCACCGCCCCTCCGGTGGCCAGCAACATTCGCCAGGGCGCCCGGCGCGGTCGCGTCGTCGCAGCCGTGACGACCCTGGCCATGACCGCGGTCACCCTCGGCCTCGCCGGCGCCACGTCCGCCCAGGCCGGCACCGCCGCCCCGGCGACTCCGAGCGGCTCGGTCATCGTCTTCAAGTGCGCCAATCCGGCTGCCGCGGTCACCGCCGCGGGCGGCAAGGTGACCGCGCAGCTACCGCTGATCAGCGGCGTCTCGGCCACCCTTCCCAAGGGCGCCACCATCTCCGGCTGCACCGTCACGGCTGACCAGGCCATGCATGTCAGCGGGAAGCCGGCCAAGGACTCCGCCGCCGACCCGGTCTCGACCGCGCGCGAGACGCTGGGCCTGACCTCATCCTCTCCCGATGGTTCGGGCGTGACCATCGCCGTCGTCGACACCGGCATCGACAACTCCAAGGACCTCACCGGCCGCGTCATCCACGCTGACGTCACGGGCTCGAGCTGGAACAGCGATCGTGACGACTACGGCCACGGCACCTTCGTCGCCGGTCTGATCGCCGGCAATGGTGCAGCCTCGAAGGGCGCCTACGCCGGAGCTGCTCCCGGCGCGCGCCTGCTCGACGTCCGCGTCGCCAAGGACGACGGCGCCACCTCGCTGTCGAGCGTCCTTCGCGGCCTGCAGGCCGTCGCGTGGACGCAGAAGGCGCTGAACATCCGGGTGCTCAACCTCTCGCTCTCGTCCGGCAGCCCGATCCCCTACCAGTTCGATCCGCTGAGCCTCGCGCTCGATTCGCTCTGGTCGCACGGCATCGTCGTCGTGGTTCCCGCCGGCAACGACGGTCCGGGAGCGTCCACCATCAGCTCGCCCGGCAACGACCCCACGCTGCTCACCGTCGGGGCGCTGGATGAGTCCGGCACCGCGTCGCGGCTCGATGACGTGGTCTCGTCCTTCTCCTCGCGCGGCCCGGCCGCCCAGGGCATCGCCAAGCCCGACCTCGTGGCGCCGGGAGCGCACCTGATCTCACTGCGGGCCCCCGGCTCCGTCGTCGACGAGCAGAACCCCGGCAGCCGCGTCGACAACAAGTACTTCCTCGGCAGCGGAACGTCGATGTCGACCGCGTTGACCAGCGGTGTTGTCGCTGACTTGCTGGATGCCCGCCCCAAGCTGTCTCCCGACCAGGTCAAGGCGATCCTCGCCAGCTCCGCCTACACCGAAGCCGGCCTCACCGACCCGGCGGCGGCGGGGGCCGGTGGCCTCGACCTGAAAGCCGCTCTCGCCACCCCGGCGCCGGTCATCGCCTCCGCCCCCGACACGTGGCCGGCTGGTCAGGACCAGGTCTGGGACAAGTTCAGTGCTGCGCTGCTCAGCGGTGACCGCGCCGAGGCCTACAAGTGGTGGCTGAAGCTTTCTCCGCAGGCCCGCTCCTGGACTGCCCGCTCGTGGACGCAATTGAGCCCGGATGCCCGCTCCTGGACGATCGCTGCCTGGTCTGCGCGATCTTGGACCGGTGCTGACGGCACGGCCGAAGAGTGGCTCGCCCGCTCCTGGGCTGCTCGCTCCTGGACGGCGCGTTCATGGACCGCTCGCTCCTGGACCGCCCGTTCCTGGACCGACGATGGTTGGCTCGCGCGCTCCTGGACCGCACGGTCCTGGACCGACGACAACTTCCTGGCTCGCTCCTGGACCGCCCGTTCCTGGACCGCGCGCTCCTGGACGACCGTCGACTGGTCATGACCGAGAACGCGATGGGAGCGGCTTCGGCCGCGCCGTCGCGCGTCAATCGGGTCGTTGCCAGCACCGCACTGCTCGGCACCCTGGCGGCGGTGGGCGCGTGTCTGGGCTGGTCCCATCGCGCCGTGCCACCGGTCAAGGTGGCGCTGTCCGAGCACTGGCTGCCCCTGCTGCTGCTCCTGATCACGTTCGTCGCCGAGTTCACGGCGGTGCGGCTGCGGCGTGGTGACGACGTCGAGGCGCTGACGCTCCTCGAAGCCGCGATGGTGGCAGACGTCCTGCTGCTGCCACCGGCGATGGCCACCGTGATCGCCATCATGGGGCTGGCACTCGCGTCGCTCGTCGACCCCCGGCGGGCAATGATCAAGAAGATCTTCAACCTCGGCGCCCACGCGACCGGGACCGCCCTGCTGGTCACGATGGTCAGCGCGATCGCCCGGCCCGGCGAGGGCCTGACCGGGATGATGGTCGTCGCGCTGCTCGCCGGCACGCTGACCTTCGCCGCCCTCAACCTGCTGCTCCTGTCCTGGGTGTTGTCGGCCGCGAGCGGCGCCCCGATCAAGGAGACGATGTCCGACGGCTGGCGGCTGTCGCTCGTCATGGCCGTCGGCACCTGCGGGATCGGCGCCGTCGCGGTCGGGGTCGGCATCAGCGCGCCCGCGCTTCTCCCGTTCACCCTGCTGCCTGCCGCCGCCCTCACCTACGCCTACCGGGCGGCGGCCCAGGAGGCCGACGAGCGCGAGCGCACCGAGAAGCTGGTGGCGCTGACGCAGGTCCTGGCCGGCCGGCTGGTCGCCGACGACCTGCTCCTGTCCTTCCTCGAGCGGCTGCGCGAGGCGTTTGCCGGTGTCAGCGCCCGCGTCGTGCTCGAAGGCGATGACGAGAGCGGCGGCGGTGTCGTACTCGCCGACGAGGCGGGCGTCGTCGTCACCGAACTCACGGCCTTCGACGCCGCGCTGCTCGCGCTCGCCGGCGCGACGCCCGAATTGGTGAAGAACGGGCTGCCGGCCGATTGGGGCCGCACCCTGATCGCCCCGCTCGAGGCTGAAGGCCGGCGGCTCGGCATTCTGGTTCTCGTCGGACGCGGCAACCGGCTCCGGGGACGCGACCTGGCGGTGCTCAGCCCGCTGGTCAGCGCCTTGGCCGTCGCGCTTCGCGGCGCCGAGCACCTCACCCGCCTGATCGAGGAGACCGGCAAGCTGCAGGCGGTCGTCGATCACTCCAGCGACGGCATCGTGGTCGTCGACGGCGACAGCCAGGTGCAGGTGTGGAGCCCGTCGATGCACGCGCTCTCCGGCCTGCCGACCGCGCTCGCGACCGGCCGTCCGCTGGGCAAACTCCTGCCCTGCCGTCCGGTCCAGATCAGCGACGACGTGGCTGCCGCCAACCCGGACGATCGCGCCGAGACCCCTGATCTCATGGACGTCTCGTCCCTCGGCCTCACCCCGGAGAACCCCCGCCGGACCATCGAGCTGGCCCTGCGCCGGCCGGACGGCGAGGAGCGCTGGGTGCGCATGTCGCACAACGCGGTCTTCGAGAGCGGCAACCTCACCCAGGACGTCGTGCTGGTGTACGACGTCACCCGCGAGCGGCAGGTCGAGCGGCTGAAGAGCGACTTCATCGCGACCGTCTCGCACGAGCTGCGCACGCCGATCACGCCGATCAAGGGCTACGTCGAGCTGCTGCGCAGGCGCGGTGAGGACATGACGCCGGAGCGGCGTCGCGAAATGCTCGACACCGTCGCTGACCGTGTCTCGCATCTGGCGCGCCTCGTCGAGGACCTGCTCCTCGCGTCCGGCGTCTCCGAGCCCTCGGCGGCCGTCGTCATGCAGACAGCCGACCTCTCCTCCCTGACCCGCCGCGCGGTCGACGACTTCCCCGGCGACGCGTCACGGCTGACCACGGTCGCGCCCGACAAGCTCCTCCTGGTGCAGGCCGACCCGACCCGCGTCATCCAGGTGCTCTCCAACCTCATCAGCAACGGCCTGAAGTATTCGCCGGAAGGTTCGCCGGTCGATGTCGAATGCCAGGTCGATGACGACGCGATGACGGCCTGGGTACGGGTGACCGACCACGGCCGCGGCATCCCCGCCGACCAGCTCGAGCGCGTCTTCGACAAGTTCCACCGGGTCGAGGATCCGCTGCGCATGACCACCAGCGGCACCGGGCTCGGACTGTTCATCGCCCGCCGCCTGGCCGGCGCGATGGGCGGCACGCTGTCGGTCGAGTCGACCCTCGGCAAGGGCGCGACGTTCTCCTTCCAGCTCCCGCTCGCGCCCGAGGGCGCCTCACTACCGACAGTGACGACGTCACGGCCGCCCGTGCCCTTCGGCCTCCCCGGCCCGCGCAACCGGGCAAGGCAACGTCCACCCGTTGCGCCCTCGTCCGGTTCTGTTCCACCCGAGCCGCCGAACGACACGCAAGGGGAGTTGAGTCACTCCACGTGAGGTTCAGCCGCGCGGCGACGCACTATGGATAGTGTGACGGGACTCAATGGCTGACATCCCGCGCCGTGCCGTGACCCGTACGGCCAAGCTCGCCGCGCTGCCACTCGGGGTAGCCGGGCGGGCGACGCTCGGGTTCGGCAAGCGCCTCGGTGGCCGGCCTGCCGAGCTCGTCGCCGTCGAATTGCAGCAGCGCACTGCCGCCCAGCTGTTCAAGGTCCTGGGCGAGCTCAAGGGCGGTGCGATGAAGTTCGGCCAGGCCCTTTCGGTGATGGAAGCCGCTTTGCCGGAAGAAGTCGCCGGCCCGTACCGGGCTGCACTGACCAAGCTGCAGGAATCGGCCCCGGCGATGCCCGCTCGCAGCGTCCACCAGGTGCTGGCTGCCGAGCTGGGCGCCGACTGGCGCACCGGCTTCCCATCGTTTGATGACCATCCCTCTGCGGCGGCGAGCATCGGGCAGGTCCATCACGCGGTCTGGCACGACGGCCGCGAGGTCGCCGTCAAGGTCCAGTACCCCGGAGCGGGCCCGGCGCTCCTGTCCGACCTGAACCAGCTCGCCCGCGCCGCGCGGCTGTTCGCCACCCTCTCCCCCGGTATGGACGTCAAGCCGCTGCTGACCGAGCTGAAGGCACGCGTCACCGAAGAGCTGGACTACCTGCTCGAGGCCGGCTGGCAGCGGGCGTTCGCCGAGGCGTACGACGGCGATCCCGACATCCTCGTCCCGAAGGTCGTCGCCGGCTCCGGTCGCGTACTGGTGACCGATTGGATCGAGGGCACCCCGCTCTCGGCGATCATTCGTGACGGCAGCCAGGAGGATCGCGACCGGGCCGGGCAGCTGCTCGTGCGTTTCCTGTACTCGGGTCCCGGACGCGCCGGGCTGCTGCACGCCGACCCCCACCCCGGGAACTTCCGGCTACTGCCCGATGGCCGGCTCGGCGTGCTCGACTTCGGCGCCGTGAACCGGCTCCCGGAAGGACTTCCGGAACCGGCCGGGCGGCTGGCCCGCCTCGCGCTCGCGGGCGATGCGCAAGCGGTCTACGACGGGCTGCGCGAGGAGAAGTTCATCCTGCCGACCGCCAAGCTCGATCCCCAGCCCCTGCTGGATTTCTTGCTCCCGCTGCTCGGTCCGATCGCCGCCCCCGAATTCACCTTCACCCGCGCCTGGCTGCGCAGCGAGGCGACACGCATCGGCGATCCCCGCAACCCCGCCTCCGCGCTGGCCCGGCAGCTGAACCTGCCGCCGTCGTACTTGCTCATCCATCGGGTGACGCTCGGCATGATCGGCGTGCTTTGCCAGCTCGGGGCGACGGCGCCCTTCCGTCGCGAGGTCGAGTACTGGCAGCCCGGCTTCGCCGAGCCGGGAACGAAAGCCGCCGCCCACGCGACGAAGGCCAACCGTCCGGGACGCCCGCTGCCGAAGACGAGCGCCGCGCCGCCGCGCGCCCAGACCGCTCAGAAGTAGAGGGCACCGTACCCCTCGTCGCGGACCGCAATACCGGCCTCGGCAAGCGCGTCGTCCCAGTCGCCGCGGCAGGTGGGGTCGGCGGCCTCGCTCCCGTGATCGGCCGTCAGCAGGATGGTCGTCCGGTCGGTCAGGCCGCGGCGTTCGAGGATCTCGAGCGCGACCCCGAGGCGTCGATCCGCGTCGCGTAACGCGGCCCGGGCCTGCGCAGAGTAGGGACCGCCGCCGTGATGACCGGTGTCGGTCAGTGTGGTGTTCCACCAGAGGAGCGCGGGCGGACCGCTGGGATCCTCGAGCAGCCCGGCGACCTGATCGAGACCGAAGGCGTCGACCTGTGTGGACCACGCGTAATCCGGATCGGCGGCGACGAACTCCTGCGTGGCATGCTGATCGCCCTCCGGCGGCGGCAGTGCGCTGCGCATGCTCTTGGCACCGTCGGACGGGCCGGACCGGCGGATCAGCTCGAACGTCGAGTAGTCCGCGCCGCGGTCGATCGGCTCGTTGACGCTGGCCGTCGCGAGATCGCTGCACACTTCGAACACGGTGCTGACGCCGGGCCGGAGCAGATCGCAGGCGTGGTGCCACGTGCTCGCATCGTTGGCGAGATAGCGCTCGCCGGTTTCGCGGTCGAAGAAGACGTTGCCGAGGATGCCGTGACGACCCGGGCCCACCCCACAGAGCGCGCTGGTGTGATTGACGAGCGTCACGCTCGGGAATTCGGCCGTCGCTCCGCCGGACAGGGCGCAGCCGCGCTCGAGTAGGCGGCCGACGTTCGGCAGCGCGCCGGAGCCGGCGAGCTCGAGCAGATCGTTGGAATTGACCCCGTCCCAGAGCAAGCCGAGGACGTGAGCCGCCCCGGGCTCGACGAGATCGGTGAGAGCCTGACCCTCGGCGCCTTCGAAGGCGCGGCCGGCAGCATGGGCGAGGGTCGGTCCGATGTCGATGACCCGGGCGGCGCGCGGCAGCACTCCGGACGCCAGCACCCCAGCGCCGGACAGGATCAGCGGCGCCCGGCTCTGACCCGCGTCGAGGCTGCCGTGCTCCCCGAGATGGCCCCCGCGCTCGGGCCAGTAGTGCCCCGGCGTGTGAATGACGTGCAGATCCGGACTGCGACTCGGGTCCGCGAAGGCGGACGACAGCCGGCGCACGGGATCGGGATAGCTGTTGCGCTCATTGGACGGGCTCTGCTCGCGGCGCAGCCCGTCGGCGTAGGGCACGCCGTGCATCGGGTTCTTGCAGACGATCGGCGAGCGGCCGGAGACCGCTTCGAACTCAGCATCCGGCAAGGCAGGGCGCGCGCGGGCGACGCCGCCGGCATTGGCGACCAGCAGGAATTCGCCCTCGCGCCAAGCGACCATGTCGACGATGTGCGCGAGGGCGGGGGTCAGCAGCACAGCAAGCGCGGCTCCCCGTGCGCCTGCGCCGGCTGGCGGGGCGTCAGTGCGGGTCAGCCGGGCTGACGTGTCGCGATCAGGACTCGGCACGCCTGCACGCTACCGAGCCTGATCAAGAGGCCTGATCAAGAGGCCTGATCACAAGGGATGTGCTGGCGGCGCCGGCACCCCGCCACCGGATCGCGGTGGCCGGGGTGCCGGCGGGTGCTGCCCTGTCCTGATGCGCTTAGGACAGCTGCGCCCAGGCCAGAGTGGCCTGAGCCGCAGCGTGCGCGGCGGCGCGGGAGGCACGCTCAGCGCGGGCAGCGCGGCGAGCCGCCCGGCGCTGCAGCCGGGCAGCGGCTACCAGGCGACTGTGATCTGTCTGCGCCTGGGCTTGCCGTTGGACGAGCTCGCAGGCCATACGGGCCTGCTCGGGGGCAATCATGGCTCTCTCCTTCGAGAACGTGTGGCCGGGTCAGGCCGCTACCTTCCGGGGGCGACCACGGGGACGCTTACGAGCGACGACGGCTCCGAGAACGACCAGCTGGCCGCCCCAGACGCCATAGGGCTCACGACGGTCGATCGCGCCGGACAGGCATTCGTGCCGCAAGGGGCATTCCGAACACACCGCCTTGGCGGTCTCGACCTGATGCGGGAGCTCGGCGAAGAAGAGCTCGGGGTCGTGCTCCCAGCAGGGCAGGTCGATGCCTTCGTGCTCGATCCGGTGGATCGTGATCGTGTCGAACATGGTGGTCACCTCCTCGAAGGCGCAAGTATCGGAGTGGGGTACGACAAAAAGGCCGCGGATCCCGGAGAGGGGATCCGCGGCCTCGAGTCGGCTGCTGCATCTTTTAGATGCGCGGTCGTTCTCGAGGCGGTCGGGTGATCCCCGGGAGATCCTGGACCCAGGAGCCGCTGGAGGCGGTCATCGCAAAGAGGGCATCGGTAAACACCGGAAGGCCGACTCGCGGGCGCGGGGCGCACAGGACATGGGCAGTCTTCACCGTCACGTGGCACCTCCTCGCGTCGTCTCGCAGAATGTCGACGCGACAAAACTTAACGGCATCGACGTAAACCACGCAACGTATTTATTTCGCGGGAGTTTTTCCTGCCGAACCCGCGCCAGACGAGAGGGACTCGAGCACCTCGAGCACGCCCGGTCCGAAGCGCTCCAGCTTGGTAGCGCCCACTCCCGGCAATTTCCGAAGCTGCTGAAGGTTCGCCGGACGGTTGCTCGCGATGGCTTCGAGCGTGGCGTCGGTGAACACGCAGAAGGCCGGCTGCTTCTGCTCAGCAGCCCGCTCGGAGCGCCATTGCCGTAGCGCCTCCCACAACTGCGGATCGACCGCGGCCGGAACCCCGCCCCGCTTGGAGCGCGACGGCTTGCTGCGCGCTTCGGTCTCGGGCCCGATCCCGGTCAGGAAACGCGACGGCTTGCGCGGCCGGCGGCCGGCCTCACGCGCCTTCGCCCATGAGAGGGTCAGCTGCCGCCGCGCGCGGGTGACCCCGACGTAGAGCAGCCGGCGCTCCTCGGCCAGCGCCTCGGGGGTCACCGCGTACGTGATCGGCAAGGTGCCGTCGACAAGCCCGACGAGGAACACGGCGTCCCACTCCAAGCCTTTGGCGGCATGCAGCGAGGCGAGTGTGACGCCCTCGACGGTTGGGACGTGCTGCGCCGCCGCTCGCTCGGCCAGCTCGGTGGTGAAGGTCGACAGGGTCGGGGCTGGTGCGCCCGCATCCTCGGCCTCGCTCTGCGCCTCTTGGGCCAGCCGGACCAGCGCGGCGACGTTTTCCCAGCGCTCGCGCTGCGCCCCGACCCCGGACGGGGGCTCGTCAGCGCGCCAGCCCGCCGTAGCCAGCACCGCGCTGACCGAGGTGAGCAGATCCGGCGCGCCCACGTCTTCCTCGGCCCGGGCGGCGCCGCGCAAGCGCACCATCGCCTCACGCACTTCCGGCCGCTCGAAGAACCGCTCGCCGCCGCGCAGGATGTAGGCCACCTTCGCGCGAGTGAGCGCCTCTTCGTAGGCCTCCGATTGCGCGTTGATCCGCACCAGAATCGCGATCTCGCTCGCCGGGGTGCCCGTCCGGATCAGCTCGGCGATGCGCCCGGCGACCAGCTGCGCCTCTTCGGCCTCGTCTTCGGCGATCAGCCAGCTCGGCTCCGGCCCGGCTTCGGACTGCGCTTCCAACGCCCCTGTCTTGCCGGCTCGCCCGATGACGGCATTTGCCAGCCCGACCACCTGCGGGCTCGACCGGTAGTTGCGCACCAGCCGGACGATCTCGGCATCCTCGTGACGCTGGCGGAAGGTCTGCAGATAATTCGAGGACGCGCCGGTGAACGAGTAGATGGTCTGCTCGGGATCGCCGACCACGCACAGGCTGCTGCGCTTGCCGAGCCAGGCCGTCAGCAACCGGTGCTGCAGCGGGTTCACGTCCTGGAACTCGTCGACCACGAAATGGCGGTAGCGCGCGTGAAGCTCGTCAGCGACGAACTTGTGCTCCTCGATCAACCCGGCCATCAGCAGCAGCAGATCCTCGAAGTCGATCATCCCGGCCTGCCGCTTCACCTCCTCGTAGGCGGTGTAGATGCCGGCGGTAGCCGACGCGTCCAGCGGGAGATCGCGCGCAGCACGCGTCGCGGCAGCGGGGTAATCGGCGGGACCGACCATGGTGGCCTTGGCCCACTCGATCTCCGAGGTGACGTCGCGCAGCGCCGGCCCTTGCAGGGTCACCCGCGCCGCCCTGGCGGCTTGCGCGACCAGCCGCGCCTTGCTGCTGACGAGCTGCGGGAGCGGGCCGCCTATCACCTGCGGCCAGAAGTAGCCGAGCTGGCGCAGCGCGGCCGCGTGGAACGTGCGTGCCTGCACGCCCTCGGCGCCCAGCTGACGCAGCCGGGTACGCAGCTCCCCCGCGGCCCGGGCGGTGAACGTCACGGTCAGCACCTGACCGGCCGGCAGCTGCCCCGTGAGGACCTGATACGCGACGCGCCGGGTGATCGCGCGGGTCTTACCGGTGCCGGCACCGGCCAGCACGCACACTGGCCCCACCGGCGCCAGGACCACCCGCCGCTGCTCCGGGTCGAGCCCGGAAAGCACTGCGGCGGGCGGATCGGTACTCAGCTCGTCGGCAAGTGCGCTCACGCCTTGCGACGCTAGCCGTTGATGCCGACAGGAAGTAGGCGGGACGAGCCGTTGTTGATGGGTAAGAAGTATTTGCCGCCGACAACGGCGGCCCGGTCTTTGGCCATTCAGCGCATGTCCGTTCGCGAAAGGAGACAGCCCCGTGCCCAACCCGACTGCTGCCGGGAGTGCTGCACCGACGTTCACCGTGTACTCCACACCCTGGTGCGGCTACTGCACGCGGCTCAAGCGCCAGCTCAAAGGCGAGGGCCTGACGTTCGCCGAGGTGGACATCGAGGAGGAGCCGGAAGCCGAGGCGCTCGTGAAGGCGGCGAACGGCGGCAATGCCACCGTCCCGACGCTCGTTTTCGCCGACGGCAGTTCGCTCACGAATCCGTCGCTGCGCGAGGTTCTGACCAAGCTCGAAACAGCTGCGTAACTGACTGGACGATCAGTTTCGTGACCGATCTCTCACCCCCTGTCGGAGATCGTTGGTGACCGCGAGTGATCTTCATAGGTTCACCTGACAGCGCCCTGAACGCGTGAGAAGGTCTGGACACTTTCTGAGAACAACCAGACCGACCGGAGTGCAGTGATCATCGCGTCGACCGCCTCCCCAGCGGTGTCGTCGCAGCTCATCGAGACCGCCCTGCGCGCCGCTGCCGGGGCTACCGGAATGCAGCTGGTTTTCGTGTCGTCCATCGACGCGCAGACGTTCACCTGGCGAGCTCTGCACGGCAAGCTCGACGGAATTTCCGCCGGGGCGAGCTTGCCGTTGGAGGAGACGTTCTGCGCGCGACTGCTGGCCGGCGCCCCCTCCGCTACGGCTGACGCGGCGCTCGACCAGGCGTACTCCGACGTCCCGCTGCGCGAGGCGCTCGCCATCACCTCCTACGTCGGAGTGCCCCTGCGTCGGGGCGGCGTGATCACCGGAACCATGGGCGGTCTTGACTCCGGGGTCACCCCGATCGCCCCCGCTGACCTGAGCGTGCTCGCGGCGCTGGGCCGCATCGTCACGGCCGGATCGGCACGCGACCCGCAAGTGCGGCTACGCCGCACGGCCACCGGCTGGGAGGTCGAAGATGCGAACGGTGTGGCCGCGGCGGCCGAGGACCTCACCGTCGCCATGAGCCTCGCCGATCTCATCGCCGCCGAGGACGGCGACCCGGTGCCACCGCAGCGCCCGCCGCGTCCCACCCAAGAGCTGTCGGAGACCGACCGACTCCGGGTTCAGATCAGCCAGCTGGAACATGCCCTGAGCGCCCGCGTCGTCATCGAGCAGGCGATCGGCGTGCTCTCGCAGCGCTTCTCGGTCGCGCCGCGGGAAGCCTTCGACCGGCTGCGCCGAACCGCCCGCAGCCGCGGCCAGCGTGTCCACGATCTCGCGGTGAACATCGTGCGTTCGGCGCGCGACGAGACGGTCAGCCTTCCGGCCGATCTGGCCTAGCTCCCGGCCTCGAGCCAGTCGTCGATCAGTCCGCGCGCGATGGAGACCGCGGGCGGCAGCCCGAGCTCTTTGGTCGCGAGCCCTGACGTCACATCGTCGCGGGAGAACCAGGATGCGGCAGCCAGCTCCGACGGCTGCGGATGCAGCGCACCGACATCGGCCACGGCCGTGAAGCCGAGCATCAGAGACGACGGGAAGGGCCAGGGCTGCGAGGCCCGGTAGCGCACATCACGCACGCAGACGCCGACCTCTTCGGCGACCTCACGCACGACCGCCTGCTCGGCCGATTCGCCGGGCTCGACGAAGCCCGCCAGACACGAGAAGAAGGGGTGCGGCCATTGCGCGCCGCGGCCCAGCACGGCCTGGCTGCCGTCCGGCGATTGCACCAGGACGATCATCGCCGGATCCACCCGCGGGAAGTGCTCGGAACCGTCGTTGGTGCACACCCGCACGGCTCCGGCCATCGACGGCTCGGTGCTCGCACCGCAACGCGGGCAATGGGTGTGGCTGCGATGCCAGGTCAGCACGCCGACCGCGTGCGTCAGCAGGCCGGCGTCGTGGGCCGATAGTTGCTGACCCACATCGCGCAGTCCCGCGCGGCGCAGCGGCGCGTGCCCCGCCTCCGCGTCGCGGGTGGGACGGTCCAGCGCCCAGTACGAGCCGGCGTCGTCCGCGCCGAGCAGGACCGCGTCGGGGGGCGGCTCGTCCCCGGTCGCCCGGTCCCAGACGAGCCTGGGCTCTTGCGGCTCACCGTCGACCGTGACGCGAAGGTCGGCGTCGAGCAGCAGCACATGCCCGCCGTTCCGCCACGCGTCACGCAGCCATTGCCCGTCGGCGCGTGAGTCGCTGGAGCGATCGACCGTGCTGCGCGACAGCGCCGGCTGCTGCACCGGTCAGCGACCGGACGGGAGAGGCCGGATCGCTTCGACCGATTCGGTGATGACCGACGCGTCACCCAGCAACACGGCCGCCAGGTCCGTGGGAGAGAACTGACCGGCGACGGCGGCGACGGCCTCGGCATCGACCGCCCCGAGCGCCGCCGAATGCTCGCGCAGGTACTCCGGCCCGAGGTCGCTACCCGCCAGCATGGAAAGCGTTGACGCGAGGCCGGCGGAGGTCGCCGTGGACAGGGCCAAAGTGCCTGCCGCGTAACGCTTTGCGGCTGCCAGCTCGTCCTCTCCGAGCGGGAGCAACGCCACCTTGCCGAGCTCGTACAGGATCTCGAGTAGCGCGGGCGCGGTGACTTCGGTGGCGACATCGGCGGCCACGACGAAGCGGGATCCGGCCGCCGCGTGCTCGATGGAGCTGCGCGGCGAGTAGGTGTAGCCCTTGTCCTCGCGGATGTTGTTGACCAGACGCGAGGAGAAGTACCCGCCGAAAACGACGTTGGCGACCTGCAGCGCGGCGTAGTTCGGCGCGGTGCGGGTGAGCGAGGGCCCACCCAGGCGGATGTTGGTCTGCACCGCACCTGGCCGATCGGCGATGGTGACCCCACCCGGGACGTGCTTGGGAACCTTCGGCAACGCCTTGGCGGCGCGGCCCGTCCAATCGCCGAGCGCTGCTTCCACGGCATCGAGCGCGGCGGCCGGACGCAGATCGCCGACGAGGGTCAGCACCGCGCCCTGGGGAGAGACGGTGTGCTCATGCAGCATCCGCAGCTGCTTTGCCGTGATGGCCTCGAGCGCCTGCGGTGACGGGATCTCTACCGCGTACGGATGCTTGCCGTACAGGCGGGCCAGCAACGCTTCGCGCGCCTGCACCGCCGGCTGGCTGCGGGCGATCGCGAGCTCGGCGACGAGCCGTTCGCGCTCCCCCGAGACCTCGCGCTTGGGATACGACGCGCTACGGATGACCTCGGTCAGCAACGCCAGCAGCTGCTTCAGGTTGGGCGCAAGCACCGAGCCGACGAGCGCGAGGCGATCGTTGTCGATGTTGGCCGCCAGGCCGGCCCCGAGCGTCTGCAATTCGGTGGCGAGCTGGCCGCGGTCACGCATCTCGGTGCCGGTCAGCATCGTCTCGGCGAGCAGGGTGGCGGCAGCCCGTTCGCGGCCCGCCTTCGCGCCGGACCCCTTCGCATCAGGTGGCCCGACCGGGATGCGCAGCCGCAGCTCCACCACGGGGACGGAGGCGCGCCGGACGGCGAGCACGCGCAGCCCGTTGGGGAGCACACGCTCCTGAACCGCCGGCACCCTGAGCGCCGCGGGAGCAGCAACGGCAGGGATGACGCTCATGCCTTGCCCCCGTTGGATCCGGCTGCCGGGTGCAGCACGAGCAGACTTCGCGGCTGCACCCGGATGCTTGCGGCAGCAGACGACAGCTGAGCCGCGGTGACCTCGGCGAGGCGGTCGGGCAGCGCGTTCAACAAAGCCGGATCGCCGTGCAGCAACTCGAAGACGGCCATCGTCAGGGTCCGGCCCAGCACGTCGTCGACCTCGCGGAAAAGGCGGGCGGAAAGCCGCGCCCGCACCCGGTCGAGCTCCCCCGGCTCGGGTCCGTCGCTGGCGAGGCGGTCGAGCTCCTCGTCGACGACGGTGAGAACGTCCTCCGCGCTGCTGCTCGGCGGGTAGTACGCCTCGAGCGTCAGCAGCAGCGGGTCGCGCTGGTCGAACGGATCGCCGAAGGTGCCGAGATACGTCTCGACGCTCGTCACCAGGCGGTCCTTCTGCACCAGGCGCTGCTCCAGGCGGCTCGCGTCACCCGATGTGAGCACCTCGGTGAGCAGGACATAAGGCAGGTAGGCCGCAAAGTCGGCAACCGGGTCCGGTACCCGGTAGCCCGCGGCCAGCGCGGGCTGGGGCGCCAGCGGGTCGGGCTCGTCGAGCCTGCGCTCGGTCGGCGGCGGCGGCTCACCGAAAGCGGGACGCCTCGGCACGGCGCGTGTAGGCACGTCGCCGAAATGCTTCTCGATCAGGGCCGTGGCACCGGCGACGGTCACGTCACCGGCTACCGTCAGCACCGCATTGCCTGGTGCGTAGTACGCGTCGAAGAAGTTCGAGGCGTCTTTCAGCGAGGCCGCCTGCAGCTCCTCGAACGCGCCGTAACCGTCATGGGCATTGGGGAAAGTCGTGTACGCGACGGCCGGAAGGCGGATCCATGGGAAGCCGCCGTACGGGCGGTTCATCACGTTGACCCGGATCTCCTCCTGTACCACCGCGATCTGATTTTCGAGGTTCTCCTGGGTGAGCTTGGGGGCCCGCATGCGGTCGGCTTCCAGGAACAGCGCCAGATCCAGCGCCCCGGAGGGCAGCAGCTGGAAGTAGTTGGTGTAGTCCGGGTGCGTCGAGCCGTTGAACGTGCCTCCGGCAGCCTGGACGTACTTGGGGTGTTCTGCCTTGCCGACGTTCTCCGAGCCCTGGAACATCAGGTGCTCGAAGAGGTGAGCGAAGCCGGTGCGGTTGGTGGGTTCGCTGCGGAACCCGACGTCGTAGTGGACCGCCACCGCGACGACCGGTGAACTGCGATCCGGGGCGATGACTACGCGCAGGCCATTGGGCAGGGTGAAGCGCTCGACCTGGTAAGCGGGCGAGGGGGTACGCCGTCCTGAACGTGGTGCGCGAGCGGTGCGGGAGGCGGCGCCGGTGGCGCGCTTGGCTGGTACGCGACGTGTTGTAGGCGGCACAGTCACAACCTAGACACCCGGAGCGGGATGCGCGTTGAGGGGCGGCTGAGCCGCCCTCGCGGGATGCGGGGCAGCAGGCATGGCCGCGTCGCTGACGGAGCGTCGCCTCGCGACCACGCCCGAGCCGTGCGACTCTCGAATCGTGACCACTGCATTCGTGCTGGCCGGCGGCGGCAGCCTCGGTGCCGTCCAGGTCGGCATGGCGGGCGCCCTGCTACGTGCTGGGATCCGTCCCGACCGGGTCTACGGATCGTCCATGGGAGCGTTGAACGCCGCTGCCCTGGCCGCGCAGCCGACGGCAGCAGGCGTCGAGCGGCTCGCCGGCGCGTGGCAGCACCTCTCGCGGCGGGAGGTCTACCCGGCCGATACGCGTCAGCTGCTGGAGACGGCGGTGCGCTCGCTGCCGATGCTGCCGCTCGGTCTGCTGCGGGCCATCGGCCTTCGCAACGACGCGTATCCGTTCCGCCCGCTTTCGGTACTGGCCGGAGCGGCGGGACTGGCCGATGCGCTGGTCCCGCGGCGCGCCCGGGAGCGGATGATTTCCGGGCTCGTCCCGCTGACGCAGCTGGATCTGGCCTCGCTTCCGCTCGAGGTCGAAGCCGCGGAGATCACCACCGGACGGCTGGTACCGCTCTCCGTCGGGGCGGCCTTACCCGCGCTCCTCGCGGCCACGGCACTTGCCGGACTCTTCCCACCCGAGCATGTCGGGCCGTCAACGCTGGTCGACGCGAGCCTCGCAGAATCGACGGCACTCGACCGGGCCATCGAGGCCGGCGCCGACGAGGTCTACGTGCTGCCGAGCGGATTCGCCTGCGACCTCGATGACCCTCCGGCCGGCGCCTTCGGCATCGCGGTGCACGCGTCGACGGTGCTCATCGAGCAACGGCTGATCGCCTCCATCGCCCGCGCCGATCCGCGAGTCGCGGTGTATTCCGTGCCGCCGCTCTGCCCGCTCTCGGTGGTGCCCGTCGATTTCTCGCACACCGTCGAGCTCATGCTGCGCGCCGAAGAAGCGACGCGACGCTGGCTGCGTGGCGGGCACCGGCCCGTGCCCGGACTCTCCCGGGCACTCGGCGCGCATGGGGCCAGCGGCGTATTGGATCTGACCTCCGCCGGGCTCGGCGTCCCGCCGCACTGAGGCGGCCTGTCGCCCCGATCGCCTCTAGAGCGGCAGGCGCGCCCCGGTCGTTTCCAGTTCGAGCAGGGTGCGCTTCTGGTCGAGGCCGCCGGCGTAACCGACCAGCGAACCGTTGACACCGACGACGCGATGGCACGGCACGACGATCGCGAGCGGGTTGTCGTGGTTGGCCGCTCCGACGGCACGCGCCGCACCGGGAGCGCCGATCTCATCGGCGATCTGGCCGTAGCTGCGGGTAGTCCCGTAGTCGATGCGCCGCAGTGCGTCCCAGACCTTGTGCTGGAACGGCGTGCCGCGCGCGGCGAGCGGCAGGTCGAAATCGGTGCGCTCGCCCGAAAAGTATTCGGCGAGCTGGCGACGAGCGAAGGCGAGCACCGGTAGTTCGTCGTCGCGAATCCAGCCGGGCTCAGGATGCGCCGGCGGGAGCCACACGCGGCTCAGCGCCTCGCCGTCTTCGGTGGCGACGAGCAGCTCGCCGAACGGGCCGGCGGCCATGGTGAAACGGGTCGAGCTCGGGCTATCGCTGATCATGCTGGTCCTCCTGACCAGAGTTGAAGCACGGCATAGGAACGCCACGGCGACCATTGGGCGGAGTCGACCGGGCCGGCGGCGGCGGCGGCGGCGGACAATCGCGCCAGCGCCTTGACGATTTCGAGATCGGTACCGAGCCAGACGTCAGGATCGCGCAGGGCACGCATGCGGATGTAGCCCGCGGTCCACGGACCGATGCCCCGCATCGCGAGCAGCCGATGCTCGACGTCGCTGCGCTCGGCTGACCCGTCGAGCACCAGATCGCCCACCGCGAGGGCGCCGCACAGCTCGATCAGCGCGCGGGCCCGGCTCGCCGGCATCGGAAGGTCCGCCGGATCGGCTTTGGCGAGTTCGTCGGTGCGCGCGAAGGTGTGCGTCACGTCGCCGCAGGGTGCCGGCAGTGCCCGGCCGTAGGTGGCCGACAGCCGGCCCGCGAGGGTGCGTGCGCCCGCGACGGAAATCTGCTGGCCGAGCACCGCCCGGATCGCCAGTTCGGCGCCGTCGACGGTCCCCGGTACGCGCAGCCCTGGCCGGGCAGCGACGTGACCGGCGAGCGGACCCGATCCCAGCACCGCGTCGACGGCTACGGGGTCGGCGTCGAGATCCAGCAACCGGCGGCAGCGCGCGACGGCCACCGTGAGGTCGCGCAGATCGCTGAGCGCCAGGCTCGCCCGGGCGTAACCGGCGCCCGGCGGCCCTTCCGAGAGGCGCACGGTTCCAGTGCCGTGCGGCAGGTCGAGCGCGCGCACGAAGCCATCGCCATCGCCCGCCTCAACTCCTGGCACGGCCCGCAGGCGAAGGAAGTTCAGGGTCGCGGCGAGGTCACACGGCTGCCGATAGGTGAGCCGCAAGTTCACGGTGCCCGGCTCGGCGATCTCGCGAGTTCTGCGTCGCTGGCGAAGCGCCGTAGGTGTGGTCGCGAAGATCTCCCGAATCGTGTCGTTGAACTGGCGCAGGCTGGCGAAGCCGGATGCGTACGCCACCTCAGTGACCGACACATCGGTGGTCTCCAGCAGGAGGCGGGCGGTCTGCGCACGCTGTGCCCGGGCTACTGCGAGCGGTCCCGCTCCCAGCTCCTCGGACAGCACCCGGGTCAGATGCCGTGAGGTGTAGCCGAGCCGCGAGGCGAGGCCGCTGACCCCTTCCCGGTCGACCACTCCGTCACCGATGAGCCGCATGGCCCGGGCCGCCAGATCCGCCCGGATGTCCCACTCCGGAGAGCCAGGGCTGGCGTCGGGCCGGCAGCGCTTGCACGCCCGGTAACCGCCGTTCTGCGCAGCCGCCGGGTTGGCGTAGAAGGTGACGCCCTCGAAGCGCGGGAGCCGGGCCGGGCATGAGGGCCGGCAGTAGATCTTGGTGCTGTGGACGGCCGTGACGAACCAGCCGTCGAAGCGGGCGTCACGGCTGGAGACCGCGCGATAACAGCGCTCCGGATCTGCGACGATGTCGAGCATGTCGCCCAGTCTGCCCTCGCCAGGGGGGTATCACTAGCGGATTTCGGACGTCGCGGCGAGGGACCGGAATCGCCGCGGTTAGAGCGTTTCCAGGGCTCCCAGCTCGTCCCAGAGGTAGGCCAGCGCTTCCGCTCCGCGCAGCAGCATGGGGATGACGACGCGCTCGTTCGGCGCGTGGATGCGGTCGTCGGG
Organism: Frankiaceae bacterium; assembly: GCA_036267695.1. Classification (GTDB taxonomy): domain Bacteria; phylum Actinomycetota; class Actinomycetes; order Frankiales; family Frankiaceae; genus DATAZK01. The sequence continues at coordinate 19,224 of DATAVO010000039.1, forward strand.
AAGCCCCACCCCGAAGAAGATGACCGGGGCCGCGAGGACCTCGGCGAGGTCGGCTTCCGGGCCGCTGCCGCCCTCACGCGTGAAGAGCACCTCCTGGCCGAACGCGCGCTCCATCGCTCGGGCGGCGGCCTGCAGCGCCGGTGCGTCCAGCGGAGTGAGGCACGGCCGGACGCCTGGCCCGTTGAACGTGACCGTGGCGTCGATGCCGGCAGGCACCCGCGCTGCGACGTAGGCCTCGAACGCGGTCCGCATCTGCTCCGGATCCTGATCGGCGACCAGCCGGAAGCTCAGCTTGGCGTGCGCGTCGGACGGGATGATCGTCTTGCCGCCGGGGCCCAGGTAGCCGCCCCACATCCCGTTGATCTCCGCGGTCGGCCGCGCCCAGATCCGCTCGAGCGTCGTGAAGCCTTGCTCACCGGCAGCCTCACGCGAGCGGGCCGGACCGGCGAGCCAGCCCGCCTCGTCGAAGGGCAGCCGGGCAAACAGTTCACGCTCGCGATCGCCGAGCGCGCGGACGCGGTCGTAGAAGCCGGGAAGCGTGACCCGGCCCTGCGCGTCATGCAGCCCGCTGAGCAGATCCGCCATCACGTGCAGCGGATTGCGCACGCCCCCGCCGAACGAGCCGCTGTGCAGATCGCCGTCAGGGCCGTGCAGATCGAGCTGGCAGTCGATGATCCCGCGCATGCCGGTGCACAGGCTCGGCGTCTCGCGGTTGAAGACGCTGGTGTCGGAAACGACCACGATGTCGCAGCGCAGTTCCTCGCGGTGGGCGCGCAGCAGGTCCGCAAAATGCGGGGAACCGGACTCCTCCTCGCCCTCGATCAAGAGCTTGATCGTGACCGCGGGCGCGATGCGCCGCTCGCTCGCCAGATGCGCGGCCAGCCCATGCATATGCATCAGCACCTGGCCCTTGTCGTCGGCCGTGCCGCGACCGAGCAACTCATCACCACGCACCGCCGGCTCGAACGGAGGGCTTTCCCAGAGCTCGATCGGATCGACCGGCTGAACGTCGTGATGACCGTAAACCACGACGACCGGCGCGTCATCGCGCTCGGCCGGCCAGTGCGCGTAGACCGATGGATGTCCTGCCGTCTCCCAGATCTCGACCTGCGGAAAGCCTGCCTGCCGGGCGCGGGCGGCGAGCCATTCGGCGCTCGCCCGCACATCAGCGGCATGCCCCGGATCGCCGCTGATGGAGGGGATCCGCAGCCACGGATCGAGGTCGGCCAGCAGCGCTACGCGATCAAGAAAGTCTGCGGGCGTGCCGGTGGGAGGGTGGGCGGTCACGAGTCGACGTTAATCGCCCAACGGCCACTCCCCCGGCTCGGCAAGCAGCCAGCCGAGCTCGTCGCGACTGAGCAGCGGCGGCCGGACGAGCCCAGCGTCACCCTCCCGGATGTAGAGGAAGCCGGCGGTGACCTCCTCCGGCTCGACTCCTGCGATGTCAGCCCACGCTGCCCGGTAGCAGGCCAGCTGGACGGCTGAGCCCCGCGACATGAGGTCGGCGGGACGCGAACCCGTCTTGTAATCGATGACGTCATAGCCGCCGTCCTCACGCCGGTAGACCGCGTCGATGCGGCCCCGCACCAGCACCGGCTCGGCGGGCACCTCGAGGCTGAGCTCGAAGCCGACCTCCACCGCCACCGGCTCGCGGGCCGCCCAACTGCTCGCTAGAAACGCCTCCTGCAGCAGGCGGAGCTCGTCATCGGCCAGCGCGATCGCCTCGTCACCCGCGCCGGGAAGGTCGTCGGGACCGAGCAGGGCGCGGCCGCCCGAACGCTGCTCCAGCCACTCGTGGAAGCTCGTGCCCCGACGCGCAGCCGGTGCCGGAGGGGCGGGCATCGGCCGGGCCAGCCGAGACGCGAATGCCTGCGGATCGCGGGCCACATCGACGAGATCGCTCACCGAGAGCGTTTGCGGGACGGCCACCTCGCGACGGCCTGCCGCGCCGAGTTGCTCGCGCCGCAGCAGCTCACCGTCGCGGCGCCAACCGGCGATGCGATTCGTCTCGTCTGCAGTCGGCGCAGCGGCAACGGGCAGCGGCTCACCCAGCTCCAGCCGCTCACGTACCGCAGCGGCCGCCCACCGCACATCTGGGGTCACGACCGGCGGCGGCGGCCACTCGATATCGGCGACGCGCTCTTCCGCCAGCAGCGGGTTGGTGTCATCCGTGGCGGGCTCGGGAGCGGGCGGCTCGACGATCCCGGCACCCTCGGCGCACGCAGCTTCGACCTCGACGAAGAACTCCGACAGCGGAGCCAGCAGCTTGCGCGCGGTGGCCGACCACCAGAAGCCCGAGCAGAGCAGCACCTCACGGGCCCGGGTGATGGCGACATACGCCAGCCGGCGCTCCTCGGAGGCGGCCACCACCCGGTAGTCCGCCCGCAACCGCTTGCATCCTGCCGCCGTCGGGTCATCCCACACGGGCAGGTCGTCGCGATCGCCCCTGAGCTCGCCGGGAAGAGCCTCGGCCCGCCACGGCCATGGCGAGGTGCCGCGCACGCCCGGGAAGACCCCCTTGGAAAGGCCCGGCACCGAGACCACATCCCACTCCAGGCCTTTCGCGGCATGGACGGTCATCAGCTTCACCGCATCCGCCGCCGAGGGAACGCCGATGTCGTAGCCGTCCTCAGCCTTCTCGGCCGCCTCGAGCGAGGCGAGGAACGCGCCGAGATCGGTCTGCCCTTCAAGGCCGACGAAATCCGCTGCAACGTCAAGGAACGCAAGGACATTTGCCCGCCGACCGCGCCGCAGCCGCACCGGAGTCGCCTCGAGTTCGATGTCGAGACCGGTGGTGCGCTCGACGTCGGCGATGAGGTCGGGCAGCGGCTGATCGACCCGCCCGCGCAGCGCCATCAGCTCGCGACGCAGGCGGCGCAGCCGTCGATCCGCCTCCGCGGACAGCGGTGCCATTGCGATGAGTTCGGGGGCATCGAGCTGCTCGAGGACGTCGGCCAGCGCGCCGACCTCGGCCTCATCACCCCCGAGCCGCAGCTCCCGCGCCCCCGGCTGCGCGGCAGGTTCTCCCCCGCCGCGCAGCAGCGCTGATGCGCGCCGGCCCATGGCGTCGAGATCTCGGAGCCCGATGCGCCACCGTGGCCCGGTCAGCAGGCGCAGCATGTCGGCATTGGCGGTGGCGTCGTGAAGCACCCGCAGCGCCGCGACGATGTCGGCCACCTCGGGCGCATCCAGCAAACCGCCGAGACCGACGACCTCCACCGGCACCCCCGCCCGCTCGAGTGCCTGCCGCAGCAGACCGAACTGGCTGCGGCGCCGGCACAACACGGCGGCTTCGTGCCAACCCTCGCATTCGGGTTCGGCGCACTCAGCGGCGTGCGCCTCACGGCGTTCGACACACGCAGCGCGGATCCGCTCCGCCACCCACTCGGACTCAGACTCGGCATCGGCGAGCAACCGCACCCTTACCTGACCGCCATCGGGCCCGCCCGTCTCGCGCCCCTCGCGCGGCTGCAGCACGGGGGGCGTGAGGAGCGCGGCGGTGCGATCCGCACCCTTGCCGAGCCCTGCCACGACCCGGTTGGCGACGTCAAGAATCGCGCCACCGCTGCGGAAATTCGTGGTCAGCGGGTAGACCTTCGCGGCCGCTGCGCCCCTTTGCGGAAAGTGCTGCGGGAACCGCAGGATGTTGCCAACGCTCGCACCCCGGAAGCCGTAGATCGACTGCGCCGGATCGCCGACCGCGGTGACCGGATGCCCACCGCCATAAAGGCGCTCGAGAAGCTTGCGCTGACCGACGCCCGTGTCCTGATACTCATCCAGCAGCACGATCCGATGGCTCGTACGTTCGGCGACCGCCACTGCGGGCTGCAGGGCCAGCTGCGCCGCCAGCGAGATCTGATCGCCATAGTCCAG
>DATAVO010000040.1:0-3256 GCA_036267695.1 Frankiaceae bacterium
GCTTCCCGGCGCGAGCTCGCCGTCGCCCGCGTGCTCGATCCAGCCCGAGCCCGCGCCGAGACGCGGATCCAGCGTTTCCTCGACGCCGCCCTCGAGCTCATGACGGCCAGCCCCGATCGTGAGTTCACGGTTGCGGAGGTGGTGGAGCGTTCCGGGCAGTCGCTACGCAGCTTTTACCAGTATTTCGAGGGCAAGTACGAGCTGCTCGTCGCACTCTTCGAGGATTCCGTGCGCTCCACGGCGGAAACGCTGCGCGAGGTCGTGTACGAGCAGGAGGATCCGCTCGGCCGGCTGCACCTGTTCGCGATCGAGTACTACCGGCTGTGCCGCCCGGCGCCGAAGGGCCGCACCGCCAAGAAAGGCCCCACCGCCTTGGCCCAGTTCGCCCAGCAGCTGCTCACCGATCACCCCCAGGAGGCCTCGCGGGCGTTCGTGCCCCTGCTGAGCCTGCTGGAGGAGCTGCTCGATGATGCCGCCCAGACCGGGGCGATCCGATCGGGACTTCGCCATGACCGGGTGGCCGGCGTCATCCTTCAGGCGATCATGTTCAACGCGTTCACCACGACGATCAGTGCGAGTTCGGGCCGCCCCAGCCGCGGGGATGCCGCCGAGGAGCTCTGGGATTTCCTGCTGCACGGCGTCAGCGCTTGAGATACGCGTCCAGGTAGGCATCCACGTCGGCGCCGTGCTCGCGTAGCTCATCCGCCACCTCGGGCGCGGTGAGGATGAGGAAGCGATCGGCCGCGACCCCTTCGGCCACCAGCTCGCCCACCGCGTCAGCGGTGAGGATCGGGAACGACGGCCCGCGCGGCGCCGCGGGTTCGCCGTAGAACGTGATCTGCTCGACGATGTTCGTCGCGACGCCCGCCGGGCACAGGCAGGAGACGCCGATCCCGCGCGGCCGCAGGTAGAGCGAGAGCGCTTCCGACAGCCCGACGAGGGCGTGCTTGGTGGTCGTGTACGGCAGCCGGTCGAACCCGTACGGCAGCAAGCCGGCGGTCGAGGCGGTGTTGACCACGTGGCCGGATCCCTGCGCCAGCAGGAGCGGCAGGAACACCAGATTGCTGCGCACGACGCCGAGCAGGTTGATGTCGATGATGCGCTGCCAGGCCTCCAGCGGGATCTCCTCGACGGGGCCGACGGCGAGCACCCCGACGTTGTTCATGACGAGATCGAGATGTCCGTAGCGCTCCAGCGTCAGGTCGCGGACCGCTTCCAGATCCTCGATGCGCGTCACATCGCACCGTGCCGCGATGCCTTGTTCCCCGAGTTCGTCCGCGACTGCTGCAGCGCGATCGCCGTCGATGTCGGTGACGACGATGCGGGCCCCGCGGGCCGCGAAGGCGTGGGCCGCTGCCCGCCCGATACCGCTTCCGGCGCCGGTGATGACGGCGACGGCGGTCTTGAGGTCGATGCTCAACTCACTCTCACAGGGCGAACGAGTAGCCCCCGTTGACGGGGATGGTCTGCCCGGTCATCCATGACCCGCGCGGGCTGACGAGCATCGCGATGGCCCACGCCGCATCGTCCGGATCCCCGGGCCGGCGGATCAGGTAGCTCGACATGAGCGCCTTCTGCTGTTCGATTTTCGTGGGGTCATCCCACAGCCCCGAGCTCAGCGGGGTCCGCATCGTGCCGAGCGCGATGTTGTTGACCGTGATGCCGTAGCGGGCGACCTCGATGGCGATCCCGCGGCTGAATCCGGCGGCGCCGGCCTTGGCGGCGCAGTACGCGGCCATCTGCGCTTCACCGACGCGGGCCGCATCGGATGTCACGGTGACGATCCGGCCCCACTGGCCCTCGATCATCCCGGGCAGCGCCGCGTGGACGCAGTTCATGGCGCCGTACAGATTCACGTCGAGGTATTTGGCCCAGTCGGCAGGCGTCGTCGCGATGAACGGCGCCATCCCGGCCCAGCCTTCTGCGCCGGCGTTTCCAGCGTTGTTCACGAGGATGTCGACGCGACCGGCTGCCTCGAAAGCCGCGTGTACCCCGTCGAAATTGGTGACGTCGAAGGCCACCCCCGAAGCCTTACCGCCGTCGGCGACGATGGAGTCCGCCACGGCTTGGGCGCGCTCGGCGAGCAGGTCGTTGACGAGCACCTCGGCGCCCGCCGCAGCGAGCATCCGGGCGATGCCCTCGCCCACCCCCTGCCCGGAACCGGTGATGAGTGCCCGCTTGCCGCTCAAGCCGAAATCGATGCTCATGACACGATCTTTTCCGCCCGCAGGGCTTCGATCTCATCCGGGGTGTAGCCGGCGGCGGCGAGCGCCGCATCGGTGTCGGCGCCGAGCACCGGGGGATCGGTGAGGCCGTGCGACGCCGCTGCCCCATCGCTGCCTCCGTAGCGAATGGGGTTGGCGAGGACCTGAACGCCAGAGCCGGCGAGCGGGACGATGCTGCCGCGCTCGACCATCGCCGGATCGGTGAGCAGATCGGCGACGCGGTTGACCGGTCCGACCCCGCCCGCGTAACCCGGTGTCTGACACCAGTGCGCCGCCGGTTGGGTCGCGAAAACTTCCGCCAGCCGGGCGAGAACCGAGCTATCGGCGCCCAGACTCACCCGAAGATCCGCCAGCTCCGGGGTCCCCAGTGCCTCGGTCAGTGCCGCCCAGGAGCGCGGTTCCGTCGCGGCGACGCTGACTTGCCGGCCGTCGGAGCACGTGTAGACATTGCGACCCGCCATGGTGCCCCAGCCCGGCGCGGGGGCGTTGGCTTCGAGGGCGAAGTTCTCGCCCAGCGCCCACATCGCGCTGTCCGCCATGTTGGTGTCCAGGCGCGATCCCTGGCCGGTCCGGCCGGCTTCGACGACTGCGGCGAGGATGCCGACGGCCGCGAGGCTGGCCGCAAGCGGCACGGCGATCGTGACGCCGGGCGTTGACGGGCCAGCTGGACTGTCAGCGAGCAGGTCCAGCATCCCCGCGTAACCGAGGTAGGTGACGTCGTGGCCGGCGGCCTGGGCGAGCGGGCCGTGGTCGCCGAAGCCGGTGATGGAGCACCAGACCAGGCGTGGGTTCGACGCCTTCATCGCCTCGTATCCCAGCCCGAGCTGATCGAGCTGACCGGGCCGGTGAGACTCCACGACGACGTCGGCTCGCTCGACCAATCGCGTCAGAACTCCTGCAGCACCAGGGCTTTTGAGGTTCAGCACGAGGGAGCGCTTGCCCCGGTTCAGCGCGGTGTGGGTGGCGTTGAAGTCCGACATGGCGACGTGGCGCAGCCCGTCACCCGCGCCCGGACCTTCGACCTTCAGCAC
>DATAVO010000041.1:0-22179 GCA_036267695.1 Frankiaceae bacterium
GCAGCGACCAGGCGACGATGTCGTCGATGGCGGCGCAGGCGAGCGCGATGACGCCGAGAGGGGTCCTTGTCATGCCGCGTTCATTGAGGATGCGGGCGAGCACCGGGAACGCGGTCACACACATCGACGCACCGATGAACAGGGCGAAAGCCAACTTCTTCACGTGACCGCCGGGAGCGAGGCCCCCCTGAGAATGGTTGTGGTAGAGCGCCAGAGCGAGAAGCGCGCCCCCGACGAACGGCACCAGAATCGACGAAAGCGAGATGACGCCGGCCTTGCGCTCATTGCCCTTGATGAGCTTCAGATCGAGTTCGAGACCGATGATGAACATGAAGATGACGAGGCCGAGATTGGCGAAAGCCTTCAGGATCTGCTGCACATCGGCCGGGAAGAGGATCTCGGTCAGCGTGCGGTCGCCACTGTGGAACTGGCCCAGCAGCGACGTGCCGAGCAGGATGCCGGCCAGGATCTCGCCGATCACCGGAGGCTGGCCGATGCGCCGGAAGAGCCGCCCGAGCAGCCGGGCGAGGACGACGACGAAGACGATCGCGATGAAGACCGCCGCCGTGCGGTCGACAAGTGGAGCTGGCTGTTCCGCGGCCTTCGCGGCCTGTTCCAAGACCATTGCTGCTCCCGTTACACAGACATCGCCGCCCCGAGCCGCCCAGTGCGACCCAAATCAGGCTAGAGCGTCCCAGGTCGTGCGTCTGTGAGTTGTGTGTTTGTCAGTTCCCGGATAGGCGATCCGCGTCGATCACCCCGCTGTTAGCGTGTTCCAGGTCGAAAGGCCACGCATTCGCGGGGGATCCGAGCAAGTGGGGGAGGGCCGTGGACGGCATCGCGGACTACGTGTTCATCCGCCCTCTGGCCGAAGGCAACCATGGTCAGTACTACCTGGCCACCCCGCCGGCCAGGCTCGGGCTCGAGGCCAGCGCCGTCGTGGTGAAGGTGGTAGCGGGGCAGACCACCTCCGAGACCTTCAACAAGGCCACCCGGGAGTTGAAGGCGTTCGCCGCCGTCCGCTCGCCGTATCTGGTTCGGCTTTACGACGCGGGTCAGCAGGCGGGCACGTTCTTCTATGCGATGGAGTGGCTCGAGCGCGGGTCGCTCGCCGCGCCCAATGAGGAGCTCAGCAAAGACGCGGCGCGCAAGGCCGTCGCCGATGTGGCGCGCGCCGACCATGCGCTGCACGAGGCGGGCATCGTCCACCAGGACATCGCCCCGGAAAACGTGCTGCTCACCGCGGACGGCGGGCGCCTCGCCGATCTGGGACTCGCCAAGGTCCTGCAGCCTGGCGTCACGGTCACCAGCCTGGGCAGTCGGAGCATCGGCGCGGTGGAGTACGTCGACCCGGCGATGCTGGCCGGCGGGCAGCCCTCGCGCCTGACCGACGTTTACAGCGTCGGCATGACCTTGCACCGGGCGCTCGCCGGCAGCGGGATGTTCGGCGACATCGCGTCCAGCCAGCCGATGATGGCGATGCGTGCGGTGCTGGCCGGCACGCCGCGGTTGGATCCGTCGCTGGGTCCGGAGGAGGCGGCGTTGATCAAGGCGTGCGTCGATCCTGATCTTTCTCACCGGCCGCGTACCGCGCTGGAAGTGGCGGAACGTATCGACGCGCTTCCGGTTCCGGTGGGCAGCCTGCCAGCGGCGGCCGGCTGACTTGAAGAGGGTCGGGCTCACCGGAGGTATCGGAGCCGGCAAGAGCACGGTCGCGCGGATGCTGGCGTCTCACGGCGCCGTGATCGTCGATTCCGATGCGATCGCCAGGCAAGTCGTCGCGCCCGCAACGCCGGGGCTCGCCGAGATCGTCGAGGAGTTCGGTCCTGGCGTGCTGCAGGCCGACGGCACGCTGGATCGCCCGGGACTGGGCCGGATCGTCTTCAACGACTCCCGCGCCCTGCGGCGGCTGGAGCAGATCACGCATCCGAAGATCCAGGACGAGTCGGCGCGGCTGATCGCCGACGCCGAGGAGGCGGATGCGCCGGTCATGGTGCATGACATTCCGCTACTGGTGGAAAGCGGTGTCGCCGGGACGTTCGAGGCCGTCATCGTCGTCGAGGCGTCGGATGAGATTCGCCTCGAGCGACTGGAGGGGCGGGGGCTGCCTCGCGAGCAGGCCCTGGAACGCATGAAGGCGCAGGCCACGAACGAGCAGCGGCGCGCGGCGGCGACGTATCTGATCGTGAACGACGGCTCGACCGACGACCTGCGTGCCCGGGTCGGCGAGGTCTGGGACGCGCTCGTTCGCTGAGGCCTGCGCGCTGCCGATTTCCGGCACCGGATTCTGTCGGCGGTCTGTGGTGTTCTCTTAGTCGTGAGCCCCACCATTACGCGCCCCAAGAGTGACATCGCTCGCAGCGAGCGTCCGTTCAAGGTCGTCAGTGATTTCGAGCCCAACGGTGATCAGCCCGCTGCCATCGCTGAGCTGGCGAAACGCATCGAGGCCGGCGATCAGGATCTGGTGCTGCTGGGGGCCACCGGTACGGGCAAGAGCGCGACGGCGGCGTGGCTGATCGAGAAGTTGCAGCGTCCCACCCTGGTGCTCGCGCCGAACAAGACTCTCGCCGCCCAGCTCGCCAATGAGTTCCGCGAGCTGCTCCCCGACAATGCGGTCGAGTACTTCGTCTCCTACTACGACTACTACCAGCCCGAGGCCTACGTCCCGCAGACCGATACCTACATCGAGAAGGACTCGTCAGTGAATGACGAGGTGGAGCGGCTTCGCCATTCGGCGACCATGAGCCTGCTCACCCGCCGCGATGTCGTGGTCGTCGCGTCCGTCTCCTGTATCTACGGTCTGGGCACCCCGCAGGAGTACATCGATCGCTGCGTGCGGCTTGCGGTCGGCGAGCAGTACGACCGTGACACGTTGCTGCGCCGGCTCGTCGACATCCAGTACTCGCGCAACGATCTGGCCTTTACCCGCGGCACGTTCCGGGTGCGCGGTGATGTCGTGGAGATCTTCCCGGTCTACGAGGAGCTGGCCGTCCGCGTCGAGCTGTTCGGTGACGAGATCGAGAAGCTCACGTATCTGCACCCACTGACGGGTGAGGTGGTCTCCGAGTCCGAGCAGCTGCTGGTCTTTCCGGCTACGCACTATGTCGCCGGTCCGGAGCGGATGGAGCGTGCCATCCGCGGTATCGAAGCCGAGCAGATCGAGCGGCTGGCCGAGCTCGAGCAGCAGGGCAAGATGCTCGAGGCCCAGCGGTTGCGGATGCGGACCACGTACGACATCGAGATGATGCGTCAGGTCGGCTTCTGCTCCGGCATCGAGAATTACTCGCGTCACATCGATGGCCGGGCCGCGGGCACCGCGCCGCACACCCTGCTCGACTACTTCCCCGAAGATTTCCTGCTGGTGATCGACGAGTCGCACACCACCGTGCCGCAGGTCGGCGCGATGTACGAGGGCGACATGAGCCGCAAGCGCACCCTGGTCGACCACGGGTTCCGGCTGCCGAGCGCCATGGATAACCGGCCGCTGAAGTTCGACGAGTTCCTCGACCGCATCGGCCAGACCGTCTACATGTCGGCCACCCCGGGCCGTTACGAGCTCGCCAAGGCCGATGGGGTCGTGGAGCAGATCATCCGTCCCACCGGGCTGATCGACCCGGAGATCGTCATCAAGGCGACCAAGGGCCAGATCGATGATCTCGTGCACGAGATCCGGCTGCGCGCCGAGCGTGACGAGCGGGTGCTGGTCACCACCCTGACCAAGAAGATGTCCGAAGACCTCACCGATTACCTGCTCGATCTCGGGCTGCGGGTGCGCTATCTGCACAGTGAGGTCGACACGATCCGGCGCATCGAGCTGCTCAAGGAATTGCGGATGGGCGAGTACGACGTGCTCGTCGGGATCAACCTGCTGCGCGAGGGGCTCGACCTTCCGGAGGTCTCGCTGGTCAGCATTCTCGATGCCGACAAGGAGGGTTTCCTGCGCTCCGGTACGTCGCTGATCCAGACCATCGGTCGTGCCGCCCGAAACGTGTCCGGGCAGGTGCACATGTACGCCGACAACATCACCCCGTCGATGCGGCAGGCGATCGACGAGACCAACCGGCGGCGGGCCAAGCAGGTCGCCTACAACACCGAGCGCGGGCTCGATCCGCAGCCGCTGCGCAAGCGGATCGTCGACATCCTCGACGATCTCGTTCGCGAGGGCGCCGGCGGCGAGATGATCGGCGGCTCCGGCCGTAGCCAGTCGCGCGGGAAGGCGCCGGTGCCCGGGATGTCGTCGAAGTCGGAGTCGGTGGGGCGGCACGCAGCAGCGCTCGCCGGAATGCCGAAAGCTGAGCTGGCGCAGCTCATTCAGCAGCTGTCCGATGAGATGCACGAGGCCGCCAAGGAGCTGCACTTCGAGCTGGCGGCCCGGTTACGCGATGAGATAGGCGAGCTGCGCAAGGAGCTGCGCGGGATGTCGGCGGCCGGGGTCGGCTGAGCGAAGGCCTACCAGCCGCGCTGGCGCCACTCCTGCAGGTGCGGGCGCTCGGCGCCGAGCGTGGTGTCCTTGCCGTGGCCCGGGTAGATCCAGGTGTCGTCGGGTAGCGGGCCGAAGACCTTGCGCTCCAGGTCATCCATCAGCGAGCTGAAGCGCTCCGGGTCCTTTTCGGTGTTGCCGGGGCCGCCCGGAAAGAGGCAATCGCCGGTGAACAGGTGCGGGCCGAGGCCCTCGGCGATGGGCTCGTAGAGCAGCGCAATCGAGCCGGCCGTGTGGCCGACCAGATGGATCACCCGAAGGCGCTGCTGGCCGACGCTGATCTCGTCGCCGTCGCGAACGAGCCGGCGGGGGGCGACCGGAAGTTCGGGAGCGTCGTCGGGATGCGCGATCCCCTCGGCGCCGGTGGCCTGGCTGACGGCTTCCAGCGCCTGCACGTGGTCGAAGTGGCGGTGGGTGGTGACGATCGTCGTCAGGCCTTCCGGGCCGACCAGCTCGAGCAGCCGGTCAGGCTCGTTGGCGGCGTCGATCAGCAGCTGGTCGCCGGTGGTCAGGCAGCGCAGCAGGTAGACGTTGTTGTCGAAGTCGCCGACCGTCACCTTCGAGACGGCCAGGCTCGCCACCTCGCGGGTGTCGGCCGGCCCGCCGCGGGTGACATCGCCGGTATACGGATGGGTGCCGGAGGACGCACTGGGCATGCGGTCATCCTGCCTCACTCCGGCTCATCGGGGCAGCAGCCCCGAGCGCCGGCGCGAGCCCACGCGGCCAAGGCCAGGCCATGGTCGCCATCCGGCGCGCCTACCGACCAAGGCCTGGCCCTGGCCGCGAGCGGAGGGTGGCAGGCAGGGGTGGCAGGCAGGGTGGCAGGCGCCGCAAGTCGAGACGGCGGGTGGGGTGGGCGGTGCGTCGGGACTACTGGCGGCTCGGCGCGCGTTTTGTCAGAGGGTCTCCGTAGAGTCGCGAGTACGCGAATCCGGGGACAAATCTGGGGTGTGAGGGGCGTCGGCGGGCGCTCGGGCGGAGGAGCATGGCTGAGCGTTTGATCGTGCGGGGTGCCCGCGAGCACAACCTGCGCGATGTCCATCTGGATCTGCCTCGTGATGCGCTGATCGTCTTCACCGGGCTGTCCGGGTCGGGCAAGTCGAGCCTGGCGTTCGACACCATTTTCGCGGAGGGGCAGCGCCGTTACGTGGAGAGCTTGTCGGCGTACGCGCGGCAGTTCCTCGGGCAGATGGACAAGCCTGATGTCGATTTCATCGAGGGTCTGTCGCCCGCGGTGTCGATCGATCAGAAGTCGACCTCGCGTAATCCGCGATCGACGGTCGGCACGATCACGGAGGTCTACGACTACCTGCGTCTGCTCTACGCGCGGGCCGGCCGGCCACATTGCCCGAAGTGCGGGCGTCCGATCGCGCGCCAGACCCCGCAGCAGATCGTCGACCGGTTGCTCGAGCTGAGTGAAGGCACCCGGTTCCAGGTGCTGGCGCCGGTGGTGCGCGGCCGCAAAGGTGAGTACGCCGAGCTCTTTCTTGACCTGCAAACCAAGGGTTTTGCCCGGGTCCGCGTCGATGGACGGGTCTACCGGCTGGCCGATGAGCAGATCAAGATCGACAAGCAGAAGAAGCACACCATCGAGGTCGTGGTCGATCGGCTGACCGCGCGGGCGAGCGCCAAGCAGCGGCTCACCGATTCGGTGGAGACGGCGCTGCGGCTGGCCGACGGGCTGGTCCTCATCGACTTCGTCGATCTGCCCGAGGGTGATGGCGGGCGCGAGCGGATGTTCTCCGAACACCTGGCGTGCCTCTATGACGACTTGTCGTTCGATGAGCTCGAGCCGCGGTCGTTCTCGTTCAACTCGCCGTACGGCGCCTGCCCGGCCTGCACCGGCCTGGGCACCAAGAAGCGGGTCGATCCGGAGCTGGTGATCCCGGATCCCTCGCTCCCGCTTTCGCGCGGCGCGATCCAGCCATGGTCCACCGGACACAACGCTGAATACTTCGGCCGTTTGCTGTCGGCGGTCGCCGATCATCTCGGCTTCGACGTCGATACGCCGTGGGAGCGCTTGCCGGCCGCGGTCCAGAGCGCGCTGCTGGAAGGCCTCGGCGACGAGCAGATCCACGTTCGCTATCGCAACCGGTTCAACCGGGAGCGCTCGTACTACACGAACTTCGAAGGGGTCATCGCTTACCTGGATCGCCGTCACCGGGAGGCGGAGTCCGATTCGGCGCGGGAGCGCTGGGAGGGCTACCTGCGCGACATCCCGTGCCCGACCTGCCGCGGCACCCGGCTGAAGCCGGAGTCGTTGGCGGTGACGATGGGCGGGCGGTCGATCGCCGAGGTCGCCGAGATGTCGATCGCGGATTCTGCTGCCTTCCTCGGCTCTTTGGAGCTCACCGATCGCGAGACCCAGATCGCCGGGCGGGTGCTCAAGGAAGTCGACGCGCGGCTCGCATTTCTGCTCGACGTGGGGCTGGACTACCTCTCGCTCGACCGCGCGGCGGGCACGCTCGCCGGCGGTGAGGCGCAGCGCATCCGGCTCGCGACGCAGATCGGTTCGGGTCTCGTGGGCGTTCTGTACGTGCTGGACGAGCCGTCGATCGGCTTGCACCAGCGCGACAATCGCCGCCTCATCGACACCCTGGTGCGGCTGCGCGATCTCGGTAACACGCTGATCGTCGTTGAGCACGACGAGGACACCATCCGGGCGGCTGACTGGGCGGTCGACATCGGTCCGGGTGCGGGTGAGCACGGCGGTCACGTCGTCGTCAGCGGGCCGGTGCAGGAATTGCTCGACAGCGAGGAGTCGCTCACCGGCGCCTACCTGTCGGGCCGGCGCTCCATCCCGATTCCCGACATCCGGCGGGCTCCCGACCCCAGCCGGCAGCTGGTCGTGCATGACGCCCGCGAGCACAACCTTCGCGACGTGACGGTCGGCTTCCCGCTAGGCTGCTTCGTCGCCGTGACGGGGGTGTCCGGCTCCGGAAAGTCCAGCCTGGTCAACGACATTCTGGCCAGCGTCCTGGCCAACAAGCTGAACGGGGCGCGCGAGGTGCCGGGCCGCCACCGCACGGTCACCGGGCTCGAACACCTCGACAAGGTGGTGCGGGTCGACCAGTCGCCGATCGGGCGCACGCCCCGGTCCAACCCGGCGACGTATACCGGCGTTTTCGACAACATCCGCAAGCTTTTCGCAGAAACGACCGAGGCGAAGGTGCGCGGTTATCTGCCGGGCCGGTTCTCGTTCAACGTCAAGGGCGGCCGCTGCGAGGCGTGCGCCGGTGACGGCACGATCAAGATCGAGATGAACTTCCTGCCCGACGTCTACGTCCCCTGCGAGGTGTGCCACGGGGCCCGGTACAACCGGGAGACCCTCGAGGTCCACTTCAAGGGCAAGTCGATCGCCGAGGTCCTCGACATGTCGATCGAGGAAGGCGCCGAGTTCTTCGCCGGGCTGCCGTCGATCGCCCGGCACCTGAAGACCCTGGTCGACGTGGGGCTCGGTTACGTGCGGCTCGGGCAGCCGGCACCCACCCTCTCCGGTGGTGAGGCGCAGCGCGTCAAGCTCGCGTCAGAGCTGCAGAAGCGCTCGACGGGTCGGACGATCTACGTTCTGGATGAGCCGACCACCGGCCTGCATTTCGAAGATGTGCGCAAGCTGCTCGGGGTGCTCGGAAGGCTTGTGGATCAAGGCAATTCGGTCATCGTCATCGAGCACAACCTCGATGTGATCAAGACCGCTGACTGGGTCGTCGATCTCGGTCCCGAAGGTGGGACGGGCGGTGGCCGGGTCGTGGCCGAAGGGACGCCCGAGGCGGTGGTGATGGCGCCGGGAAGCCACACCGGTCGCTTTCTCGAGCACGTCCTCGGTGATCGCGTCCAGGCGAAGGCCAAGAAGCCGCGAGCGGTCAAGCCAGTCAAGGCGGTCAAGGCGGTCAAGGCCGTGAAGCCGGTCAAGGCCGTCAAGACGATCAAAGCCGTCCCCACGGCCGCCAAGAACGGCAAGATCGTCAACGCCAAGCGCGCCGAGGCGAACCCGGAGCCGGCCAAGGCGGCGCCGCGCCGGCGCCGGGCGGCGGCCAACTAGCGTCAGCGTTGCAGCAGCCGATCGATCACCAGGTCGAGGGCTTGGGCGGAGCGTTCCTCGCCCGTCGGGTCGAGCGCGTCGGTCTGGTCGAGAAAGCCGCGCAGCACCGAGCAGGGTGCGCTGACCCAGGCGGGTCGCCCGGGCCTGGCCAGCCGCAGCAGCACGCGCTGAGCACCGGGCTGGGGCTGGATGTGTACGGCGCCGTCGCCGGTCGCCTCCTCCAGGCCGTAGCGCAAGAAGTCGCGCAGCACGATCCAATTGCCGCGAGGGAGCGCCGGATGATCTGGGGTGCTGTTGAGGATCAGGCTGACGGCGAGCGGATCGTTCATGGACCAGGTCAGGGTCAGTACGGTGATGCGCTCTCCAGGCCGGCGCGGGGTCACCGCCATCCGGTTCGTCCCGGCCGCCGCGGCCGGGGGCACGGCGCGGCTGACCACCACGTCGACCACCACATCGCCCTGCTGCACCGAGCAACCGCCTCCCTGGCAGGCGAACGCGACGAGTCTGGCATGACCGGCATGCGGGTTCGCGCGGGGGGATCCGTCCGACGGCCGGTGGTGGGTGACGGCAGGTCCGGGGTCCTGCCGTGAGGCGCGGCACGCCCGACGCGACTACCCTCGAAGGGGTGGTGAATCGGGGGGTCGGTGAAACGGAAATTTCCCCCCCGGCGCCATCCGCTTCAGCCGGCGGCGGAGAGCTCACTGCTCGCCGTCCGCGCGCGGTCAACGGCGCGCGTGCCCCTTGGCGACCTGCCGTCGGGTCGATCCCCGAGGAGCCGGGGGTGTACCGGTTCCGCGATTCCAGCGGTCGGGTCATCTACGTCGGCAAGGCCAAGAGCCTGCGCAGCCGGCTGAATTCGTACTTCACCGGCGACCTTCATCCGCGCACCGAGCAGATGGTCCGTACCGCCCGCAGCGTCGACTGGACCGTCGTCTCGACCGAGGTCGAGGCGCTGCAGCTCGAATACACCTGGATCAAGCAGTACGACCCGCGCTTCAACGTCCGCTACCGCGACGACAAGAGCTACCCCTGGCTGGCGGTCACGCTCGATGAGGAAGTCCCGCGGCTGCAGGTGATGCGCGGGCCCAAGCGCAAGGGCGTGCGCTACTTCGGGCCGTACTCCCACGCCTGGGCCATCAGAGAAACGCTTGATCTGCTGCTGCGCGTGTTTCCTGCGCGCACGTGCAGCAAGGGTGTCTTCAAGCGGGCGCAGCAGGTCGGTCGGCCCTGCCTGTTCGGCTACATCGACAAGTGCTCGGCGCCCTGCGTCGGGCGGGTCAGCACCGAGGAACATCGCGAGATCGTCAATGATTTCTGCGATTTCCTGGCCGGGCAGACCACTCGCTTCCTGCGCCGGCTCGAGGCGCAGATGCGGGAGGCGGCGGACGAGCAGGAATACGAGCGGGCGGCGCGGCTGCGCGACGACATCGGGGCGCTGCGCCGGGCCATCGAGAAGCAAGCCGTCGTGCTCTCCGACGACACCGACGCGGATGCGGTCGCGTTCGCCCAGGACGAGCTCGAGGCGGCGGTCTTCGTCTTCCACGTCCGCGGTGGCCGGGTGCGCGGGCAGCGCGGCTACGTCGTCGACAAGCTCGACGGCGAGAGCCTCCCCGATCTGGTCGAGCGGTTCGTGTCGCAGGCCTATCTCGTCGATGGCCATGAGGTGCCCCGCGAGGTGCTAGTCCCCGCGGCGCCGGCGGATGTCGAGGTGGTCGCGGAGCTGCTGAGCCTGCAGCGCGGCAGCCGGGTGGAGATCCGGGTGCCGCAGCGCGGTGACAAACGTTCGCTGCTGGAGACGGTCGGCCGCAACGCGCAGCAAGCCTTCACGCAACACAAGCTGCGGCGTGCGAGTGATCTGTCCGCGCGCTCACGGGCGCTGTCGGAATTGCAGGAGGCGCTCGGGCTGGCCGATGCGCCGCTGCGGATCGAGTGTTTCGACGTGTCGAGCCTTCAGGGCACGAGCGTCGTCGCCTCGATGGTCGTGTTCGAGGACGGCATCCCGCGCAAGTCGGAGTACCGCCGCTTCGCTATCCGGGGCGCCGGAAATCCGGAGTCGACCGAGAACCACGGCGGTGCCCGAGCCACGGTGGAAGGCGGCGATGTCGACTGGCTCTACGAAGCCGTCCGGCGCCGCTTCGCCCGTTACCTGGACGAGACCTCAGCGTCGGCCACGGCCGACCCCCTCGCTGAACAGGTAGAGGCGGGCCCCAGGAAATTCGCGTACCCGCCGAATCTCGTGGTCGTCGACGGCGGCTTCCCTCAGGTCAACGCCGGCGCCGCGGCCCTCGAGGATCTCGGCATTTCCGACGTCGCAATCTGCGGGCTGGCGAAGCGGCTCGAGGAGGTCTGGGTGCCGGGCGATCCCGACCCGATCATCCTTCCCCGCACGAGCGAGGGTCTGTACCTGCTCCAGCGGGTACGCGACGAGGCTCACCGGTTCGCCATCACCTATCACCGGCAAAAGCGTTCCAAGTCGATGGTGGAAAGCATTCTGGACGGCGTCCCAGGCCTGGGGGAGACCCGCCGCAAGGCGCTGCTGGGCCGGTTCGGATCGCTGAAGCGGCTGCGCGCTGCGACGGTCGAGGAGATCACCGAGGTGGCCGGGATCGGCCCGCGCACTGCGGAAGCGATCGTCGCCGCGCTGGCCGGTAAGCCCGCAGAGCCCGCTATCGATCCGACGACCGGAGAGGTGTTGTCCGCGTGAGTGCAACGCAGAGCACGCAGGCGGCGGCGCCGACTCCTGTCCAGCTGGCGATCATCACCGGGCTGTCCGGCGCGGGCCGGAGCACCGCGGCGAAGTGCCTGGAGGATCTGGGCTGGTTCGTCGTCGACAACCTTCCGCCGGCTCTGCTGCCGACCCTCGCCGAGCTCGGCGTTCGTTCGCAGGGGACGGTCGATCGAATCGCCGCGGTGGTCGACGTCCGCGGCCGGGCGTTCTTCGCGGACCTGCGCGAGGCGCTTCGAGCACTGGACGAGCGGGGCGCCAAACCCCGGATCCTCTTCCTGGAGGCGTCCGACCGCGCGCTCGTGAGCCGGTTCGAGAGCGTCCGCCGCCCGCATCCGCTGCGCCAGCGGGATCCGCTCGTCGAAGGGATCACCGCCGAGCGCGCGCTGCTGACCGAATTGCGCGGCGAAGCCGACCTCGTGCTCGACACGACCGACCTGAATGTCCATCAACTACGGGAAAAGATCGATGCCGCTTTCGGTGACCCGGGGCGGCCGGTGCTGCACGCGACGGTCATGTCATTCGGCTTCAAGTACGGGCTGCCGCTCGACGCCGACGTCGTGCTCGACTGCCGATTCCTGCCCAATCCGCATTGGGTCGAGGGGTTGCGGGGGCAGACCGGTCTCGACCCTGAGGTACGCGACTACGTCTACAGCCGGCCGGGTGCGGCGGATTTCCTGGCGCGCAGCGACGAGCTGCTCGCGATCATCCGGGCTGGCTACGAACAGGAGGGCAAGCGTTTCCTCACGCTTGCCGTCGGATGCACGGGCGGTCGCCACCGCAGCGTCGCCATCGCGACGGCGCTTGCCGATCAGCTCGTCGAGTCCGGCGTCGAAGTGCGCGTCGTGCATCGCGATCTGGGGCGCGAATGAGTGACTCTCCCGCCGTCGTGGCCTTCGGTGGTGGCCATGGCCTTGCTGCCAGCCTGGCCGCGCTTCGCCGCGTGACCGCGCGCTTGACGGCGATCGTGACGGTGGCCGATGACGGCGGCTCGTCCGGCCGGCTGCGCCAGGAGCTCGGTGCGCTGCCGCCGGGAGATCTGCGGATGGCGCTGGTGGCTCTGGCCGAGCGGGAAGGGAAAGCCGCGCTCTGGGCCGAGGCCTTCCAGCATCGCTTCGGCGGCAACGGCGAGCTCGCCGGGCACGCCATGGGCAATCTCATCCTGACCGCGCTCGCCACCGAGGCCGGCGATCCGGTACGCGCGCTGGATGCCGCCGCAGATCTGCTCGGCTGCCGCGGACGCGTGCTGCCGCTGTCCCCGGAGCCGGTCGACATCGTGGCGGGGGTCAAGGAGCGATCGGGACGCTCTTCGCGCGTGCGCGGTCAGGTGGCCGTTGCGACGACGACGGGTCGGGTCGAGACGGTCGCGCTGGTGCCGAGCGCACCCCGGGCCTGCCCAGAGGCGCTGGCAGCCGTCGCCGCTGCCGATGCTCTCGTCCTCGGGCCCGGCTCGCTGTTCACCAGCGTCATGCCGCATCTGCTCTCACCGGTCATGGCGGAAGCAATCTTGACGGCTGCGGGGAAGCGCATTCTCGTCCTGAATATTGCTGCCCAGCCGGGTGAAACCGAGGGCTTTGCCCCTCATACTCATCTGGAGGAGATCGCTCGGCTCGTTCCGGCCCTGCGACTGGACGCGGTCATCGCAGACCCCCGGGTCGTTCCCGATCTGGAGAGCCTGCGGCTCGCGTCCGACGCCGTCGGGGCTGCGCTGATCCTGGCGCCGGTGGCGATTTCCGGTAAGCCCCATCACGACCCGGTGACGCTGGCAGCGGCATTCCGTCGGGTGATCAACGAAGTACCGGCTGAAGGCTAGAGACACGTCGAGCTGAAACCAATTAGGGTTCCCCAGCAGGCGAAGAAGGAGACTGTGCGTGGCTGCGATGACACCGACGGTGAAAGACGAGTTGAGTCGACTCCCGACGGGAAAAGCCTGCTGTCGTCGTGCCGAAATGGCGGTGATCCTTCGGTTTGCCGGCGGGTTGCATCTGGCGAACGGCCGGGTCGTGGTCGAGGCCGAACTCGACACCGCGTCGGTCGCCCGGCGCCTCCGGCAGGAGATTGCCGAGGTCTTCGGCCACCCTTCGGAGATCGCCATGCTCGCGGCGGGTGGGCTGCGCCGCAGCGCGCGCTGGCTGATCCGGGTCGACCGCGGCGGTGAGGCCCTCGCCCGGGCGACCGGATTGATCGATCAGCGCGGACGGCCGGTCCGGGGGTTGCCGCCGATGATCGTCACCGGCGGGCTGTGCGACGCGGCCGCCGCGTGGCGCGGGGCCTTCCTGGCGCACGGGTCTCTCACCGAACCGGGGCGGTCCTCATCGCTGGAGATCACCTCGCCCGGCCCCGAAGCGGCTCTCGCGCTCGTGGGCGCCGCTCGCCGGCTCGGCATCCAGGCCAAAAGCAAGCAGGTGCGCGGAGTCGATCGCGTCGTCATCCGTGATGCCGAGGCGATCGGCGCGATGCTCATCCACATGGGCGCGCAGGACAGTGTCCTCGCGTGGGAGGAGCGCCGGATGCGGCGCGAGGTCCGCGCCACGGCCAACCGGCTGGCCAACTTCGACGACGCCAACCTGCGCCGCTCCGCCCGGGCGGCCGTGGCAGCAGGCGCGCGGGTCTCGGCGGCGATGGACATCCTGAGCGGCAATACGCACATTGGCTCGCAGGGCGCCAACGGCGTCGACGGCTCGGCGCTGGAAGCGGCGCCCGAGCACCTGCTCGCCGCGGGGGAGCTCCGGCTCAAGCATCCGCAAGCCTCCCTGGAGGAATTGGGTGCGCTCGCCGATCCGCCGATGACCAAGGACGCGGTCGCCGGGCGCATCCGGCGGTTGCTCGCGTTAGCCGACAAACGGGCCCTTGCGCTCGGATTGCCTACCACCGAAGCGGCCGTCAGCCCCGAGCTGCTCGAAGGAGCCTGATCAGCGCACTGTGAATCGGTAGGCTCGCCGCGTAACCAGCATTCGCGTCCGGAGGCAGCGGTGAGTATTCGAGTAGGCGTCAACGGGTTCGGCCGGATCGGGCGCAATTTCTATCGCGCCGTGAGTGGCTCCGCCGGTTCGGACATCGAGATCGTCGCGGTCAACGACCTCACCGACACCGCCACCCTGGCTCACCTGTTGAAGTACGACACGGTGCTCGGCCGCCTCGGCAAGACCGTCACGTCGGCCGAAGGTTCGATCACGGTCGACGGCACCGAGATGAAGGTGCTGTCCGAGCGTGACCCCTCGGCGCTGCCATGGGGCGAGCTCGGATGCGACATCGTCTTGGAGTCGACCGGCCGGTTCACCAGCCGCGATACCGCCAGCCAGCACCTGACCGCTGGAGCGAAGAAGGTGATCATCTCTGCTCCCGCGAAGGGCGAGGACATCACGATCGTCATGGGCGTCAACGACGGTGCCTACGACCCGGCCGCGCACCACGTCATCTCCAACGCCTCGTGCACGACGAACTGCGTGGCGCCGATGGCGAAGGTGCTCGATGAGTCGTTCGGCATCGTCCGTGGCCTGATGACCACCACTCACGCGTACACCAACGACCAGGTGATCCTGGACTTCCCGCACTCCGACCTCCGCCGGGCCCGGGCTGCGGCGCAGAACATCATCCCGACCACCACCGGTGCGGCGAAGGCCACCGCACTCGTCCTCCCGCAGTTGAAGGGCAAGCTCGACGGCATCGCCATGCGGGTGCCGGTGCCGGACGGGTCGGTCACTGACCTCGTCGCGACTCTCAACGCCGAGCCCTCGGCCGCCGAGGTCAACGCCGCGTTCAAGGCGGCTGCCGACGGGCCTTTGAAGGACGTGCTCGTTTACACCGAGGACCCGATCGTCTCCAGTGACATCGTCGGCTCGCCCGCCTCGTGCACCTTCGATTCCAGCTTGACCATGACCAGCGGCCCGGTCGTGAAGATCATCGGCTGGTACGACAACGAGTGGGGCTACTCGAGCCGTCTCGTCGATCTGGTCGGACTCGTCGGTTCCCGGCTGTAGCGGCGGTGCAATCACTCGCTGATCTCCTTGCCGCGGGTGTGCGCGGCAAGGTGGTGATCGTCCGCTCCGACTTGAACGTCCCGCTCGACGGTTCCCGGGTCACCGACGAGGGCCGGGTCCGGGCGAGCCTGCCGACCATCAAGTCGCTCGCCGACGCCGGTGCGCGCGTGGTGGTGTGCAGCCACCTCGGGCGTCCGAAGGGCGCGTTCGAGGCGAAATATTCGCTCGCGCCTGTCGCCGAAAAGCTGAGCTCGCTGCTGGGTTGGCCGATACCGTTGGCCGATTTCGATCCCGATACGGGCGTCGTCGGTCCACCCGCCACCGCGCTGGTGGCCGGCCTGTCCGACAGCGACGTGGTGCTGCTGGAAAATTTGCGCTTCGACACCGGGGAGACGAGCAAGGACGCCGGGCTGCGCGGTGCCTTCGGTGACCGGCTCGCCTCGCTCGCCTCGCTCGGCAGCTCACCCGGCGCCTATGTCGACGACGCATTCGGTGCGGTGCATCGTGCCCACGCGTCCGTGGTCGAACTGCCAGCGCGGCTGCCGCACTACGCGGGTGGTTTGGTGCTGCGCGAGCTAGAGGTCCTCCAGCGGCTGACAGCGGCGCCCGCCGCCCCGTACGTCGTCATCCTCGGTGGCAGCAAGGTGAGCGACAAGCTGGCGGTGATCGACGCCCTGCTACCGAAGGTCGACCGGCTGCTCATCGGCGGCGGCATGTGTTTCACGTTCCTTGCCGCGCAAGGACACGACGTCGGCGGCTCGCTGCTCGAAGAGTCGATGATCGACACCTGCGCCCGGCTCCTCGAGGGTGCGGCCGGCCGGATCCTGCTCCCGAGCGACGTGATGGTCGCCGCTGAGGTCTCGGCGGAAGCGGAGGCGTTCGTCGTCGCTGCCGGTGCGATTCCCGCTGGGATGAAGGGCCTGGACATCGGGCCGGCGAGCGGCGCCGAGTTCGCGGCCTCGCTGCAAGGTGCGAAGACCGTGTTCTGGAACGGCCCGATGGGCGTTTTCGAATTGCCGCCGTTTGCCTGGGGCACCCGTGTAGTTGCCGAGGCCGTCGCCGATCTGACCGATGCGCTGACGGTGGTCGGCGGCGGCGACAGTGCGGCAGCGGTGCGGGCGCTCGGCTTCGACGAGGCGCGCTTCGGTCACATCTCCACCGGCGGCGGGGCGAGCCTGGAATACCTGGAAGGCAAGGTGCTGCCGGGTCTGGCGGCACTCGATGACGACCGCGGCGGAGTGAACTGATGGCACGTGCGAGCGGGCGCAAGCCTCTGATCGCCGGCAACTGGAAGATGAACCTCACCCACCTCGAGGCGATCGCGCTGGTCCAGAAGATCACCTTCGGGCTCCGCGAGCGCGAGGCCGAGGAGGTCGAGGTGGCGGTCCTGCCGCCGTTCACCGCGATTCGCAGTGTCCAGACCCTGATCGAGGGCGACAAGCTGCCGCTGGTCTACGGAGGCCAGGATCTCTCGAGCCACAGCAGCGGCGCGTACACCGGCGAGATCGCCGGACCGATGCTCGCCAAGCTCGGCTGCACCTACGTGACGGTCGGGCACAGCGAGCGGCGCCAGTACCACGGCGAGGATGACGCGACGGTCGCGGCCAAGGCCCGGGCCGCGTACGCCAGCGGGCTCATCCCGATCATCTGCGTGGGGGAGTCGGAGACGATCCGCGAGGAGCGGCGCCACGTCGAGCATGTGCTCGAGTCGCTCACCGGGTGCATCGCCGGCGTGCTTGCCGAGCACATCGAGGAGCCGGACGGGCACCTCGTCATCGCCTACGAGCCCGTCTGGGCCATCGGCACCGGAAAGACCGCCACGGCGGCCGATGCGCAGGAGATGTGTGCGGCGCTGCGTGGAAAGCTGGGCGAGCTGGTCAGCCCGGGTGCGGCGGCGCGTACCCGGGTGCTCTACGGCGGGTCGGTCAAGGCGGACAACGCCGCCGAACTGCTTTCGCAGCCCGATGTCGACGGCGCGCTCGTCGGCGGGGCCAGCCTGATCGCGGAGGATTTCTGCGGCATCGTCCGCGGCGCACTGCCGGCCGGAGCTGGGGGTTCGGGCGGCTCGTGACCCTGCTGCTTCGGGTAATTGACGAGGCCGCGGCGCAGGCGATCGTGGCTGGGCGCTGTCCGGAGGGCGCTGCATGCGCGCCGGACTTTCCCGCTGAGAGCGACCAGGTGGCGGCGGCGATGTTCCTGGAACGGTGCGCGGCCGGCCTCGACCCGCGGCCGTTCGGCGCCTTCCTCGTCTGCCGAGTCGCGGAAGTCACAGAGAGTGCTTATCTCACAACAGATTCGCCACAACCCGGTGAGATCATCGGAAGTATCGGCTTCCATGGCGGTGTGGACGAGCGAGGCCGGGTCGAGATCGGCTACGGCATCGTGGCCTCCGAGCGTCGCCAAGGGCATGCCACGCAGGCACTACGCCTTCTCGTCGAGCGGGCTCGGGAGCTTGGCGCAGGCACTCTTTTCGCCGAGTGCGAGGTCGCCAACGAGCCCAGCCAGGCCGTTCTCAGTAGGGTCGGTTTCACCCGATATGCGCAGGACGAGCGCGCGGTCCTGTTTGAGCTTGCGTTGGGTTGCTCTTGATGTGCACTACTGAGCGTCCGGAAGATTCACCCGAATAGCCGCTCAAGACGCGAAAGTTTCCGCCGAATGGCGGTTGCGGCCGCGTTCCGGCACGGTCACGAGTTCACAACATCTGGGGCGCGCCTCGTGCCAGGAGCGCGCCTGCCGTGTTCAATTCCCGCATTGCTGTGCAGTGATTGTGAGTTGCCGGTGGGCGCTCGGCTGCCGGTTCAGGCGTCGCCCCACATGCGGGCAAACGGAAGGATGAGGATGCTTCGAGGGAAGAAGCCAGCAGTTGCTGTGGCTGTGGCGAGCGTGCTCGCCGTCGCGGCCTGTGGCAGCAGCGGCGGCGGCTCTGGCAGCGGCGGCGGCAGCGGAGGCGGTGGCAGCAAGGGCGGCAAGGTCGATCTCGCGAAGCTCCCGGTCACCCCGATCGACAGCCGGGTCGGCAAGGCCGGCGGCACCTTCCGGCTCTCCATCGTCGAGCCGACTGCGATCGACCCGTACAACTCCCAGGAGTCCGAGGGTCAGCTGGTCACCAAGAACATCTTCGACACCCTCCTGACCGTCGAGCCCGACGGCAAGGCTGTCAAACAGCTCGCCGACTCTTACAGCTCCGATGCGACCTGCAGCAACTGGACCTTCACCGTCAAGAGCGGGCAGAAGTTCTCCAATGGCGACCCCGTCGACGCCGAAAGCCTGAAGCGCGGCTGGACCCGGACCGCGATCGGTAGCGCGGCGTCCGACACCGCGTATCACATGGCCGGCATCGAGGGCTTCGACACGATCCAGGCCAGCAAGGTGAACGACCCCACCAAGGTGGACTTCACCGGCCTGACCGCAAGCGGCCTCACCCTCAAGGTGGCGCTCTCCAAGCCGGACTGCGAGTTCGACCTGAAGACCGCCCAGCCCGCGTTCAGCCCGGTGCCCGCTTCGGCAGGCGCCGCGAACAACACCAAGTACAATGACGACCCGATCGGCAACGGGCCTTTCATGCTGTCGCAGCCGTGGCAGCACGACAAGAGCATCACCCTGGTGCGTAACCCGAACTACACGGACGGGACGCCCGCGCTGCTCGACAAGGTCGAGATGACCATCAACGACGGCAGCCAGACCAACTTCGAGGACAAGGGCCTGGAGAACGGCGACTTCGACTACGCCCGGGTGAACCCGGACGACCTCCAGCAGTTCGCCGACAAGTACTACTCAAGCGACCAGGCGAAGAATGCGTTCGTCAAGGCGAACACGTTCGGTATCAATTACCTGCTGGTCAAGGTGAAGGACGCGCCGCTCACCGACGTGCGGGCCCGCGAGGCGGTCTCCTACGCCATCGACCGGTCGGCGATCGTGCAGGGCGTGCTGAAAAATTCCGTCACGCCGGCCACCTCGCTCGTCTCGCCGCCGTTCGCGGCTCAGGGCACCTACCAGCCGGGGATCTGCGCCTCCTGCGTGAAGCAGGACCCGACCAAGGCCAAGGCACTCGCCAAGGCTGCGGGTGTCGGTCCGGGCACCAAGGTCAACCTGGCGTTCAACACGGGCGCCGGCCATGAAGGCTGGATCCAGGCGGTCGCCGGAGAGCTCAGCACGGTGCTGGGCTGGAAGGTCAACATCGAGCCCGGCCCGTTCAAGGAGCTGCTGCAGAAGGAGTCCGACCCCAAGGCGGGTGGCCTCTACCGGGCGGCATGGAGCGCGGACTACCCGACCTCGTGGGACTTCCTCGAGCCGCTGCTCGGCACCCAGCCGGCGGACAACCCCGGTGACAACCGCGGCTTCTACAGCAACAAGCAGGTCGACCAGCTGCTCGCCGCCGGCCAGGCCGAGAAGGACCCGACCAAGCGCGCGGATGACTACAAGCAGGCCGAGAAGATCGCCATCGGCCAGGACCTGGCGCTCATCCCGCTCTGGTACCGCACCCAGTACCGGGCGTTCAACAACAAGTTCGTCGGCGTGAACGTCGACTTCTTCGAGAACCCGACGCTGCGCACCATCGGGCTCAAGTAGTTCTGGACGCATCGGCCGGGTCGTCCCGAAAGGGGGTAGCCCGGCCGATGCTGTTACACCGGCGCGGCCCGGCGTAGCGTGAAATGACGCTTGCCGAGGGCACGCTTGACGTGACCGTTGGGGGCGCACGAGGAGGTTGGCAGCCCAGTGCTGAAGTTCATCGTGCGGCGGCTGCTGCAGATGGTGCTGGTCTTCTTCGGCGCGACGATCATCCTGTTCAGCGCGCTGTTCCTGTTCGGCAATCCGCTCGACAACCTGACCGGCAGCGGCCACGCCCGCACCCCGGCAGTGACCCACACGCTGGAGGCGAAGTACAGCCTCGACAAGCCGTTCTACGTGCAGTATTACAAATACGTCGAGGGCCTGGTGGTGCATTTCGACCTCGGCACCAGCTATCGCCAGCAAAACCGGGAAGTCGCCAAGATCCTGCCGCCGAAGCTGGCGAACACCGCCAAGCTTGCGCTCTTCGCCATCATCATCGAAATCATCGTCGGCATCTCAGCCGGGGTTATTTCTGCGGTATTCCGCTATTCGTTCATCGATGTCACAGTCACTATTTTGACGACCATTACCATTGGCGTGCCCGTTTTCGTCATCGGAATCCTGCTGCAGGAGGTCTTTGCCCTGCAGCTGCATTGGTTGCCCTACTTCGGCCTCAATGACGGCTTCAAGAGCTACATCCTGCCCGCGATCGCTCTGGCCTCGATCGATGCTGCCCTCGTTGCCCGCCTCACGCGAGGTTCGATGCTCGAGGTAATGCGCGCCGACTACGTGCGCACCGCTACCGCGAAGGGGCTGAGCAAGCGGGTCGTCATCTTCAAGCACGTCCTGCGTAATTCGATCATCCCGGTGGTCACTTACCTCGGAATCTCCTTCGGCACGCTGCTGGGCGGCGCGCTCATCACCGAGAATGTCTTTTCCCTCGACGGAATCGGTAACGCCTTGGTCACCGCTATCAGGGCCAACGACAATCCGATCATCATGGGCGTCGTCACCTACGGCGTGCTCGTCTTCGTCATCGTCAACCTGATCGTCGACTTGCTCTATGCAGTGCTCGACCCGAGGGTGAGGCTTGAGTGAGCACGGCCCAGGTCCGGAAGGCGGAAAGCGGATGAGTGAACCGAAGGTTCTGACTCCTGAGCCTGACGACTACCGGCGTGGCTCTGATTCCGACCTCATCACCGACGATTTCGGGCCCGACCAGCCCAACCAGAGTCTGACCGGCGCCGAGTCCGCGGATGTGGAATCCAGCGGTGCCACGGCGGCTGCGGCGGCCTACGGGTTGGTGACGGCCACCGGTCAGTGGAAGGACATCCGGCGCCGGTTCGTCCGTAACAAGCTCGCCGTCATCGGCCTGATGATGATTCTCATCGTCGTGTTGGTGGCCATTTTCGCGCCGCTGATTGCGCCGTATGACCCGAAGGCGCAGGACCTGTTCAACGTCGAGACCGGGCCGAGCTGGCACCACTGGTTCGGCACCGATGTGGTCGGTCGTGATCAATTCAGCCGGGTGCTCTACGGGGCGCGGATCGCCCTGATCGTCGGACTCTCGTCCATCCTGCTGGCGACGCTGCTCGGGGTGACCCTCGGAGCCATTGCGGGCTACTTCGGGCGCTTCTGGGATTCGCTGATCATGCGGATCTGCGACATCTTCTTTGCCTTCCCGCTGATCGTCGGCGCCATCGTCGTCATCACCGTCGTCGGCCAGGGCGTCCTGCCGGTGATCATCGCCCTCGCCATCTTCGGCTGGGCCACCGTCGCCCGCCTGCTGCGCGGGTCGATCCTCTCGGTCCGCGAGTCGGAGTACGTCGAGGCGGCGCGTTCCCTCGGCGCGAGCCGATGGCGGATCGTGACGCGCCACATCCTGCCCAACAGTTTCGCGCCGGTGCTCATCTTCGCGACGTTTCAGGTCGGCATCGCCGTCATCTCCGAAGCCGCGCTCTCCTACCTCGGGGTCGGCGTCAAGCCTGATGTCCCGGAATGGGGCAACATGATCGCCGCCGGCCAGAGCCAGCTGTCCACCGAATGGTGGCTGACGATCCTGCCGAGCCTCGCGGTCGTCTTCACCGTGCTGGCGTTCGTCTTCGTGGGCGACGGCCTTCGTGACGCTCTCGATCCGAAGCTCAAGTAGGCGGGGATGAGCGCGCAACCCGCATGGGAAGGCTCCGGCCCGGCTGAGGCCCATCAGCCCCCTGACACGACGAAGTCCAGCCATCACGTCGCCCCGAGCACCGATACCGAGCCGCTGCTTTCGGTCGAGGACCTCCGGGTGCACTTCCACACCGACAACGGTGTGGTGCGCGCGGTCGACGGGGTGAGCTGGGAGGTGCGCCCGGGCGAAACTCTCGGCATCGTGGGCGAATCCGGCTCCGGCAAGTCGGTC